>JAFSHU010000125.1 GCA_017440145.1 Bacillota bacterium
AGTTCTACTCAAATATAATTATAATATGTTTTTTACCTGCGGCGCAAGGGAAAACCTCTCCTTCTCCCGAATAAAACCCCACAGCCTTTTGCTGTGCCTGTAAAACAAAAATCCTCCCTATGATCATAGGGAGGATTTTTCTATGCTGCGCCGCGCAAAGCCGCTTAAAATTCGCGAAGCCGGGGCTATTCCCAGTTTTTGCAGATATCCACCCATTGCAGGCAGGCGGAATGCTCCTCCAGCTCCGGGATCGTCAGTTCGATGGCGCTGTTTCCGGAGCCGCAGGCCGGAAAGACTGTCTGAAAGCGCTTCAGGGATTCATCCAGGTACACTGCAACCCCCTCGTTCACCGCGAAAGGGCAAACACCGCCCACCGCGTGTCCGATGAGCTGAGCCGCTTCCTCATGGGCGAGCATTTTTGCTTTCGCATGAAAAAATGCCTTGTACTTGGCGTTATCGATGCGGGCATCCCCGGCGGTGACCACCAGCACCGGCTTGCCCTCCACAGAAAAGGAGAGGGTTTTGGCGATGCGGCTGCCCTCCACCCCCAGCGCCTGGGCTGCCAGCTCCACGGTGGCGCTGGATGCGTCCAGTTCCATCACGCGCTCCAGCATCCCCCGGGAGGCAAAATAAGCTTTTACTTTCTCAATAGACACTGTTGTTGTACTCCTTCGTTTTGCTCAAATGCTTGCAGCTGGTCTCTTATTTGCATACTATCACAAATGGCAGGAGTATACAAGAACAGGCACAGCAATCCACTGTGCCTGTTCGCTGTTTTGTATGCCTCTTGCCGCGCCCTTAGCGTTCCTCGCGGAAGTAATTCAGGCCGCAGTGCTTGGGCATGGCGTGTTCCTTGGACTGGCGGATGGAGGTGAAGACCAGCACCAGCACCGTGGCCAGATAGGGGAAGATGTCATAGATCTGCATGGGGATGCCCAGCGGCACATAGAGCCGCATGATGGAAAGCCCGCCGAAGACCAGGGAGCCGATGAGAGCCCGCAGCGGGGACCAGGTGGCGAAAATCACCAGCGCCACAGCGATCCAGCCCTTGCCGCTGACGCAGTCATAGATCCACACGCCGTTGCAGGTGACCATGGAGATATACATGCCGCCCAGGCCGCAGATGCCGCCCCCCAGCACAGTGGCCAGGTATTTGTAGCGGTTCACGTTGATGCCTGCCGCGTCCGCGGTGGCGGGGTCCTCGCCCACTGCCCGCAGATTCAGACCCACGCGGGTCTTGTTGAAGAACCAGGCCAGGATGATGGCCAGAACGATGCCCAGATAAACCAGGGTGTTATAGGAGAAAAAGAGCTTGTAGATATAGCCGAAGATCACACTTCCCTCTGCCCGGGGTTCCATGAAGCTGAACAGCCCGGTGTTGAAGGCGGTCTTTGCGGAGGAGGAGAGGGCCATATAGCCGCTGGCATTCCCGCGGGAGATCACATCCCCGAAGAAATTGCCGAAGCCCACGCCGAAGATGGTCAGGGTCAGGCCGGTGACGTTCTGGTTTGCCCGCAGGGTGATGGTGAGGAAGCCATAGATCAGCGCGCCCAGAGCCGCGCAAAGGAAGGAGCAGAGAATGGCCAAAACCAGGCAGAGTGCGGTGGACTGAATTTCCCCGAACCAAAGCTCCGGGAAATAGACGCCTGCCATGCCGGCGATGGCGCCCATATACATCATGCCCTCCACGCCCAGGTTCAGGTTGCCGGATTTCTCCGTCAGGATCTCACCCAGGGTGCCGAAGAGCAGGGGTACGCCGGCCAGAACAGCCGCGCAGAGCAGATTGACGATACTATCCATCGATTTCAGCCCCCTTTCTGCGGCGGAAGATGATGCGGTAATTGATGAAGAATTCGCAGCCCAGCATAAAGAAGAGGATAATGCCGATCAGAACATCCGCTGCGGATTCCGGGATGCCGAAGCTGCTCTGAATGCGGTTTGCACCCTTTTCCAGGATGGCAATGAAGCTGGCCACAGCCACCATGACCACCGGGTGCAGCTGCGCCAGCCAGGCCACGGTGATGGCAGTGAAGCCCACGCCGCCCGCAGTGCCCTCGCTCAGGGTGTAGTCCGCGCCGGAGACCTGCAGGAAGCCGACGATACCGGCCAGCGCACCGGCCAGCAGCATGGTGCGGATGATGACCTTGCCCACGCTGATGCCTGCGTATTTGGCGGTGCGGGGGCTCTGGCCCACCACGCTGATCTCATAGCCCTGCTTGGAGCGGCTGAGATAGACCAGGATGATGACCACCAGCAGCAGGGCGATGATCCAGCCGATGTGGATGCCGAAGATCTTCGGCAGGCGGGCTGCGTCCTCAAACATGGCGATCTTGGGGAAGCCGGTGCCCGGCTTCTTCCAGGGGCCGTTTTGCAGGTATTTCTCGATGCCCAGCGCCACATAGTTGAGCATCAGGGTGAAGAGTGTTTCATTCGTGCCCCATTTGGCTTTGAAAAGCGCGGGGATGCCGCCCCAGATGGCGCCCGCGATGGCAGCCGCCAGCACCATCATGCACAGCAGCAGCCAGGGGGGAAGGCTGTCCACCCAGAAGAGGGCGAAATAGGTGGCGGCGATGGCGCCCATGAGGATCTGCCCCTCCGCACCGATGTTCCAGAATTGCATCCGGAAGGAGAGGGAAACAGCCAAAGCCGTGATGAGCAGGGGAATGGCGATCTTAATGGTTTCGATGAGGGCAGTTTTGCTGCCCAGGGAGCCTACAGCCATCTCGCTGTAGACCTGAAGGGGATCATGCCCCAGTGCCAGGATGAGGATGCCGCCGCTGAGCAGAGCCAGCAGAATGGCGGAGATGCGGATGATCCAGGCCTTTCCCTGCGGAATGCTGGGGCGGCGTACGATGCGCAGCAGCGGTTCCTTTCCTTCTGCTGCGGTTGTATTACTGTGCATGGCCGCTTTCCTCCTTTCTCTCCTGCTTCTGGCTGGTCATCAGCAGACCCAGCTCTTCCTTGCTGCTTTGCTTGGCCTCCACGATGCCGCTGACTTCCCCGCCGCAGAGAACCAGAATGCGGTCACAGAGCTCCAGCAGTACGTCCAGGTCTTCCCCGATGAAGAGGACAGCAACGCCTTTTTTCTTTTGCTCGTTCAGCAGATTATAAATGGTATAGCTGGAATTGATATCCAGGCCGCGCACCGGGTAGGCCACGATCAGCACCTGGGGCGCACTGGCGATCTCCCGACCCAGCAGAACCTTCTGCACGTTGCCGCCGGAGAGCAGACGCACCGGGGTGGAGACCCCGGGGGTGACGATCTCCAGCTGGCCGATCATCTCTTCTGCCAGATTCCGGGGGGCTTTGCGATCCACAAAGGGACCGTGGTTCTGGTAATAGCTGCGGAGCATCACGTTGTCGGTCATATCCATGGCAGCCACCAGCCCCATGCCCAGACGATCCTCCGGCACGAAGCTCATGGAGATGCCCTGGCGGATCATTTCCAGGGGCGGTTCCCCGGCCATATCCCGCACGGCGCCATCCTTGTGGTAGAGTATCTTCCCGCTGCTCAGGGGCTGCAG
>JAFSHU010000126.1 GCA_017440145.1 Bacillota bacterium
TCCCATGCCGCCGCCCGGAATAGAGAAGCACAGCCCCAAAGCATCGTCCTTGCGAGGCGGGCAAGCTGTGGGCTTGCCACTGCAAGACCCAGCTTGGCAACGTGGCAATCTTCAAGCCAGGTTTCCGCAGAGAGAACAGCCCGGTAAACCGCCCCTTTCTTGAAAGAAAGGGGCTCAAAGAACTTTAAATTTTGGGCCGGTACTTCTATCCCAGGCGGCGGCCCGGAATTGAGAAGCATTGACCCAAGGATTAGTGTTTTTTGACCCACTTTTTTCAAAAAAGTGGGGACTTTGCCTTTGCACTGCGCCAAAATCCACCCGCACTACATCATAGCCAGCGGATCAATATCGATGGAGATCAGGCATTCCTTTGCTGCCCGATCCCGGCTTTGCAGCTTTGCCCACTCCCGCTCGATGCAGCTGCCTGCCCGGAGCACGTCCCCGGTTTTCAGGATCAGCTGCCGCCGGTAACGGTCTTTGATCCTGCCGAGGGGCGCGTCTGCCGGGCCGCAAAGCTCTTCCTCCGCTTCCAGCAGGGGCTGCAGGGCTTCCCCCAGTCGATTGGAGGCAGCGATCACATCCCCCTGATCCCTGGCGCTGAGCAGCACGTGGATCAGATGGCAGAAGGGCGGGTAGGCGTGGAGCTGCCGCTGCAGAAGCTCCTCCTGATAAAATTTCTCATAATCCCCATCGGCGGCGGCCTGGATGGGGCCTGCCTCCGGGGTGTAGGTCTGAATGATGGCCAGGCCCTGCCTGTCCCGGCGTCCGGCTCTGCCGATCAGCTGGGTGATGAGCTGGAAGGTACGCTCCCCGGCCCGCCAGTCGGGCAGATTCAGCAGGGTATCTGCCGCCACCACCGCAGCCAGCTCCACCCGGGGGAAATCCAGCCCCTTTGCCACCATCTGGGTGCCCACCAGCATATCCAGCTCCCCGCTGCGCATGGCCTGGAAGATGCGCTGGTGGCTGCCCCGTTCCTCCATCACATCGCTGTCCAGCCGGGCGATGCGGGCTTCCGGATAAAGCCGCTGCAGCTCATCCACCACCCGCTGGGTGCCGATGCCGAAATGACGGATGTGCCGGGAGCCGCAGACCGGGCAGAGCTCCGGGGGACGCAGCCGCCGCCCGCAGTAATGGCATTTCAGCTGCCCGCCGTAGGAGCCTTCGTGATAGCTCAATGCCACGTCGCAGTGGGGGCAGCAGAGCACATGGCCGCAATCCCGGCAGGAAAAGTGCTGGTAATAGCCGCGTCGGTTCAGAAAGAGAATGCTCTGCCCACCCCGGGCCAGGGTTTGGCTGAGCCCGTCCAGCAGCGCCCGGGAGAAGATCAGCCGATGCCCGGCCCGCAGCTCCTCCCGCATATCCACCAGCTGGATTTTGGGCAGGGGCGCCGGGTGATAATGGGCTGTGAGCTGCCCATAGGCATAATCTCCCTGCTCCGCATGGTAGCGGCTTTCCACATCCGGGGTGGCGCTGCCCAGGACGATCTGGGCGCCGGCCAGCTCTGCCCGGCGAATGCCTGTGGTGAGCGCGGAAAAGCGGGGCGTATTGTCCTGCTTATAGCTGCTTTCATGCGCCTCGTCCAGAATCAGCAGCCCCAGCTGCGGCACAGGGGCAAAAACCGCAGAACGGGCCCCCACCACGATGCTGTAGCGTCCTTCCGCAATGTCCTGCCAGATCTGCCGTCGTTCTGCCGGGCGCAGACCGCTGTGGAGCAGGGCCACCGGCTGATCCAGACGGCGGCTGAGCATATCCAGCATCTGGCTGGAAAGGGCGATCTCCGGCACCAGCAGGATGCTTTGCTTTCCTGCAGCCAGCGCTTTTTGGATCAGCCGCAGATAGATCTCCGTCTTTCCGCTGCCGGTGACACCGTGCAGCAGATAGGGCCTCTGCTGCCCCTGCCACTCCCGGCAGATGTCCTCGTATACCCGGCGCTGCTCTTCATTCAGCTCCGTGGCCTGGGTGGGCCAGTCCTCTTCCTCCTGATCCAGACGGCGGCTTTCCCGCAGCAGCAGCCCGGCCTGCTCCGCAGCCCGCAGGAAGCTCAGGGAAAAGCCGGCCTGCTGCAGGCTCTGCTGATCCATTTCCCCTTCCTGCTGTAAAAGCTCTGCCAGCTCCTGCCGTTTTGCCGTCTTTCTGCAGCCCTGCCAGTTTGGGCTGAGCCGAAAATAATCCCGGCGGAAAATTTTCGGCGGCTGCCCGGAAAGCACCATGCCCGCTGGGAGCATGGCCTGCAGAGCCGCTGCCCGGGAGCAGCAGTAATACTCCGCCACCCAGGCAGAAAGCTGCAGCAGCTCCCGGGTAAACAGAGGCCGGGGGGAGAGCAGATCGGCCACATCCTTCAGCTGGAAGCCCTCCGGCTCCTCCTCATGGATACGGATGATGACCCCTTCCAGCTTTTCCCGGTTAAAGGGGACGCGGGCCAGCATGCCCACCTCCGCTTCTGCCTGCAAATGGCTGGGGATGCGATATGTAAAGACCCGGTCCACTGCCGGGCTTTTGCGGTTGATGATGATATCAGCGAATTCTTTCATATGATGACTCCTTTGGGCTGATTATATCATATCTGCCGCCGGATACCAAATTTCTCTTTTCCCACCGCCGCAGGAAGCCGGAGCGTTTCGGGCTTGCGGTGGAATTGCTTTTGGCGGCCTGCATTTGGAGCAGGGAAGAGCAGGCAGGCTTCAGGCCTTTGGCCGGAACGCGGGGTGAGGAAAAGGCCATGCCGCCAGCGGTGGGCTGAGCCGTTTCGGCCTGCTGCCGGGGCTGCCCGGAAAGCCGTTTTCCCGGCGGCTGCCGCTTGCAAGAGGGATTTCTCAGGCCTTTGGACGGAACACAAGGGCGATGATAAAGCCGAAGGCCACTGCCGCCGCCACACCGGCGCTGACCGGCTCCAGCATCCCCGTGAGAATGCCCCAGAAGCCGTTTTTCCCGGCTCCCTCCATTGCGCCCTGCACCAGGGTGTTGCCAAAGCTGCTGATGGGCAGCCGCGCCCCGAAGCCTGCCCAATCCGCCAGCTTATCATACCAGCCCAGGCCTCCCAGAATGGCCCCGGCAGAGACCAGAATGCTCATGGTGTGGGCCGTGGTCAGGTTGGCTGCATCAAAGAGCAGCTGCCCCAGCAGGCAGATGCCGCCGCCTACCACGGCGGCCTTGAGCAGCTGCATCCAGAGATCATCAGGCATCTTCATTCCCTCCTTCGAATGGGATTCTTGATGAATTTTCTGATGGGTTATCCAAAGGCTTTTCCTGAGCAGCGTTTCCGATGCCTTCCAGGATCACCCCATGAGCAATGCCGGGGATGGTCTCCTGCTGCTGATTGGCCAGGGGGGAGAGCAGTGCGCCTGTGGCCACCAGCAGGACGCGTTTCAGCTCTCCCTGGGCAATGCGGCGCAGAATGTGGCCAAAGCCCACGGAAGCGGCACAGCCACAGCCGGAGCCACCGGCAAAGACGCTGTCATCCTCCCCATAGAGCAGCAGGCCGCAATCGGCATACTGTTTTTCAGGCAGGTGAATGCCCTTTCTCTTCAGCAGCTCCAATGCGATGGCAGAGCCGTGCCGCCCCAGATCCCCGCTGAGGATCAGATCATAATCCTCCGGCTGCCGCTGCCAATCCCGCAGATGGGCAGATACGGTATCCGCAAAGGCCGGCGCCATCGCCGGGCCCAGCTTGAAGGGGTCTGTGATCTGAATATCGATCACCTTTCCCAGCGTGACGCCGCTGAGCTTCGCCAGGGCCTGCCCGCTGCGGGAAAGCACCAGCGCCCCGGCTGCGGTGGCGGTCTGCTGGCTGTAGGGGGGCTTTTGGCTGCCGTATTCATTGGGATAGCGGAATTGCCGCTCTGCTGTGCAGGTGTGGCTGCTGCTCAGCGCCATTGCATTTGCCACTGCCCCGGAAGCCACGGCCAGTGCCGCCAGGGACAGAGCCGCGGTGGAGGTGGCGCAGGCGGAAAAGAGCCCCAGAAAGGATGCGCCCAGCGTGCGTGCGGTGAAGCAGGTGGGCGTGAGCTGATTGAGCAGATCCCCGCCGCAAAAAAAGTCCAGATTCTCCATAGGCAGATGCGCCCTTTCCAGTGCGATCCGGGCAGCCTGCATCTGCATGAGCTGCTCTGCCTTTTCAAAGCTTTTTTGACCCAGCCGCAGGTCAGAAAAGATATGATCCATGTCCTTCCCCAGGGGGCCTTCCCCTTCCTTGGGGCCGCAGACTGCAGCAGCGCCCACCACCGGCACCCCCGGATCGAAGCGCCAGCTTTGGGCGGATAAGCGTTTGATCTCCATAGTTTCTCTCCGTATTTTTTCTTATGCGCTTCTTTTCTGCGCCTTTCTCAGACAGCCCCCAGAAGCAGTGCGATCAGGGCCACGAAAAAGGCAGCGGCAATGCCGAAGACCACCACTGCACCGGCCAGCTTGAAGCTGTTGCAGCCGCTGCCCAGAACCATGCCCTCGCTTTTGTGCTCCAGCATGGAGGCTGCCACGGAATTGGCAAAGCCGCTGATGGGCACGGCCAGGCCTGCGCCCAGCTTTTGCCCCAGTTTGTCGTACCAGCCCAGCCCGGTGAGCAGGGCCACCAGGCCGATGACGCAGATCAGCACCACGCTGCGGCGGGTGTCCGTATCCAGCTCCGTATAGGTCTGGAGCAGGATCTCAAAAAGCTGTGCAGCCGCGCAGAACAAAGCGCCGCTGACAAAGGCGATCAGGCAGTTTCGGCCTGTTTTTTTGCTGGGAACCTTTTGGTCCATAAGCTGCTGGAACCAAGGCTCCGGCTGTGGTTTTTTCCCCATAAAAATAAAAACCTCCTTTGGCCGCAGTATGCGCGTTCAAAGGAGGTTATATGCAAAAATTTTCTTGTGCAGCCCCATTCCTTCGGGGCGGGAAGGGCTTATTCCGTAAGGGGCAGCGTATCGCTTTCTTTTGCGATGCTCGTGCTGTCCACCAGGCTGCCCCCGGCATCATAAACATTCAGGGTGAGCAGGTTTTTGCTGATGTTGAAGTGGCAGAAATTGCTGTTGGTGGTGTAGCTCTGGGCGATATAGGGATACTCCGCCACCTCTGTGGTATAAATACCGCCGCTGTTGGTCTGGATGTAGATGGGGCCTTCTGCCGCTGCCTCTCCGTTGACCGCAGGCGTGCTTCGCATATACAGATGCTGGTGACCGCTGAGCACCAGGTCGATGCCCAGCTCATTCAGGAGGCTGTCCCAAAGCTTGCGCTGTGCATTGGCCCGCTCTATATCATTGTCCAGATCCGCCGCAGGGTAAAGGGGGTAATGGCAGACCAGGATATTCCATTCCCGGCCGCTGTTGGCAATATCCCCTTTCAGCCAGTTTACATAGTCCTCCCGCTGCAGGCCCATGTAGGCGCTGTCCAGGAAGATAAAGTGGGCATTCTCATAACTGAAGCTGTAGAAATGATGAAGCAGGTCAGCGGGGCCGTTCTCCGGCAGGGTATAATGGCTGGTCAGAAGCTTATCATCCTTTTCGCCCCAGCTCACATAGGTGGGGATGTCGGAAACAGCGGACATGGCCTCCAGATAGGCTGTCCATTCGCTGCCATCCTCCGTGGGGTTCACCACATCGCCGCCATGGAGGATGAAATCGATCTCCGGCAGGGTACCGGCGGCAAAGTCCATCATGCTTTTCAGGCGGGAATAATCCCCGGTGCTGGCCCTGGCTGTGTCAGAGATAAAGAGAAAGTCATAGCCGGCGGAGTCCTCCTCCTGTTCCACGCTGCTTTCCGTGGGATTCTCCTCCAGCAGTATGCCGGATTTCGGGTATTCCACGCCGCAGCCGCCCAGCGTGAGAAGCAGCAGCACAGCAAGAAGCAAAAAGAATATTTTTTTCATAAAATTCCCCTTCTCCCCAGAGAGATCCCTCTGTTTTTTCTTTTCTCAAAGAAAACAAGTATCAAAGAAAACAAGTATCAAAACGAAACAGCAAAAAAGGGCAAATCTCTGCGGCGCAGTTTGAATGGCGTTTGGTATATAATTTATTATAGCATAAAAGGATAGAAGACGCAAAAAGCGAATACTGAAATTATGTTGAATCTCCCCTGAGGGGGGAGAGAAGAAAATAAAATGCAAAAAGCTGAAGAGAGAGAAAAACGAGACCAAAACGAAAAGATCATAAAAAGATAAAGGAAACGGAAGCCATGCGTTATCTGCTTTTTTCTTTGCTGCTTTGTACGGCCCTGCTTTGCGGTGGCTGCTTTTTTCAACAGGAATACCCGGTCCCCCCGGGGGATGCCCAGCTCCTGCCGGAGCCGGAGCCGGATGGAATTCTGCAGACCGGGGACGGGGATGTGGAGATCTGGCTGGAAAAAACAGAGCAGCCCTGGGGCCTGCAGGAAAGCCGGGTCTATGTGCTGCCAAACGGGGATGAATTCCACCAGATCCGCTGCAGCTTTGATGCTGCTGCCGAAGCCGGGGAGATCGTCCTGGATACCCTCACCTTCCCGAAAAAGACCAGCATGCGCCGATACAGCGCAGAAAACGGAGAATGGTTCGTCAGTGAGCTGGGCGCCGGGGAGATCAGCGGCGGTCAGTATCACAGCAGCTCCTCAGCAGGCAGCGCTTTGCTGCTGACTCCTTTGACCTATCTCCCGCGGGAGAATCATATGCTGGAATACCTGCCGGCGCAGGATGGCTTTTTCCGCTCCAGCCGCAGCCGGGATGGCTGGCAGCTGGAGCTCTGTGCCGCCGTCACTCCCGGGGCGCAGGTGGAATGCTTTTATCTGCTTTCCGGGGAGCAGCTGGTGGATTGGGAGGATCCGGTGCAGCAGACGCTTTGGGCCGGCTATGATTTCACGGCAGCAAACCGCTGGTGCTATGCAGGCTATTATTATCTTGCGCCGGAGAACTATATTCCCAGCGGGGAAAATTATTACCACCGCCTGCCTGCGGCCTATATCGCCGCCCAGTGCGGGGAAAAGGATGAGCGCATCTGCTATGATCTTTCCCTGCCCATGCTCCATGTGATGCTGGAGCTGCAAAACGATCAGGGCTATTTCCCCACCCAGGCCGGGAGCCAGTGGCTGCTGGAGGATTATGAGATCGGCGCGGGCTTTTATGATACCCGCTTCAATTCCGACCTGGTGGAAGCCCTGCTGGTGATGAACGAAAAGCACCAGATCCCGGAATTTGCCGATGCGGCCATGCGCTATGGGCAGTATTTCCAGAGCATGGCAGAGCAGAATCATTACGCGCTGCCCATGGAAAACGGGGAAGAAGCCTGGCTGATCTGGGATTATGATTATCGCAACGGCTGCCTGGCCAATCATTGCTCCCTGAATCATCAGATCGCGGAGATCCTGGTTTTGTACCGCCTCTTTGATCTCACCGGCTACGAGGGCTATGAGACCCTGGCGCAGCGCATGCTCAACGGCATCCTGGCAGTGGGGGAGGATTGGATCCTGCCCGATCAGGATCTGGCCTATGCCTATCTGTCGGACGGCAGCATGGGCATGCAGGATTATCCTTATTTGACCTATAACGATCTGTTTGATCTGCGAGCCGCTCTGGATGCCCGCTACGGCAGCCACGAGCCCATGCTGGATAGGCTGATGTCCGCCAAGATGAGCTGGATGGAGCAGAAGGGCGTGACGGGCTAGAAGCAATAAGGCCGGGGCAAGGCAGAACAAAGCATAAAATCCCAACATGCAGAAATACTAAGAGCCATAGCACCCAGGGAGGGAAACTATGGCTCTGATTTTTATCCGGACGATCCTTTTGTATTTCATCACCCTTTTTGCCATGAAGGCCATGGGCAAACGGCAGCTGGGGCAGCTGCAGCCCTTCGAGGTGGTGATCGTGCTGATCGTCTCCGATATGGCCACCCTGGCAATGCAGAGCAATACCATCTCTCTGCTGAGCAGCCTGATCCCGATCCTCATCATTACCCTGGTGCAGATCATTCTTTCCCTGCTGACCATGAAAAGCGAAAAGCTTCGGGTGCTGATCTGCGGGCGGCCGGTGATACTGATCGAAAACGGCATGCTGAATGAAAAGAACATGGGCAAGCTGCGGATCCATCTCAACGACCTGCAGGAAATGTGCCGCAGCCAGGGCTATTTTGACATCAGCAGCATCCACACAGCGGTGATGGAGACCAACGGCACCTTTTCCGTTCTGCCCCGGTCGGAAAAGCGCCCCCTGCAGGTGGGGGATATGCTGCCTGACCCGCCGCCGGAGCGTTCTCCGCAGCTGGTGATCCTGGACGGCATCATCAATGACCATGGGCTGAAATCCCTGGGCCGGGATCGAAACTGGCTGGAGAAACAGCTGAAGCTGGCCCGCATCAGCAACGCAGAGGAGCTCTTCGTGGCCGGCTGCGATGAGAGCGGAGACTTCTTCTGGCAGAAGAAAGAAGGAGGCGCTCATTCTTGAAATTTTTGATCTTTACCGCAGTGCTTTTGCTGCTGCTCTTTGGCGGCTGCCTGCTGGCTGTGGAGTATATCCAGATCAGCGCAGAGCGGATCGAGCTGCATTTTGATGGGCTGGAAGAGGCCATCGATGCGGAGGATTGGGAGCGCGCTCTGGAAATTTTTTCCCACTGCGAAAGGGAATGGGAGCGGGTCTCCAGCCGCTGGAAGGCCATGATCAATCATGAGGATATGCGGGATATCGAGATCAGCTTTGTGGATTTGCGGGCAGTGCTGGAACAGCAGGAGCTGAACCGGGCTCAGCAGGAAATGGCGACCCTGCGCTATTACATGCGGCATGTGCCGGATAACGAGCGGGTGCGCCTCACCAACGTGCTCTAGCACTTCCCCGCTGCTTCCGGGGATTTTCGGCAGCAGCTCAATATAGAAAAACAGCCTCCCCATATGCTTCACAGGGGGGCTGTTTTATCTTTGCGGAGCTATAATGCCCCGGTTTTTGCAGGCCTTTCGGCAGCCCTTTTTATGGCAGCCTTTTTATTCGCTGTCCTCTTCCATGCGTAAGCCTGCGATTTCCGCTACAGGCAGGCTGAACACGATGGCGTGGGCCTTGGTGGAAGCGCCGGCCTTGGCCACGATGGCCTTCATGATGGCATTTCTGTCCTCGGAGCGGGTGACGATGAAGATCATGTCCTTTTCCCGTGCGATGCTGATGCCGAAGAATTTTTCTGCCTGCTCCGCGCCGGTACCCAGGGCATGGATCACTGTGCCGCCCCGCGCCCCGGCTTCCCGGGCTGCATCCATCACGGTATCCACATAGCCGTGGTTGGTGATGGCGATGATCAATTCGTTGTTCTTTTTATTCATAGAGGGTATCTCCTCCTCATTGGGTCCCAGTTGCTCATTGCCGGTGAGATATTTCAGGGCCAGCGCCCCGGCGAAGCTGCTCAGGGGAATGGTATAGGCGATGCCTGTCCCGGGGATGTAAAGCCGCAGCTGCTTGTTCATCTCCTTCAGCAGTTCGTGTGCCTGCGTTTCCGGCAGAACGGAGAAAAAGATGTGCTTTTCGCTTTCGCCGATGCCCATATAATCCAAAATCTGGCTGCTGGCCGTGCCCACCGCCTGGGCGGTCAGGGTCAGCGGGATCTTGTTTGCGGAGAAAAAGTCTTCATATTTTTCGCTTCTCCGTCGGTCTGCGATGGTGGTCAGTAAGACAGCGCTTTCCATAAACTCACCTCAATTCCACGATGTCGATATCCGAAGTGAAGGATACAATATCCCCCAGCTGGGAAAGCTCCAGCTGCATCTGCTTTTCTTTCCGCCGCTGCTGCATACGGAAATAGGCGCCCACCGCCTGAATGGTGATGAGGGGCGTCATGGCCACCATAGCCACCACACCGAAGGCGTCTGTGACGATATTCCCGCCCAGGGCAGTGCAGGCGCCCATGGCAAAGGGCAGCAGGAAGGTGGCAGTCATGGGGCCGGAGGCCACACCGCCGGAGTCGAAGGCCACAGAGGTGAAGATCTGCGGCGTGAAAAACATCATCAGGATGGCAGTGGCATAGCCGGGAACCAAGAACCAGAGGATGGAAAGCCCGGTGAGGATGCGGGTCATTGCCAGACCCAAAGAAATGGCCACACCCAGGGAGAGGGAGATCTTCATGGCCTTTTGCGGCACAGCGCCGCCGGTGATCTCCTCCACCTGGCGGTTCAGAACGTGGACTGCCGGTTCGGCGATGACGATGAAATAGCCGATCAGCATGGCGATGGGGATAAGGATCCAGTTGGCATCCAGCCCGGCGATCTGCTGGCCGATGAAGCTGCCTGCGGACATAAAGCCCATGTTCACGCCGGTGAGGAAGAGTACCAGGCCCAGATATGTATAGCCAATACCCACAGCCATCTTGATGAGCTGGCTTTTTGGCAGGCGCAGCATGGTAATCTGGAAAAGCAGGAAGAAGGCGATCACCGGGGCCAAAGCCACGGCCACTTCTTCGAAATAGGTGGGGAAGCCGGAGAGGAAGTGCTGCCAGACCTGGCGGGAATCCTCATAAACGGGGATCACTTCCGGTACATAGCTGGCTTCGCCGCTGGAAAAGAGGCCAACGATCATCATGGCCAGAATGGGGCCTACAGAGCAGAGCGCCACCAGACCGAAGCTGTCGTCCTTCGCTCTGGCGTCGCTGCGGAAGGCCGCGGCGCCGACGCCCAGCGCCATGATGAAGGGGACTGTCATGGGGCCGGTGGTAACGCCGCCTGCGTCAAAGGCCACTGCCAGAAATTCCTTGGGCGCAAAGGCCGCCAGAACAAAGACCAGCACATAGCAGCCGATAAGCAGGTAATTCAGCCGGATGCGGAAGAGTACGCGCAGCATGGCGATGACCAGAAAAACGCCAACGCCGGCGGCCACAGACCAGATCAGCAGGGTGGAATCCACATTCGGCACCTGGTCAGCCAGCACCTGCAGGTCAGGCTCGGCCACAGTGACGATGACGCCGATGATAAAGCTGCAGAGTACGATCAGCCATAGCTTCCGGGAGCGGGTGATGGCCGAGCCCACCATTGTCCCCATGGGGGTCATGGAGACATCCACGCCCAGAGTAAACAGACCCATGCCCAGAATGAGCAGGAGCGCCCCGAGAATGAAGGAGATCAGCACACCGTTTGGCACAGGGGCCAGGGTGAAGCTGAGGACCAGCACGATCAGGGTGATGGGCAGAACGGAGGAAACCGTTTCCTTGATCTTTTCCGTTAGTTGACTTGAGATACCGATGTTTGCCACCTCCAGAGCAGCATTTTATTTCCAAACTTATCCTATTTATATAATATTCTCCCATATGCTTTCGTTCCCTGCTATGGCAGAATGAAAATTTGTCACAAAGGCAGAGCGGCAGCAGGCAAAAGCCCGTTCCTCTAAAGAGCAGAAAACATACATTATATAAATTCTGCACAGGGCTTTGGCTTCCCTCGCAGGGAAAGGCTTTCTTCTGAAAAGAATTTCAGCAGAAAAATGCAGCGTCTGCTTTTCTCCGCCCCGGAAGAGAGCTTCCTTTCTTCCCAGTGGAACAGACAGCCGCGAGCCGGGCATAAGCAAAGCGCCCCTTTGGAAGAGAACCAAAGAAGCGCCTCATTTGCGAAAGCTTTTCTCTTTACTTGATGTGGGTCTGGCAGTGGTGGGCGAATTCCATCACCTGATCCTTGCCGCCGCCCAGGGAGAGGGGGCGGAAGAGTGCTGCGGCATCTGCATTGAAATAGACCGAGCCCAGAGCTGTGATGGGCGTATCCGCGTAGGCCGCCGGGTAATAGGGGAAGGAGAAGCCCTTCAGCAGA
>JAFSHU010000127.1 GCA_017440145.1 Bacillota bacterium
AAAACAGCAAAAGTTTCTTGCTTCTTCTTTTCAAAGAAGAAGGGCTTACCGGGCTTTTCCCCGCAAAAATCCCCCTCCCGGATGGGAGGGGGATTTGCTGCATCTTATGAAACTCTTTTTATGAAGCTCTTTTCAAAAGGCTTAGCCGCGGAAATAATCCACCGCCGCAGCGAACATCTGCATATCGTATTCGCCGGGGACATTGCGATAAAGCCCATTGCCGATGCGCTCCGAATGCCCCATCTTGCCGAAAACGCGGCCATCCGGGGAGGTGATGCCCTCCACCGCCAGGCGGGAGCCGTTGGGGTTGAAATCCACATCCAGGCTGGGCTGGCCGGAAAGATCCACATACTGAGTGGCGATCTGCCCATTGGCGATCAGCGCCTGCAGCAGCGCCTCGTTGCAGAGGAAGCGGCCTTCCCCGTGGGAGATGGGTACGGTGTAGATATCATCCACCTTCGTCCGGGCCAGCCAGGGGGATTTATTGGAAGCGATGCGCAGCTGCACCTGGCGGGACTGGTGCCGACCGATGGTGTTATAGGTCAGCGTGGGGAAGGAGGCGTCCGTCTCCAGAATCTTGCCGAAGGGAACCAGCCCCAGCTTGATGAGAGCCTGGAAGCCGTTGCAGATGCCCGCCATCAGGCCGTCCCGCTGCTCCAGCAGCCTGGTGACACCCTCGCTGATGCGGGGATTGCGGAAGAATACGGTGATGAATTTGCCGGAGCCGTCCGGTTCGTCACCGCCGGAGAAGCCGCCGGGGATGACAATGCCCTGTGCCTGCTCCAGACGCTGGGCGAAGCGCTCCACGGATTCGCTGACTGCCTGGGGCGTCAGATTCCGCAGCACCAGCACCTCTGCCTTGCCCCCTGCCCGCTCAATGGCGGCAGCGGTATCCAGCTCGCAGTTGGTGCCGGGGAATACGGGCAGCAGGAAGAGGGGCTGTGCCTGGGGCGTTTTCGCCACGGACCAGGATTTTGCTTCCCAGCGGGGGGCGTAAAGCTGCTCCACCGGGGTATTGGCTGCCTGCACCGGGTAGACGCTTTCCAGCTTATCTGTATAGATGGCGTAAAGCTCCTCGATGGAGAGGCTTTCGCCGCAGGCTGTGAGTCGGGCTTCCTCCGCCACGCGGCCGATCAGGCGGCCAAAGTCCGCCTCCCCTGCCACTTCCAGCAGGAAGCTGCCGGGCCAGGGCTGGAAGAGCAGCTCGGCATCCACATCTGCCTCGCAGACGCAGCCCAGACGATTGCCGAAGCTCATCAGCATCAGACCCTCTGCCAGGCCGAAGCGGCCGGGGGTATAGGCCGAAAGAATGCGGCCTGCTTTATTCAGCTCCGCCACCTGGGCGAAGATCTTGTTCATGCTTTCCACTTCCGGGCGACCGTCCGGCAGCAGCTCCGGCGCCAGCAGCACCAGAGCAGAGCCGGCCTGCTTGAATTCCGGGGAGAGGATGCGGTCTACCTGAGAAAGGGAGGCCGCGAAGGAGATCAGGGTGGGGGGAACATCCAGCTGCTCAAAGCTGCCGCTCATGGAGTCCTTGCCGCCGATGGCGGAAAGCCCCAGATCCAGCTGTGCCTGGAAAGCGCCCAGCAGCGCCGCAGCAGGCAGACCCCAGCGCTTCGGGTCTGCGCCCAGCTTGGGGAAATATTCCTGGAAGGAGAGCCAGCAGTTCTCCAGATCGCCGCCGGCTGCCACCTGCTTGGCGGCAGAGCTGAGAACGGAGAGATAGGCGCCGCGATAGGGATCCTCCTGGCACCAGTAGGGGTCAAAGCCCCAGCTCATCACAGAGCAGGAATTCGTTTTTCCCTGCTCCACCGGGAGCTTGGCAGCCATGGCCTGTGCGGGCGTGGCCTGATAGCGGCCGCCGAAGGGCATCAGCACCGTGCCTGCACCGATGGTGGAGTCAAAGCGCTCCACCAGACCCCGCTGAGAGCAGCCATTCAGATCGGAGGCGATGGCCTTCAGACCTTCGGCAAAGGCGGGAGCAGGTTTTTTCTCCTGCACAGCCGGAGCCGGGATGTGAACGGTGGTATGCTTCTCGCTGCCGTTGGTATCCAGGAAATCACGGGAAAGATCCACGATGACCTGCCCACGCCAGCGCATGACCAGGCGGCGTTCCGCAGTGACCACAGCCACCTGGGTGGTTTCGATATTTTCTGCCGCAGCCAGCTCCATCATGCGGGGCGCATCCTCCGGCGCAACCACCAGGGCCATACGCTCCTGGGATTCGCTGATGGCCAGCTCTGTGCCATCCAGACCCTCGTATTTCTTCGGCACCTTATCCAGATCGATGGAAAGGCCGTCCGCCAGCTCGCCAATGGCAACGGAAACGCCACCTGCGCCGAAGTCATTGCAGCGCTTGATCAGGCGGGCCGCTTCCCCATTGCGGAACAGGCGCTGCAGCTTCCGCTCTTCCGGCGGATTGCCCTTCTGCACCTCTGCGCCGCAGGTGGCCAGAGATTCCGTGGTGTGGGATTTGGAGGAGCCTGTGGCACCGCCGCAGCCATCCCGGCCGGTGCGGCCGCCCAGCAGCAGCACCAGATCGCCCGGGGCAGGCTCTTCCCGGCGCACATTGGCCGCCGGAGCCGCGCCCACCACAGCGCCCACCTCCATACGCTTGGCAGCGTAGCCGGGGTGATAGACCTCATCCACCTGGCCGGTGGCCAGGCCGATCTGGTTGCCGTAGGAGCTGTAGCCCTGGGCAGCGGTGGTGACGATTTTCTTCTGGGGCAGCTTGCCGGGGATGGTCTCCGAGAGGGGCTTCAGGGGATCCGCCGCACCGGTGAGGCGCATGGCCTGATACACATAGGAACGGCCGGAGAGGGGATCCCGGATGGCGCCGCCCAGGCAGGTTGCTGCGCCGCCGAAGGGTTCGATCTCCGTGGGGTGATTGTGGGTCTCATTCTTAAACAGCAAGAGCCAGGGCTGCAGCTCCCCATCCACATCCACGTCCACCTTCACGGTGCAGGCGTTGATCTCCGGGGATTCGTCCAGCTTGCTCAGCTTGCCGGTTTTTTTCAGGTATTTCGCCGCCAAAGTGCCCAGATCCATCAGGTTCACGGGCTTGCTGCGGCCCAGTTCCTGCCGAACCTGCAGATACAGGTCATAGCTGGCAGCAGCCTGGGGATGATCGATCTGCACCGCATCCAAAGTGGTGTGGAAGGTGGTGTGGCGGCAGTGATCCGACCAATAGGTATCCAGCACGCGCAGCTCCGTCAGGCTGGGGTCACGCTGCTCCTGCCGGAAATAGTCCCGGCAGCAGAGCAGATCCGGCACATCCATGGCCAGGCCGTATTCCTTCACATAGGCGGCAAAGCCCGCCTCATCGCAATCGATAAAGCCCTTCAGCACCGGCACATCCGGCGGGGCATCATAGCTCATCTGCAGGGTCTGGCAGGGGGCCAGCTCCGCTTCCCGGCATTCCACCGGGTTGATGAGGCTGCGCTTCACCGCGGCCTTGGCGGCTTCATCCAGCTCCCCATAGAAGAGATAGACCCGGGCAAAGCGCACCAGGGGACGCTGCTGCTGAGACAGCAGCTGGATGCACTGTGCCGCGGAATCGGCCCGCTGGTCAAACTGACCGGGCAGGCTTTCCACCGCCAGGATCCAGTCTGCATCCTGGGGCAGGGCCTCCAGCAGATCATCCGTCTGGGGTTCGGAAAGCACAGCGCTTTCCGCCTGCCGGAACAGGGCTTCCTCCAGCCCCTCCACATCATAGCGGTTCAAAAGACGCAGCTCCCGGATGGAAACACCCGGCAGGTCGTTCAACTGGCGCAGGGCAGCCGCCGCTTCCTGGCGCAGTCCCGGCTTTTTCTCAACATAGACACGGTATACCATATCCGTTCCTCTCCTCTGTCCGGGCTGCGGAACAGCCCTCTTCTTGGTGAAATCGATAAAAGCAGTAATTCCTTCCTCTTTTTAAGAAGTTCGGGGCGCAGGGAGCGCGCCGAACTTTGGGGAAGCGAGAAAACACTTCTTTTTGGGTCGACACTTCCGGATAAAAATATCAGCCCAGAATTTAAAGTTTTTGGTGCCCCTTTTTTCAAAAAGGGGCGGTTTTAAAGAGCCTTAACGTCCTTCTTCTTTGAAAAGTTTGGTTCGCGAAGAGCGAAGCCAAACTTGTAGGAAGCAAGAAACTTTTAATCTTTGGGTCGATACCTTTATAGAAGCACCCAGCCCAAAATTTAAAGTTCTTTTGCTTCTTTTCTTTCAAGAAAAGAAGGAATTCATCTCCTACTCCTGCACTTCCCCGGCCAGGACAGCCAGAGCCTTCCGGCCGATATCCCGGCGGTAATAGACCTTGGGGAAGTGGATATGCCGGGCGCCCTCATAGGCCCGGTCCACTGCCTCCTGCAGGGTATCGCCCAGACCGGTGACGCCCAGCACCCGGCCGCCGCTGGTGAGCAGGCTGCCATCCGCAGCCAGCTTGGTGCCGGAATGATAAACGATGAGCTGCTCCAGTCCCTCTGTGGCGTCGGTGATGGGCAGCCCCTTCTCATAAGCCAGGGGATAGCCGGAGGAAGCCAGGATGAGGCAGCAGGACGCGCCCTTCCGGAAGCGAACCTCCACCTGATCCAGCCGTTCCTGCTGCACAGCCTGCATGATGCTGAGCAGATCACTTTCCAGCAGGGAAAGCACAGCCTGCGCCTCGGGATCGCCGAAGCGGCAGTTGTATTCGATGACCTTGGGGCCATTGGGGGTGAGCATCAGGCCGAAATAGAGGCAGCCCTTGAAGGGGCAGCCCATTTCCGCCATGGCGCGGATGGTGGGCAGGAAGATCTGCTCCATGCACTGCGCCGCCACCTCCGGGGTATAAAAGGGGTTGGGCGCGATGACGCCCATGCCGCCGGTATTCAGACCCTGATCCCCTTCCAGCGCCCGCTTGTGATCCATGGAGGAAAGCATGGGCACGATGGTCTTTCCATCCGTGAAGGAGAGGACGGAAACCTCCGGCCCGGTGAGGAATTCCTCGATCACGACCTTATCGCCGCTGGAGCCAAAGGCCTTTTCGCCCATGATCTGCTCCAGAGCAGCCAGGGCCTGATCCTGATTTTCGCAGATCAGCACGCCCTTGCCCAGCGCCAGGCCGTCTGCCTTTACCACCAGGGGGCCGGGGTGCGCCCGGACATAGTCCTTTGCCGCTTCCAGCTCTTCAAAAACTGCGTAATCCGCGGTGGGGATGTTGTGGGCTTTCATCAGATCCTTGGCAAAGCTCTTGCTGCCTTCGATGCGGGCCGCTGCCGCTGTGGGGCCAAAGCAGGCCAGGCCAAGCTCCTGCAAACGATCCACCAGACCCATTGCCAGCGGATCATCCGGCGCTACGACCGTGAAATCCGGCCGGTTTTCCTTCGCGAATTCCACGATGGCGCCCAGATCCGTGGCGGGAATGGAGACGCACTGGGCGTCCCGGCTGATGCCGCCGTTCCCCGGCAGCGCGTAGATCGTCTCTACAGCGGGATTCTCCCGCAGCTTCTTGATTATGGCGTGTTCCCGGCCGCCACCGCCGATGAGCATGATCTTCATAGATGCACTCCTGCATATTCGGGATTGGATTTTTTGGGGGAAAACCCTTCCTTTCTTGAAAGAAAGGAAGCGAAAGAACTTTAATCCTTGGGTCGATACTTCTATGATAAAGTATCAGCCAAAAGTTAAAGTTTTTTGACCCACTTTTTTTCAAAAAAGTGGGGGTTACGCTCTTAAAAGCCGGTAAACCCTTCTTCTCTTGAAAAGTTTGGTTCGCGAACAGCGAAGCCAAACTTGCGAGAAGCAAGCGAACTTTGATCCTTGGGTCGATACTTCTGTCGATACTTCTATATAGATAATAGATAAAATATCAGCCAAGAATAAGTGTTTTCTGCGCCGCTCTTTTTTAAAAAGAGCGGCAATTCTTCTTTGCGAATACCGGCCAAGGCTGTTCAGAAACAAGCCAGAGCAGGCGTGGCAAGCAGGCTGCGGAGGCGTACAAAAGGTACGCCGCACAAGGCCTGCGCCGCCACAACGAACTATGGCGCCGTTTATGGACAGCCGCCTTTATACTAGTGGTGGAACAAACGCAGCCCGGTAAAGGCCATCACCATCTCATAAGCGTCGCAGGCCTCGATGACCACATCATCGCGGATGGAGCCGCCGGGCTGGGCGATATAGCTGACGCCGCTGCGGCGGGCGCGCTCGATGTTATCGGAGAAGGGGAAGAAGGCATCGCTGCCCAGGGCAACGCCGCTGATCCCGTCCAGGAATTCCTTCCGGGCTTCCGCGCTGAGGGGAGCGGGCTGCTCGCTGAAATACTGCTGCCAGCGACCCTCTGCCAGCACGTCCTCTGCCTGCGCAGAAAGATAAATATCGATCACATTGGAGCGATCGGGGCGGCCCAGGGTGGGCAGGAAGGGCAGAGCCTGCACCTGCGGATGGCGGCGCAGCTGCCAGAGGTCCGCCTTATCCCCGGCCAGACGGGTGCAGTGAATGCGGGATTGCTGCCCCGCGCCCACGCCGATGGTCTGACCGCCCCAGGCATAGCAGACGGAATTGGACTGGGTATATTTCAAAGTAATGAGAGCGATCAGCAGATCGCGCACTGCTGCCTCGGGCAGCTCTTTTTTGGCGGTAACGATGTTCGTCAGCAGCTCTTCGCTGATGCAGCAGGTATTGTGTCCCTGCTCAAAGGTGATGCCAAAGACCTGCTTCCGCTCCAGCTCTGCCGGGCGGTAATCCGGATCGATGGCCACCACGTTATAGTTGCCGTTCCGCTTCGTTTTCAGGATGTCCAAAGCCTCCGGCTCGTATCCGGGGGCGATCACGCCGTCGGAGACCTCCCGTTTGATGATCTCCGCGGTGGTCTTGTCGCAGACATGGGAAAGCGCGATCCAATCCCCGAAGGAGGACATGCGATCCGCGCCGCGGGCCCGGGCATAGGCGCAGGCCAGGGGGGAATCGTTCAGGCCGGGGATATCCTCCACGAAGAAGCTGCGCTGCAGCACCTCATCCAGGGGCAGACCCAGGGCTGCACCGGCGGGGCTGACGTGCTTGAAGGAGGCTGCTGCGGGCAGGCCGGTGGCTGCGGAAAGCTCCTGCACCAGCTGCCAGCTGTTCAGCGCATCCAGGAAATTGATGTAGCCGGGGCGGCCGTTCAGCACCTGAATGGGCAGCTCGCCTTCCTCCATATAGATACGGGCAGGCTGCTGGTTGGGGTTGCAGCCGTATTTCAGTGCGAATTCCTTCATGCCGGAACCTCCTCGTGTTTGTTGATGATGCGCTGGGTATAGCTGCCGCTTTCCAGATCGATATAGCGCACAGCCAGGGAGATCTTGTTCTCCGGATCCAGACTCTTCCAGAGGCGCTGGCTCAGCTCGTCGATGTCATCGCAGAGCTGCAGGCATTCCGGCTCCCCGGTGAAGGTGGGCAGGGGATTGCCGTCCTGCTGATAGGTGTGGATCAGGTGGCCAAAGCCGGCGCTGGGCTCGTAGCGGTAGCAATAGCGGCCGCAGGCGCCGTTCTCGTTCTCCCGCTTCAGGATGCTCAGGCGATAGGAAAAGCCCCCATCAAAGCTGAGCAGACCGCTGATGCGGGGGGTGAAATTGGGCTCGTCCGGCTCATAGCAGCGGGACATCAGCGCATCCTCAAAGGAGAGGCCGGCTTCAAAGCCCTCGTAGACGGTGTCCGTCTGGTCGCCGTTGGTGACGATGGTCTGATTTTTCCAGACCCGCAGGGGGGAATAGATGATGAGAGAGGGGTCAGAGACCAGGCTTTCGTCAAAGGGGCGGATCTGCAGATCATCCCCCAGGGGGAGGAAGATGCGGTTCCGGCTGTTGACGCTGCGGCCCATGATGAAATACGCCGCCACAGCCTTTTTCCCGTCCGGACTCAGACCCAGCAAAACGCCGCGGCCCGGGTAGCTGTTCCCGCTCAGCAGTTCTTCTATCGTGTAAACGCGCATAAGTCGATTCCTTTCTGTATGTGGGTGGAGGGGGAAGCCCCCACTTTTTTGAAACTCCCTGTTTCTTTTCGTGTTTCCACTGTCTGCTGTAGAGTGAAAGCCTCCGCAGCTTAGAATTGGAAATCACCCTCTCGGACGGCCTGACGGCCGCCAGCTCTCCCAGAGGGAGAGCCACAGAGCCTGCTTCCCGGCAGATAAGCTTGTCTAGGTGTCCGAGCGCAACGAGGACGGAGAGGGGGCAGTTCTTCTTTTCAAAGAAGAACGGTTCTAAGGTTTTACGCTTCACTCTGCTGCTTCTCTTCGGCGATGCTGCGGCAGAGATCTTCCGTGGCCAGGGGCAGGAGGATCCACTCCGCCTGCTCCATGATGCGGCGCTGCAGAATCTCGGGCGTATCGTCCGGCAGCACCTCCACGGCCTTTTGCCGAAGGATGCGCCCGCCGTCCGGGATCTGGTTCACCAGATGCACCGTGGCGCCGCTGAGCTTCACGCCGTAAGCCAGAGCGGCCTCATGCACCTTCAGCCCATAGAAGCCCTGCCCGCAGAAGGAGGGGATCAGGGAAGGATGCACATTGATGATGCGCTCCGGCCATTTTTCGATGAATTCCGGGCTGAGGATGCGCAGGAAGCCGGCCAGCACGATCATTTCCGCCCGGGCTTCCTCCAGGGCAGCCTGGAGCTCCGCTTCGAATTCCGCCTGGCTCACGCCGCTGCTTTCCACCACCCGGCTGGGCACGCCGTGATTGGCGGCCCGCTCCAGGGCATAGACCCCGGGCTTATTGGAGAGCACCAGCACGATCTCCCCATGGGGGATGCGGCCCTCCTCCTGGGCCAGCAGCAGCTGCTCCAGATTGGTACCGCCGCCGGAGACCAGCACGGCCACGCGGGTCTTTAGCATAAGACCACGCCTTCCTCGCCGTCACGGGGGACGATCTCGCCCAGCAGGTAGGCATCCTGACCGGCTGCTTTCAGGATGGAAAGAGCCAGGTCAGCCTGGGCGCCGGGAACGGTGACCGCCATACCAACGCCCATATTGTAGGTATTGAACATATCCCGCTCGGGGATATTGCCGGATTTCTGGATGCGTTCAAAGAGGGGATGGATACGAACCGCTGCCTTTTCGATCTTCGCTGCCAGCGTTTTCGGCAGGGCGCGGGGGATATTCTCATAGAAGCCGCCGCCGGTGATATGGGCAGCGGAGCGCACCTGCACCTGCTCCATCAGAG
>JAFSHU010000128.1 GCA_017440145.1 Bacillota bacterium
GCACCTACAATTTCCCTGAACGCCGCATCACCGATCACCGCATCGGCCTGACCGTGCATAAGCTGGATCAGGTGCTGGAGGGTGAGCTGGATGATATCATCGATGCCCTCGTTACCTCCGACCAGGCTGCCCGCCTGAAGGGTGAGGAGTAAGGGGCTGGTTTCAACGGGGTTAAAACCGTGGTTAAAACCGTACTTCTTTGAAAAGAAGTACCAAGAAACTTTTAACGCTGGGCTGCATGCTCCATCATCGGCGGCGTACTTGCAGGAAGTGGATGCTATGATAAAGATAAAATGGGATCTTTCGGAGGCAGTTGCCTTATTCGCCACATATATGGAAGAGGGAGCGACACTTTCGGTATCAACGGAGAAGCTAATGCTGCTATCTGAAATGTATAAGCGGAAAGCAAAAGAGGCTGGGCTTAATGTTGATGAAAAGTTTCGGAATCTTTCCGGGCTGAAAATGCAATTAGGGTGCATTCATTACGTTGTCACAAATGGGAGCGAAGGAATGTCTAACGCCAGCCGCATTTTCTATGAAGCCTATGATTTATACAGGAACAATCCCGCTGCTTTCACTCAAATAAAGAAGGATTTTTTCAAAAAATACGCTGCTGATTAAGGAATCACGCAAAGCTGGGATGAATCAATTCCAGCCGCTGCCCAAAATTTAAAGTTCTTTCGCTTCCTTTCTTCAAGTTCGCTTCAAGCGAACTTGTGAGAAAGGTACGATTTTAGCAGGTTTTTAAGGCATAAATCCTTCCTCTTTTTAGAAAAGAGGAAGCGAGAAAACACTTCTTTTTGGGAGCCATCCCTAAGATAGAAGTACCAGCCCAAAATTTAAAGTTCTTTCGCTTCCTTTCTTCCAAGAAAGGAAGGGGTTCTCTCTTCCAAGAAAGGAAGGGTTTCAGCAAATCCTCAAGAGAAAGCATTGCCATTATGCAGGTATTTGAATATTTGACACAAGTATATACTCGACTCTGCGAAGCGGGCTTCGATTCCTCCGAAGCCCGCTCTCTTGCTCGCATCCTGCTGGGGCATTTGCAGGGCTGCGAGCCTTCCTGCCTGCTGCTGCACCGCCGGGAGGAGGTAGACCTGCAGCGGGGGGAAGCCCTGCTCAGCCGCCTGCTGGCCGGGGAGCCGCTGCAATACCTGCTGGGGGAGAGTCCCTTCCTGGGGCTGGATTTCTTCGTGGGGCCGGAGGTGCTGATCCCCCGCTTTGACAGCGAATGCCTGGCAGAGCGAGCCATTCAGCTCCTGCAGGGGAAGGAAAAGCCTCTGCTGGCAGATGTCTGCTGCGGCAGCGGCTGCCTGGGCCTCTCCATCGCCCATCATCTGCCCGGAAGCAGGGCTGTTCTGACGGATATTTCCCCGGCGGCGCTGGCCATGGCGGAGCGAAACGCGGAACGCCTGGGCCTGCAGGCGCGCTGCCGCTTTTTCCCCGGGGATCTGGCTCAGCCTCTGCTGGAGGCTGGCTGCTGCCCGGAGCTGCTCATCGCCAACCCGCCCTATATCCCCAGCGAAGAGATCGGGCGCCTTTCCCCCCAGGTACAGCGGGAGCCCCACCTGGCGCTGGACGGCGGTGGGGATGGGCTGCAGCTTTACCCCCGGCTGATCGGCCAATGCAGGCAGCTGCTGCCGGCGGGGGGCTGGCTGATTCTGGAGCATGGGGACGAGCAGCAGGATGCCATCTGCCAGCTGCTGGAATCCGGCGGCTTCCGGGTGGAGGAGCGCCTCTTTGATCTGGGCGGACGCCCCCGGGGCGTGCTGGCGCGGCAGCCAGACTGAATATGGGCGGCAGAGCCTGCGCGGCTGATGTGGATTTGCCAAAAAGGAGCAGCTATGAGCAGCAACAGCGGATTGGACCGGGAAAAAGCAGTAGCCCTGCTGCGGGGGGAGAAGATCGCCTGCCCCAAATGCGGCGAAGCGACGCTGCTTTCCCGCTACCCTCATAAAAAGCAGAACGTGGAATACAAATGCCCGGCCTGCGGAGAGATCTATCACCCCTGCAAGGCCGTCTGATATGGACACTGCCGGGAGAAGGCCTGCCTCTGCGAAAATGGCGCTATACCCCAACCGCAGGAAGATTTACCGCCCTGCAGGGTCGTCTGATATGGAGACTGCCGGGAGAAGCCCTGCCTCTGCAGAAGAAATGGCGCTATACCCCAACCGTAGGAGGATACACCGCCCTGCAGGGTCATCTGATACGGAGGCTGCCGGGAGAAGGCCTGCCTCTGCGAAAATGGGGATATATCCCAACCGTAGAAGGATATACCGCCCTGCAAGGCCAACTGATCCAGAGGCTGCCGGGAGAAGGCCTGCCTCTGCAGAAGAGATACAGATATACCCCAGCGGCAGGAGGATATACCACCCGGCAAGGCCGTCTGGTACAGGGAAAGGCCGCAGCAAGAAAGGACATACCATGGAAACCAAGCTTTGCGATATACAAAATCTGAACAGCGAAGAGGCTCTGCGCGGCCTGGAGCAGGCCGGGGAGATCCTCCGCAGCGGCGGCCTGGTGGGCTTCCCCACGGAGACCGTCTACGGCCTGGGCGCCAATGCCTTTGACGCGGAGGCGGTGGCAGCCATCTTCGCGGCCAAGGGGCGGCCCGGGGATAACCCCCTCATCGTCCATGTGGCCAGCCTGCAGCAGGCTCGGGAGCTGGTGGAATTCACGCCTCTTGCGGAAAAGCTGGCGGAATGCTATTGGCCCGGCCCCCTCACCATGGTGCTGGATAGCCGTGGTCTGGTGCCTGCCTCTGTCAGCGCCGGGCTCAGCACCCTGGCAGTGCGTTTCCCCTCTCACCCGGGGGCGCTGGCCATGCTGCGGGCAGCAGAGCGGCCCATTGCGGCGCCCTCTGCCAATCTCAGCGGACGGCCCTCCCCCACCCTGGCCGGACATGTGCTGGAGGATCTGCAGGGGCGTATCCCCCTGATCCTGGACGGCGGCCCGGTGGAGATCGGCCTGGAAAGCACCGTGGTGGATGCCCGGGGAGAATACCCCATCCTGCTGCGGCCGGGGAAGGTCACCCAGGATGCGCTGAAGCTGCTCTGCGGGGATTGCCCTGCTGCCGGGCAGGCGGATTGTGCGCGGCCGGCCTCCCCGGGGATGAAATACCGCCACTATGCGCCCCAGGGACAGCTCTTTCTGGTGAAAAACTGGCGGGAGGCAGAGGCTCTGCGCCATAGTCTGCTGCAGGAGGAGGCTCCTCAGCCCCTGCTGCTGCTGAGCGAGGAATCCTCCCGGGAGCTGCAGCGCCGGGGCGTTCCGGAAACGCAGATCATCAGCCTGGGCTCGGAGGAGGAGCCTGCGGATTTTGCCCACAATCTTTTCGCTGCCCTGCGGGAGGCGGATCATCGGGGGGCAGGCTATATCATTGGCCAGAGCATTCCTGCCATCGGCCTGGGCGCCGCCGTGATGAACCGCTATACCAAGGCCGCCAGCAAGAAGTAGGGCTGCAGCCAAGGGCTTCTGAAGTCCCCACTTTTTGAAAAGTGGGGCAAAGAGCTTTGACCCTCAAAATAAGAGGTGCGAGCCAAAAGCTAAAAGTTTCTTGCTTCTTCTTTTCAAAGAAGAAGGAATTTTCCCTTTTGACCTCACAGAAAAATCCCCCTCCCATCCGGGAGGGGGATTTTGCTTGTGGGTGGGGGAATTTACTGGGGAAAAGTGAGCAGATAAAGCAAATCTTCCTGCTGATAATGCAGCAGATAGCTGGATTCGGAGAGATGGAAGAAACGCAAAGGCTGCTCCAGCAGCTCCGCGGGGAAGCGGCTCTGATCCAGCTTTTCCTTTTGGATCAGCCCATCCCCGATCCATACATTGTAAATCTCGAAGCGATCCCCCACCGCCAAAATGCGGTCTTTTCCGTTGCTGCACATGCGGTTCAGGTAGAAGAGGCGGTTCAGATCCCTCTCTTCGCTCGTGGGCTGCCCCTGCAGATTTCTGTAGGAAAGCTCCTTCTGCGCTCCCTCCTCCGGGTAGAGCAGGAAGATGCCTCCATCCTCCAGCAGTGTGCAGGAGAGCAGCTTTTCCCCGGGCTGCAGGCTGGCGGTGCTGATCACATGCTCTGCATCCCCCAGATAAAACAGGCCCTCCTCCTCTTCCTGCAGGAAGTACAGATATTCCCGGCCGTTGGTGGAGATTTCGCTGTAGATGGGGCTGCTGTGCTCTGTTTTTTCCAGCTCCAGCAGGGAATGGAGCTCTCCTGCCCCATCCAGACGGCGCAGGCCGAAAAAGCTGCTGCCATCCCGGCGCTGTTGATAGCTATAGAGCGCGTCCCCGGAATCCAGCCGGGCAAAGCTGGGTGGCTGCCCGATGCCGTTTTCATAGAAGCCGCTATCTATAAGCTGGGCCTCACCGGCTCCATCCGCCCGGAAGATCTGGTATTCGATCTCTTCTTGCTCCCCGCTGTCTGCTGTGGTCTGGCAATAGGCAAAGCCCTCCGGCAATAAAATGCCACCCTGCAGGGTCTGGGCATCCGGGAATTCCAGCTCCAGTAAAATCTCATCCTGGCTGAGAGAATAAAGCCCCAGCTTCTGATTGTTGGGCGGATGAATACCGCCATCGCGGATGTATTCATGCAGGCGATAGAGCAGCCTTTCCCCATCCGTATCCAAAATGTTCAGATGCTGCTCTTGGCTCAGCCCCTGGGCTAGGGAGAAGGGGATGGCCTGCAGGGTATAGTCTGGCTCGGCGCTCTCTGCCCTGGCCTGCAGCTCCAGCAAAAGAGCGTAACCCACGCTATTCGAAAATGTTCTTCTTTCTGTGCGGCCCAGGTAGTAAACGTCCTCCATCACCGTGAGCGCATCATCCCGGGAGAAAAGCTCCGGCACAGCGTTGAAGGTTTCGATCAGATAATCCATGTGGACATTGTAGTTTCCGTTAACGGGCATATTGTTAGTATCACAGTATACAACGATCAGGGGATGATTGAAAATGGTCTCGATCAGGGCTTCTGTACTCATCTCGGGCAAAAGCTCTTCCGGAAGATTGCATTTTGCCAGCTTTTCCTCATTGCTGCCGTGTCCCCAGCCCGGCTGTTCTGTGACCACGCTGAAATCATAGGGCTCGGTGATGCTGTAGC
>JAFSHU010000017.1 GCA_017440145.1 Bacillota bacterium
AATAAGCTCGCTTTTTAAAGCCTTTCTCTTTGGTTTAAAAACCGTCCTTCTCACAAGTTCGATTGAATCGAACTTGGAAAAGAGAGGACCCCGGGTTTTCTTCGAAAACCCGCTGACACTTTTAACGGGAAAATGAATTATCTGTCATTGCGAGGTGGTTCAGCTGCAGGACTGCGGAGCAGTACACAGCTGAACAACGTGGCAATCCTGAAGCTGGATTTCTGCAGTGCGCTACGTTAAGATTGCCACGTTGCCAAGCTGGCTTTTGCTGGAGCAAAATCTCAGCTTGCCTTCCTCGCAATGACTGAATCCGAAGCGCAGTCCAAAAATGAGTGTTTTCTTGCTTCTCCCAAGTTCGGCGCGTTCCTCGCGCCCCGAACTTTTTAAAAAGAAGAAGGGTTTACAAAACTCTTTTTGGAAAATCCGGTATGGGCGGGGCAGCTGCTTCGCCCATACCTCTCTGAAATGAGAGGATATACATGGCAGACAAACGTGATTATTATGAAGTGCTGGGCGTCGGTCGGGACGCCAGCCCGGAGGATATCAAAAAGGCCTATAAAAAGCTGGCCAAGCAATACCACCCGGATCTGAACCCGGACAGCAAGACCGCAGAGGAAAAATTCAAGGAGGTCAACGAGGCCTACGGCGTGCTTTCGGATGAAAACAGCCGGGCCCGCTACGACCAATTCGGACATAATGACCCCGGCGCAGGCGGTTTTGGCGGCGGCGGTGGCTTTGATTTCAGCGGCTTCGGCGGCGGTGGCGGCTTTGGCGGGGGCTTCGGGGATATCTTCGAGACCTTCTTTGGTGGCGGCTTCGGCGGCAGAAGCGCAGACCCCAACGCGCCCCAGGAGGGCGATGATCTGCGGGTGGATGTGGAAGTCAGCTTTGAGGAAGCAGCCAAGGGCGTGGAGCAGGAGATCAGCATCAACCGCATGGAGACCTGCTCTTCCTGCCACGGCAGCGGCGCGAAAGCCGGCACCAAACGCAAAACCTGCAGCAACTGCCATGGCAGCGGCAAGGTGCGCGTGAACCAGAACACCGCCTTTGGCCAGTTCCAGACGGTGCGTTCCTGCCCCAGCTGCGGTGGGCGCGGCAGCATCATCGAGGAGCCCTGCCCGGATTGCAGCGGCAGCGGACGCGTGCGGCAGAAGCGCAAGCTGAAGGTGAGCATTCCCCCCGGTGTGGATACCGGCAGCCGCCTGCGGATGCAGGGCGAAGGGGATGGCGGCCTGAACGGCGGCCCCGCCGGTGACGTTTATGTTTACATCAGCGTGAAGCCCCACAAATACTTCCGCCGGGATGGGGATAATGTCCATCTGGAGCAGCCTATCAGCTTCTCCGAGGCGGCTCTGGGCGCGGAGATCGAGGTTCCCACTCTGGATGGCAAGGTCAAGCTGGAGATCCCGGAAGGCACCCAGACCGGCACCACCTTCCGCCTGCGGGGCAGGGGCTTCCCCAAGCTCCGGGGCTACGGCAAGGGCGATCAGCATGTGCGGGTGAAGGTCAGCACCCCCACGCGCCTCAATAAGGAGCAGCGGGAGCTGCTGCAAAAGCTGGCCGAATCCTTTGGCGAGGGAGAAGAGAAAAAGGGCTTCTTCGGCAAGGTATTCAAATAAAAGCGATACGCAAATCCCCCTCCCGTCCGGGAGGGGCTCATAAAACGCTTAGCAGGCGCAACAGTTTACTCTGTTGCGCCTGTTCCTGTATATCGGGGCAAACGATGATCGCATGAAATCAGTGAATGAAACTGCAATGTATCAAACAAATGCAAGGGCGTACTTCTATACAGCTTTTGGCGTACCCTGCCTGCATCCCTGGCCTCTCCCAAAGGGAGAGGTGGCCGAGCGTAGCGAGGACGGAGAGGGGAGCCCTCTTAGTCACCTGCGGTGACAGCTCTCCCAAAGGGAGAGCCAAGGAGCTGCACCTTTCTATATGGTATGTTGGCATAAGAAACGAAGTGTATCTATATTGATACGCTCCAACTGTTTTACGGACACTGCCCGTCATAGAGGGGGCTTTTTCCGTGAGAAGCCGGGTAAACCTTCTGTCATTGCGAGGCAGTTCAGCTGCAGGACTGCGAAGCAGTACACAGCTGAACAACGTGGCAATCTTAAGCATCGACCCAGGAGCTAAAGTCCTCTTGCTTCTTTTCTTTCAAGAGAAGAAGGGTTTTCGGTACCCCCCGCCCACAAGCAAAGCCCCCTCCGGAAGAAGGGGGATTTGCTGTTTCTCTTATTCCTTCGCTTTTGCGGGGAACCAATGCCGCTTGGTGAAGAAATAGCAGATGGGGATGGCATAGAGATAGACCGCAAAGAGCAGCGCGCCCCGCTCCGCACCCAGCATGGCCAGGGGCACAGAGCTGGCCACCGACCAGGGGATCAGCCCGGCGATGGTCATGATGGAGCTGCCGATATCCACAGCCAGCTCCATGGGGGAGGCGCCCTTTTTCCGGTAAACACCGCCCAGCAGCTGGCTCCCCATCACCGTACCGATGGCCTGATTGCAGAACACGCCGCCGGTCAGCAGGGCGCTCAGCACCTGCGTGGGGAAAAGGCCCAGCTTCTCCGCGACGCGGGAAAGCCGCTCCTCCAGCCCATTCAGCAGGGAGGCCCCCCGGAAAAGGCCGGAATAGGAATTGGAGAGCAGCACCACGCCGCAGGCTGTGGCCATGGAGATCATGCCCCCGCCGGAAAGGGTGGAGGCCAGGCTGTTTTCGCCGGGCATCTGCCAGCCGATGACGCAGGAAAGCAGCGTGGGCCCCAGCGGCTGCTCCTGCAGGGTGAGGGCCAGCACCAGGGCCAGCGCCGCGCTGATGGCCAGGCTGTGCAGGATGGAAAGCTTGCACCAGGGCAAAATCAGCAGCACCAGGGCGGGCAGCAGGCAGAGCCAGTGCAGCCGGAAGCTTTCCGAAAGCGCCCGGTTCACGGAGCCATCCACCTGAGAGATGGGGTTCAGATAAGAAAGCGCAGCATAGACCAGCAGGCAGAGCAGCAGCGGCAGCAGGCTGGTACGCAGCATCATCTTCACATAGGCCTGGTGTTCCACCCCCGTCACATTGCAGGCCAGCAGCCCGGCAGAGCTGGAGGGGGAGCAGCGATCCCCGAAATAGGCGCCGGAAAAAATGGCCCCGGCAGTCAGCAGCAGATCCACCCCGCCGCCCCGGGCCAGCACCATCAGGACCACGCCCGCAGTGCCGCATACGCCGAAGCTGGTCCCCAGCAGAAAGGAAAGCACCAGGGGCAGCAAAAAGGCGATCATCAGAAAGAGCCGGGGGGAGATCAGCTCCAGCCCGTAATAGACGCAGTAGGCAATGGTGCCGCTGGCCCGCCAGAGCGCGGTCAGGCAGCCGATGCAGAGCATCACCACCACCACAGGCAGGGCTGTTTTCGCGCCGCTCCAGGCCATCTTCGGCAGCTCCTTCCAGGTATAGCCGCGATGCCGCGTCACCAGCAGGAAGCAGATCAGCCCCAGCAAAAGGGCGTAGAGTATCGAAATATCCGCTGCCAGACAGCTCACCACCGCCGAGATAAACAGCAGAAAGGCAATCAGCAGATCCATAAGCAAAACCTCCTGTTGGAGAAAATGAAAGCAGTTGATAGTTGACAGGTGATAGCTGAAAGTTATAGCTACGTTTCGAAGGATTCGAAACACATTGGAAGCGGGGAAATTTTTGCGAAGCCCGGTTTAAGGGGCTTTCAACGGGGGAGACGACCCGAATTCGCGTCAGATGCAGAACGGATCCTCTGCCAAAACAAAGCGCATTCCAATTTTTTATTATAACATGGGGAAGCAGGGAAGAAAAGAAGGAATTTTGACAAAAACTTTGCTGCGGGGAAAAGAAA
>JAFSHU010000129.1 GCA_017440145.1 Bacillota bacterium
ATATCCATATTCTTGTCAACGATCAGATCTTTGCCCGTTTCCAGGGTTTCAAGGATTTCTTTGGCTGCCTCGCCGCTCACCTCAGCCTTTTTGCCGCCGACTTCTACATAGTCATAGTTTGCAATATTTGCAAACCATTCAGCTGCCTTATCGGAAACCTTACCGAAAGCAGTGTCCAGTGCGGTCTGGGCATCTGCAAAGCCATCTGCCTGAACAGCCTGAGAGAGAACCAGGATGTCGTATGTACCGTTCTGGTTACCGTCGATTGCTTCGCAATCTTCGTTGGTTGCAGTAGCTTTCATATAAACCTGTGCAAGGCTGTGATAGGTGGGGTCGCCTGCGGGCAGAACGCCGTTTGCGTGAACGCCGCCCAAGCTGTCGTGAGCTGCACCGTTGTAGATATACTCGCAAACAAAGTAATTGTTACCGGCAATCGCAACAGTGCCGATATCGTTTACTTTCCAGACGCCCTGGGCCGTCATGAAACTGCTCGTACTGATTACATTGTCAAACTCAGTGGGAGTCAAAGAACCGCTCTCGAAAGCAATAATGGTACGAACGTATGCATCGGTCTTGCCGGTGTTTTCTACGGTGACGAACTTATCCTGTGCGTTCTTATTGACGAACACATCCATAGAGCCGTGAGAGTCTACCTGAGACATTTTAACTCGGGTTGCATCATAATCGCCGGCACCGTAGTTATAGGGGTTGCCATTAGCATCGAGTTCAGTAGCAGGAAGCAGGGGTTTGCCCTGGGTAAAATCCTTCAGTTTATAGCTGGTAACACCGTCAACGTCAATGGTGGTGTACCCGCCGTTAGCATCAACAACACGTTCATATTCATGCTGCTCGATCTTCACATTGCCCAGGGTCATGACGTTTACGTCAGAATCAGAGCTCTGCAGATAAGCCATGGTGCCGCCGATGGCCAGGGTAGCAGCCAGTGCGCCGACTGCCAGGGTACCAACAAGTTTTTTCATTTTCATTATGTAGGACTTCCTTTCGTTAGGTTTAAAATATTTTCCAGCGGCTGCGGGAGCCGCTTATGAACGGGGAATCGCCGCCCACTCCCTGAAGGGAGTGAGGAGCTCGGCAAATTATTTTACAGATGCGTTCCCTGTGTTGGTTACGAGAGTAGCGAGGTTACCAGCGGTAAGAGCAACACCGTCAATGGTGCAGTTCTCAAAGGTAACTGCAGCACGGGGATCCACCGTATAGCCTGCCTCGAATTCACATCCTACGAAGGTAGTAGGAGCGTAAGGACGGCAGAACGCATAGCCGTTGCCTTCGCCAAACTTGCAATCAATGAAGCTTGCTTCGCCAAGAGTAGCTGCGAAGCTGGTCCAGCCATTGAAGGTGCAGTTGCTTGCGGTAAGAGTCTGATTCTTACCCTGGTCGCAGGAGATGGTGTAAGTCGTTCCATCGATGGTAACATTCTCAAGGACTACAGGCTCAAAGTGCGTGCTGTTGTGGTTGATAAAGATACCGCGGAAGGAGCCGGTAACGGTGATATTCTTGATAAGACCACCGGTAGTGTTAATACCGGAGTCCCAAGTACCGCCTGCACCCTTGATGTCGAGGGTGTTGCCGCTGCCGTCGATGGTCTGACCGTTCTTTACGTTGATACCGGTCGTACCATAAGCATTGCTCATACCAGCGGGATCAATCTTAACGTCATCAGTAAGGACAACATCCTCGTCATTCTCCAGAGCTGCGACAAGCTCATCAGCAGAGCTGACCAGAATAGGAACATCCACGCCATCCATCCAGGGATGCTTTACGAGCGCACCGGTGGTGTCATCCAGCTCTGCGGGATAGAATGCTCTGGCCAGAGCCACTTCTGCGGGGTTCTGATTGCCAGTGGCCAATTTTTCCAGGTTTTCAACCTGGCAGGCTTCGGAGTAAGCCAGGATCTCATAGGAGCTACCCAGTTTCTCCGCGTCTTCATTGGTGACTTTATCAGTCATAACGACCTGCAGCAGGGAGGGACGGGAGGTTTCGCCGGGAGCCAGCTCTTCCTGATAAGTAGCGAGTTCAACATGATAACGGGTACCATCGATCACCTGATAACCAAGGTCTTCCCATTTGAAGAGATCATTGCCGTTCACGTTGTTCATGAAGTGCTTATCGGGAACTTCGCTGTATTCCATGCCATCGGGGCATTCAAAAGCAAGCCAGGTACGATAATAGCAGGGGGAGCTGCCGGTATTCTTTACGAATACGAACTTATCCAGGGCGCCGTACAGTTTCGCATCGTTCCACAGGCCATTGCCCGCGCCATCGGCACTTACATAGTCACCCCAATAGAAGAGATCAGTGGATTCTGCGGTGTATGCGGTGTCGTCAACGGAGGCTGCGGGGTAGAGGGGCTGGCCCTGTTCGAAAGCAACCAGGTCGCCATCCTTGGCACCGATGTTTGCTTCGTTCTTGTGGGCAACGCCTTCTTTACGCTGCAGCTCGATCTGCTCGATCTTCACATTGCCAACCGCCATGACGTTGGTATTAGAAGCAGAATCACTAAAATAAGCCAGAGTGCCGCCCACTGCCAGGGTCACTGCCAGTGCGCCAACAGCCAGAGAGCCTAAAACCTTTTTCAGCTTCATTCTCTTGCCTTCTTTCTTAAAAAATTTATCTAAACCAAAAAACTATGATCCTTATGAAAACTGCTTGCTATGTTCCGGGCCGAAGCCTTATTGGCCGATCAGCTCCCAGGCAGCCAGGGCAGATTCCACATTGGCCTGCTGCACTGCGTATGCGGTGATGGTCAGCATCGGGTACTGCGTCGCCAGAGCATCCGGGTCGTCCAGCGCATTCAGCATCGCCTTCGTCACTGTTTCCTTCACCAGCACCTTGTTGTCCTTGAGAACCGGGTAATCCAGGGAAGAATCATCCGTGTCCTCACCCACTTCCCGGTAATAAATGCCATCGATCGGCTCGCCCTCTGCGTCCAGCAGAGGCTGCCAGCCCTCGGCGATCTCATATTCCAGGAAATCATCAAAATCATGGGTTATTCCGGCCAGCGTCACATCGCCGCCGCTCTCCTCCAGCTTCACGAAGAGATAGCAGGCTTCGTTCCCCGCCAGAACCGTTACCACCGGATCTTTTTCGATCGTATTTCCCGGCACCATCTCATATTCATTTGTGTTGGGGTTATCGTCTTCATCCAGATTTGTGTCGCTTTCCACCAAAGTGAGGTTAATATCCCCATAGGTGAAAGTATTCTCAACCTTTTCCGTTTGGGCCGTCAACCAGGCCAGGGTGTTATCAATTATACCGCCAAAGACCGAGATCAGCGCCAGAAGCAAGGCGAAAACCCAGGAACCGATGAATCTTTTCGGCTTAAATCCTGCAAGCTTTTTCGTTTTTTCCTTCGTATTGCACTCCTCCTTTCTTTCGAAATTATCTTTGGCCTATTTCAACAGATGCAGGGCAAAAGCCCATCTGAAGAAAGCTCCATAAGCCCCCGGCCACCCGGAAAAGCAGGCCGCCGGGGAAACGTAATCCCATTGTTATGCAATCCCGCCACTATAAGGAAAGATCAGGGAATTGCTCCCCAAAGGCAGCCCAGGCTTCCTCTGCATCCGCAAAGGTCGCTGCCTGAATGCCGTGGCCCACCACTGTGATCTTCAATTCGTCCAGGGTGGCAAGCTGCTCCGCGGTGAGCGCACCGGGAACCGTGAAGCCTGTGAAAAGCGCAGGCAACACCAGCTCCCCATCCTCGCCGGAGACCGTCTCCTTATAGCGGAATTCGTAGGTGATGCTGTCATCCTGCACATCACTTATGGCAACGCAGGGCCAGGTTTCCGCATCCCAGCCGCTGGCGTAATCCTCCGGCAGAAAATCCGCACCGAAGATGGCCTGCAGGGCTGCGATCTCATTGATCGTCACCAGCAGGCGGACGTAGGCCTCCTCGCTGTCTGCCAGGATGCGCAGGGTCGGGTCCTTCACATAGCTCTGGCCGGGGATCAGGTGGTATGTATTCTGCTTCACCCGATCCGCGCCGGGAACAGGCGTACCATCCGGATCCACCAGCGACTCATCCAGAGCAAGGCCGACTTTACCCGCGGTGAAGGTGTTCACCACCGAATCCCGGTCGGTCATATAGGCCAGGGAGCCCAGCATGGAAACGCCCAAAATCAGCGTCACGCAAAGGCAGAGGAAAAGGACTTTGTGTTTTGTCTTCAAAGGAATATCCTCCTTCAGTTCTCTTTCAAGGGAGCATTACTTTGAGTGTTTGGCTTTTTTCTTATCCTCACTGCCAAAGATCATCTCCGGCAGGGTCATCATCAGAATCAGGAAAACAGCCACCGTCAGGGCGATCTGCCTGCCCGGGGGGTTCTGCACATACTGCACTGCATAGCCCAGATAAGGGATGCTGAAAACGGGTTTACCAACCACATTCACGGATTCCACCAGGGAGCCATCCACATCTTCATTGGCGTCCCCCTTGGTGCGGAAGCGCACAAGGCCGGGAATCTCCGCATCCGGAACCAGCTCCACGATGCGGTGGGTGGCCAGCATGCCGCCCTGCAGACGGAAGGTGATCACATCGCCCTCCTGCAGTTCCTTCGGATTTATGTTTTTATTGATATAGATCACGGAGCCGGTTTGATAAGTAGGCTCCATGGAGCCGGAAAGAACGGTGCAGATCTCGAAGCCCGCGAAGCGCAGGCCCACCAGAAGCACAGCCAAAAGCACCGCGATGACGATCACCGTGGTGTTAAACGCATTCCAGATTTTCCTGATTTTTTCAGCCATGAAAAATTATACGCCCCTGTTCTTTCGGATATGACCTGCGGCAAGCTAGGATTTTGGGACAAAACCCAACCGGAGGCAGCCAGGCTTCATACGAAAAACATGAATAAAATAAATGTGCAAGATCAGTCCCCTTCGCAGAAAAGAGAAAGGCCTGCTATTTGCTATACCTATACAGCAAAATCATACCATAAAATTACCAGAAATTCAATGTGCTCCCAGAAGAAATTAAAAATTTTTCTTCTTTATTTTATATAAATGTTTCTCCACGTTTTGCCAAAAGTTCCCAAAACCTGAGTTTTTTGCGGCTGCCTAAAACATACAGTTCTGCAGATACTGAGACAAAAGCAGTATAGCAGATTCCCAAAAATTACGCAAGTGCGTATACGCTGCTGCGTAGAAAAATTTAGACTATCCTTGAGGTGAGCAAAATGTCTGTCAAGGATGCCGTAACAAGACGCTTTCGCGCTTTATGCGAGGAACGAAAACTAAAAACAAATGAGCTGGCTACCCGGGCTGGGGTCACGCCCTCCACGGTTTACAGCATGATGGATGCCCAGCGCAGGGATATTTCCATCGTCACCATCAAAAAGCTCTGCGATGGGCTGGAGATCAGCCTGGCCGAATTCTTTTCCTCCCCGGAATTTGACGAGCTGGAGCAGGAAATTTTTTAAACAAGCGACAAAGACCAGCAAAAAAGGCTGCCGGAGCTTTCCGGCAGCCTTTTTCTTTTCCCGGCCCGCTAAAAATACGCTTGCCCCGACTTTGCTTCCCGGTATTCCCCTGGGACCGAGGCAAGCCTTTCCGGGGAAACGCCATTGGGACGATCCCCGATCGAAGAAAGAGGCTCCATATCCCCTTCCCCTTCTTTCAGCCAAGGCAGCAGACAAAAAAAATAAAGACCGAAGACATGTCCTCGGTCTTTCTGGTGCGGCAGAAGGGACTTGAACCCCCACGGTGCAACCACCACTAGAACCTGAATCTAGCGCGTCTGCCAATTCCGCCACTGCCGCATATGGGTTTTGCAGCACAATCACTGCGAGGAATACTATAGCATAGGCAGCAGAAAAAAGCAAGCGTTTTTTTATCTTTTTTTCAAGTTTTTTATTCTTTTTCTTCCTGTCCCTGCTCAGAATCGGGAGCCTTCCCCTCCGGGGTCTCCGTATCCTGGGCTTGCTCTGCCTCCAGCTCCTCCATGGCAGCTTCCCACTCGGCCTGGGCCTGCTCCTCCCGGCGCTGCATCATCATCTCATAAAGCACATCACCCCGCTTCGTGGTCTCGAAGCTCTCCATAATGGCGTTGATCAGGGGCAGCTTGGCCTCATAGACCTTCGTCTCGCAGAGGAAGCTCATATAATAACGCACGCCCTCCTGCACATGATAGACGTTCAGATCCAGGCTCAGGGCCTCTCCATCCTCCCGCAGACCCAGAACCCGATTCCGATAGGTAGTGGAATCCAGACGCGGGTGCTCCGATTCCCAGGAGGAAAAAAGCGAATCCCCCAGGCGCTCCAGCAGCATATCCCCCACTTCCTCCAGGGAATAGACCTCCACACCGCCCAGCTCAAAGCCAATGGTGCAGGAAAGGCTGCCATCTCCGCTGATGAAGGTGCTGCTTTCCGCATCCTCCGAAAGCAGCTGCCAATCTGCCGGGAACTGCATGGAATAGCCGTTCTCATTTTCGTAATCCTGCCGTTCCAGAGCATAAAAATCGAAAGGCGGCTCTGCCGTGGGCAGGCTGCAGGCGCTCAGCAGCAGGCAAAGGGCCAGGCAAAGGGGGAGCAGGATGCCCCGGGATGCTTTTTGCAAAGTTTGTTTTTTCATGATCTCTCCTTAATTGAAGGCTCTTTAAAAGCTCCGTTCTCCAAAGCGCCGCAGCTGCAAGTCTCTTTCTTCGCAGCCCAGCCTATCCCCGCAGGAATTCCCGTCCATTGTAGAGATAGATCACGCCGGAAATGACGGTCAGAGCCGTGGCGACCAGCACCAGAATCAGGCAGAGCGCCTGATAAAGCCCACTTTCCGGGAAATAGCTGCTCATCAGCAAAAAGGCCACCATGAAGATCTGGGAAAAGGTCTTTGCCTTCCCCCAGTAAGAGGCGGCGATGACCACGCCTTTCCCGGCGGCCATGGAGCGCAGACCATCCACCATCAGATCCCGGCAGATGATGATCATCATCACCACCGGGGAGAGGCGTCCTTCCGCCACCAGGGCAGCCATAGCGGTGCAGACCAGCATTTTATCAGCCAGGGGATCCAGGAATTTCCCGAAATTCGTCACCAAATTCCGGGAGCGGGCCAGATAGCCATCGAGAAAATCGCTGAAGGCAGCCAGCAGGAAAACGATGGTGGCCAGCAGGTCGCTGCCGGGAAAATGGATCAGAGCCAGAGCAGCACACACAGGAACCAAACAGATACGGGCCACAGTGATCTTATTGGGCAGATTCATGGCTAGTTTCTCCTATCAGATCATAAATATCACTTTCCGTTACTTGCACTTGATAGAGCTGTCCCGCTTCCACCGGCGCTTCGCTGGTGAAATAGATCAGGCCATCCACCTCCGGCGCCTGATAGGCGCTGCGGCCGGCATACCAGCCCGGCTCCCAATCCTCAGCCGGCCCCTCTGCCAGCAGGGTGAGCTCCTTCCCCACATAGCGCTGCAGGGCCTGGGCGCTCAGCTCCGCAGCCTGGCGCATCACCGCGTCCAGACGTTCCTGCTTCACATCCGCATCCAGCTGATCCGGCATTTCCGCTGCCGGGGTATCTGCCTCCTGATAATAGGGGAAGCAGCCCAGCCAATCAAAGCGAGCCTCTGCCAGGAATTCCAGCAGCTCCTGAAAATCCTCCTCCGTCTCCCCGGGGAAGCCCACCATGACCGTGGTACGCAGGGCAATATCCGGCATGGCAGCCCGCAGCCTGCGGATAAGGGCCAGCAGTTCCTCCCGGCCGCCCCAGCGGCCCATGGCCTTCAGCACCCGGGCGCTGGCATGCTGGATGGGCATATCCAGATAATGACAAATGTTCTCATGCGCCTGCATCACCCGGATCAGCTCCTCACTGATGCGGTCCGGGTAAACATAGAGCAGGCGAATCATGGCAAAGGGCAGGGCTGCCAGCTGCTCCAGCAGCTCCGGCAGGCTCTCCCGGCCGTAAAGATCATAGCCATAGCAGGTGGTATCCTGCGCGATGACCACCAGCTCCCGCACGCCCTTTTCCAGCAGGAGCTGGGCTTCGGTGAGAATATCCTCCATGGGGCGGCTCACATAGGGCCCCCGCAGCTGGGGGATCAGGCAATAGCTGCAGTGATTGTCACAGCCCTCCGCGATCTTCAGGTAGGCTGTGGCAGAGCCGGGGGGCAGCTCCCGCAGCAGGTAGGCATCCCCGCAGGGCAGGGCAGGCTTTTCCTCCCGGCCCAGCATTTCATTGAGCAGGGCGGCGATCTCCGGGTAGCGATTCACACCCAGGAAGCCGTCGATCTCCGGCATGGATTCCGCCATTTCCGCGGCGAATTTCTCCACCATGCAGCCCACAGCCAGCAAAAGGCGGCAGACGCCGCTTTCCTTATATTCCGCCAGATCCAGAATGGTCTCGATGCTCTCCTTCTGGGCAGCCTCGATAAAGCCGCAGGTATTCACGATGATGACCTGCGCCTCTGCCGGATCCTCCGTGAGCACATAGCCGTTCTGCTTCAGGGCGCCGCACATGATCTCGCTGTCCACCAGATTCTTGGAGCAGCCCAGGGAGGCCAGGTATACAGGTATTGGACTCATGCAAATAACTCCTCAAATTCTGCCATACTCATTAAAATATCTCTGGGCTTGCTCCCCTTGGAGCAGCCCACCACGCCTTTTCGTTCCAGCATATCCATGAGCCGGGCCGCCCGGGGGTTGCCGATGGCCAAACGCCGCTGCAGATAGGAAACGCTGGCCTGCCCACTGCTGATGATGAGGGAGCCTGCGTCATAGAGCAGCTCGTCCTCCCCATCCTCCCGCTCGGAGGAGGCCTTCTCCGCTGTGGAGGCAGCCGCCACCGCAGCCTGGGAAAAGCTGGGGCTGGCCTGGGCCGCGCAATAGCCCACCAAGCGGTTCACATCCGCCGGGTCGATGAAGCTGCCCTGGATACGCATGGGCTTGTTCACGCCCACCGGGGCAAAGAGCATATCCCCACGACCCACCAGCTTCTCCGCGCCGCCCATATCCAGGATGGTGCGGCTATCCGTGAAGGAGGAGACCGCAAAGGCGATGCGGGAGGGGATATTGGATTTGATCAGGCCGGTGATCACGTCCACAGAGGGGCGCTGGGTCGCCACCACCAGATGGATCCCGGCAGCGCGGGCCATCTGGGCGATGCGGCAGATGCTGTCCTCCACATCATGACGGGCCACCAGCATCAGATCAGCCAGCTCATCGATGATGACCACGATATGGGGCAGGGGATCCTCCGCATGGACCTTGTTATAGCCCTCGAAATCCTTCACCAGGCTGGACACAAAGAGGCTGTAGCGGGAATCCATCTCCTCCACCACCCATTTCAGGGCGTTGGCGGCTTTTTTGCTGTCATTCACCACCGGGGCGATCAGATGGGGCAGCTTGGCGTATTGCATCAGCTCCACCTTCTTCGGGTCAATGAGCATCAGCTTCACCTGATCCGGCCGGGCCTTATAAAGGAGGCTGCAGATCAGGGTGTTCACGCAGACGCTCTTGCCGCTGCCGGTGGTACCGGCGATCAGCAGGTGGGGCATCTTGCCCAGATCCGCCACCACACATTCCCCGGCGATATTTTTCCCCAGCACAAAGCTGAGCATTTTCCTGGAATCCCGGAAGTTGTCGCTTTCGATCATCTCCCGGAAATAGACGGTATCCACTTCCTTGCGGGAGACCTCAATGCCGATGGCGCTCTTCCCGGGGATGGGCGCTTCGATGCGCACGGACTGCGCCGCCAGGGTGAGGGCGATGTCATCCGCCAGGCTGGTGATGCGGGAGACCTTCACCCCCGGGGCAGGCTGCAGCTCATAACGGGTCACAGCCGGGCCAGCCACCACCTGGGTGACGGTGGCGCGGACGCCGAAGCTTTCCAGGGTGGATTCCAGCACGCCGATGCTGTCGGTGATGAGCTTGTTCATCCGGGGGTTCTTCACCTTGATCCCGGCTTCGATCAGCTCCACCGGCGGCAGTATGTATTCGCCTGTTTCCGCAGCCGCTGCGGCAGGCAGCTCTTCCTCCGCTTCGGCAGCGTCCGCAGCAGGCGACTCGTCTTCAGGCAGCGCCTCTTCCTCCTCCGGCAGGGAGGGAATCTCTTCCGCGAAAGGGGCTTCCTCCGGCTCTGCTTCCGCATCCTCCAGGCCGAAGATGGGGGGCTGAATCTTCTCTTCGATCTCTTCTATTTCTGCCGCTGCTTCCGGCTGTGTGAGGGGAAGCGGGGCTTCTGTTTTTTCTGCTGTGCATTCTGCCGCAGCCGGGCTGCTTTTCCCACCGATGCTGGGCATATATTCCCAGACAAAGGGGGTCTCCGGCGGGATGATGCCGCCGGATTCCTCTTTCACAGGGGCAGGCTCAGGCGCAGCTGCTGCTTCCGCAGCGGGCAGCTGGGCTTCCTCCTGCGGAAGGGAAAATCTGCTCTTCTCCCGGCTCTTTTTCCGGGGCGCCTTCTCCGAGCCATCCGGCAGGAAATCCGGCAGCTCCAGACTGCTTCGGGCAGGGGCTGCTTCCGCCGCAGCGGGGGAAGCCTTCTCCTCCCCTTCCCCGATCAGGGGCGCTTCCACCGGGGAAGCCTTTTTCCGCTGGGGCCAGCGGAAATCGCTCCGCTCCGGCAGGGGGATCTCCGTTTCCAGAACCTCCCGCACCTTGCCGCCGCCCCGGCGCAGGCCGCCCAGCATAGCCACCAGGGTGGTCTGGAAAAAGAGCAGCAGGCCAATGAGGAGCAGGGCGATAAAGATGATGATCGTCCCGGCGCGGCCCAGGATCTTCAGCAAAACGAAATCCAGCAGCGCGCCGATGATGCCGCCGCCAAGGCCCTCTGCCGCCAGGCTGATGTATTCCACAAAGCCCTTCAGCTCCTCCCCCAGATGCAGGAGGCCCAAAAAGGCGCAGAACATCAGCAGCAAGCCGGTGAGGCGGCTGTTTGAGCTGCAGTTTTTATCCATACAAACCAGAATGCCGTAAACCAGCATGCACACGGGCAGCACAAAAGCACCTCTGCCCGCGCAGAAGTACAGCAGCTTGTTCAAAAAGCTGCTGAGCACGCCAATGCTCCCGGCCTCCGCCTCTCCCGGGCCGGGGGCCAGAATGAAATTCACCAGCAGCACCACGGCAAGGGCCACCAGCACGATGCCGGCGATCTCCTTCTCCCGGAGCAGCTGCAGCTCCGTCTTTGCCGGTGGCTTATTCAGCTTGCGGTCTGTCACCGCACCGGAGGAGGGGCTGCGTTTCGCGTTTCCGCTGCTGTTGTTTTTTTTACTTGTGGGGCGTTTCTTTGTACTGGCAGGCATAGGAAGCTCCCGGGTTCATAAAATCAAACAAAGAATTTCGGAATTGTTAAAAATTCCACATAGCTAGGCAAAAATCCTGCTCAGCAAAAGGGCTGCTGCCAGAAGCCAGACATAATAGGAGAAAAAGCGCATATTTCGCTTTTCCAGCAGGCGCAGGAAAACGCGGATGGCAAAATAGCCGGAGAGGGCCGCCACCGCAGCGCCCACGAAATAGGTCCATTCCACCACTGCTGTGCTTTCCGTCAGCAGCTCATAGGCTTCCTTCAGACCGGCACCCAGGATCACCGGGATGGAGACGATGAAGGAGAATTTGGCAGCCTCCGCCCGCTTCAGGCCGCAGACCAGCGCGCCGAAGATGGTGGAGCCGGAACGGGAAAGCCCGGGTGCGATGGCGCAGCCCTGGCAGAGACCGATCAGCAGAGCCTGGGGCGCGCTCAGATCCTTGATCTCCCGCTGGCCGTTAAAGCGGTCAGAGAGCAGCAGCAGAATGCCGGTGAGCACCAGGGCGCAGGCCACTGCCGTCAGGGAGGAGAAGAGGCGGCCGAAAGGATCATCCAGCAGCAGCCCCATCAGGGCAGCCGGGATGCAGGCCACGATGATCATGGCTGTGAAGCGGCTCCAGATGTGCCGCAGCAGCCAGGCAATATCCTGCCGGAAGGCCACAAAGACCGCGGCCAGGGTGCCCACATGCACAAATACGTCAAAGGTCATCATATCCACCTCCAGGCCAAGCAGCGTCTGGACGATGACCAGATGCCCGGAAGAGGAAACCGGTAAAAATTCCGTCAATCCCTGGACCAGGCCCAGGATGATCGCCTGCCAAAGGTTCAGTGTCATTCAGTATATCCTCCTTGCTGAGAAATCCGGATCTACTTTCTGCCCGCCTTCCGGCCGGGCAGCTGTTCCGCTCGAATACTAAGTATTTTAGACCATTCTCCGGGCATTTACAAGGGAAGGCTGTCTGAATTCGCCCTGATCAGTGGCTGTAATCCAGAATGGGGAAATCCTCTCCCAGCTCCCTGCGGACCAGCTCCTTCATTTTTTCCGCAAAGGGGCAGGCATAGCCCATAGGCGTGCCCTTCTGAATGCAGGAGGCAAAAACGATGGTATCCGCGCCCCGCTTCACCAGCTCCCGCACACGCAGCAGAACCTTCTTCCCCGGGCAGCCGCCGCAGCTGATAAAGCCGATGAGCTGGATCTCCCCTTCCACCCCGGCGAAGGCGCCCTTTTTCTCCCGGATGGCGTAAAAATCCGTGGTTCCCGGGCAATAATCCTCTGTCTGCATACATCTGATGATGCCAGCTTTCATTTCAGAACCTCCTCTTTGCAAATGGCTTTCTTCTGCCCCATGGGGACAAGGCAGTTTTTCTTATTATAGCACGTTTCGACAGGGAAAGGGGGCTTTGCGTTTGTAAACCCCAACTTTCTTGAAAGAAAGTTGGTCAAAGAACTTTCATTTTTGGACGCTGCACTGCTCACAGCAGCAGCCCAAAAATAAGTGTTTTTTGACCCACTTTTTTCTAAAAAAAGTGGGGACTCCCCCCACGCAAAAAGGGACTGCGCCGGAGCGCAGTCCCTCATGAATCGCAATTTGCAGTTTGCGGAGAAAAGCGGGATTACAGACCCATTTCCTCTTTGACTTCCTTGAAGCACTGAACGGCACGATCCAGATCTTCCTTGCTGTGGCCAGCGGAAACCTGGGTACGGATGCGGGCCTTGCCCTGGGGAACCACGGGATAGGAGAAAGCGATGACGTAAATGCCCTTATCCAGCATACGTTTGGCAAATTCCGCAGCGGTCACAGCGTCATAGAGCATGACGGGAACGATGGGATGGGTGCCGGGCAGGATGTCAAAGCCCAGCTTGGCCATTTCTGCGCGGAAATAGGCAGTGTTTTCATGGACCTTGTCACGCAGAGCAGTGCTTTCTTCCAGCATGTGGAAGGTTTCCAGAGAAGCGGCTGCCACGGCGGGAGCCAGGGTGTTGGAGAAGAGATAGGGACGGCTGCGCTGACGCAGCAGGTCGATGATTTCCTGACGGCCGCTGGTGTAGCCGCCGGAAGCGCCGCCCAGAGCCTTGCCCAGGGTGCCGGTGATGATGTCAACGCGCTCGGTCACGCCGCAGTATTCGGGGGTGCCGCGGCCGGTATCGCCCATGAAGCCAACAGCGTGGCTGTCATCCACCATGACCAGGGCATCGAATTCGTCTGCCATGTCGCAGATGGCCTGCAGGTTGGCGATATAGCCGTCCATGGAGAATACGCCGTCGGTAGCGATCAGCTTGATCTTGGCGCCGGCTGCCTGTGCAGCTTCCAGCTGAGCCCGCAGATCATCCATGTCGTTGTTCTTATAGCGGAAGCGTTTGGCTTTGCAGAGACGGATACCGTCGATGATGCTGGCATGGTTCAGCTCGTCGCTGATGATGGCGTCTTCTTCGCCCAGCAGGGTCTCAAAGAGACCGCCGTTTGCATCGAAGCAGGAAGAATAGAGGATGGTGTCTTCCATACCCAGGAAGCGGGAGATGGTTGCTTCCAGGTCTTTGTGGAGCTGCTGGGTGCCGCAGATGAAGCGGACGGAAGCCAGACCAAAGCCCCATCTGTCATAGGAAGCCTTGGCAGCGGCGATCAGGCGTTCATTGTTGGCCAGACCCAGGTAGTTGTTGGCGCACATATTGATGACGCTGCTGGCAGCGGTGGTATCGATGCAGCTGCGCTGGGGGGTGGTGATGATTCGTTCACCTTTGTAGAGACCCTGTTCCTTGATGCTGTCCAGGGTAGCTTGATAAGCGTTCAGAGCAGATTTACGCATGGTTTCCTCCTCGTTTCTCTTTGTTGTGTATTCTTTCGCTCCCGGGGAGCAATATCTCATCCAGGATTTGCAGGAAAAGCCTGCTAACGCGGATTAAAGCTGGGTCCAGTCCAGAACGACCTTGCCGCTCTTGCCGGAATTCATGGCAGCGAAGCCCTGCTCATAATCGCGAATGTCAAAGCGATGGGTGATGATGGGTTTCATATCCAGGCCGCTTTCCACCATGGTGATCATCTTATACCAGGTTTCATACATCTTCCGGCCGTAAATGCCCTTCAGGGTCAGGCTGTTCCAGATAACCTTGTTCCAGTCGATCATGGTGCCGGGCTGCTGCAGGCCCAGCAGGGCGATGTTGCCGCCGTTCCGCATATGGTCGATCATGGTGTTCAGACCGGCAGCGCTGCCGCTCATTTCCAGACCAACGTCAAAGCCTTCCACGATGTGGTTCCGTTCAAAGACATCACGCAGATTTTCCCGGCTGACGTTCACCACTTCGGTGGCGCCCATCTTCTTTGCCAGATCCAGGCGGTAATCGTTTACGTCGGTGATGACGACGCTGCGGGCGCCGTTCCGTTTGCAGATGGCAACCGCCATGATGCCGATGGGGCCGGCGCCGGTGATGAGCACATCCTCGCCCACCACGTCAAAGGCCAGGGCAGTATGGGTGGCATTGCCCAGGGCATCAAAGAAGCTGACCACATCTTCATCCAGATAATCCGGAATGGGGACAACATTGCTGGCGGGGATCACCAGATACTGGGCAAAAGCGCCGTCCCGGTTCACGCCCACGCCTTTGGTATGCTTGCAGAACTGACCATTGCCGGCCCGGCAGTTGCGGCACTGATTGCAGATGATGTGGCCTTCGCCGGAAACCCGCTGGCCGATCTCCAGACCGGTAACGCCGGGGCCCATGGCAGAGATTTCACCCACATATTCGTGGCCGATGATCATCGGCGGCTTGATGGTGGCCTGACTCCAGGGATCCCAGTTGTAGATGTGCATATCCGTGCCGCAGATGGCAGTTTTGTGGATCTTGATCTGCACCTCTCCCATTCCCGGCTGGGGGATGGGCATGGATTTCAGCGTCAGACCGGGGCCAGCGGTCTCTTTTACTAAGGCCAGCATGGTATCATTCATGTTCTTTCACTCCTTATGGTATTTCTTATTCCTATATAGCAATGCGTTTGACAACAACAAAACAATCCTTTATACTGTTATGAAAAGCCTGTTCCCAATGCAGGGTCAAAGAGAAGGAGTATTGCTTTCATGGATATCGGCGCCAGATTAAAAAACCTGAGAACAGCCAAAAAAGTAACCATCAAAGCCCTTGCGGAGATCACAGGCCTTTCTGTCGGCTTCATCAGCAATATCGAGCGGAATGTGAATAACCCCACCATCAATTCCCTGATGAAGATCTGTGAGGCGCTGGAGGTGGATCTGCAGACCTTTTTCAGCCTGCCGAATACGGACAGCGTGGTCATGCGGAAAAAGGATCGCCAACCCCTGCACCCCCTGGAGCAGCCCACCATCGTCTGGATGCATGCGAAGAACAGCAACCATCTGCAGCCCAGCTTCATCACCATGGAGCCGGGGGCCGAATATGGGGACAGCCCCTCCGGCCATGAGGATGAAGAAATCTGCTACATCATCAGGGGCCGGGTGGAATTCCTCCTGGGCGGGGAGAGCTACCTGCTGGAGGAAGGGGATTGCATCTACATCCACAGCTTCGTCAGCCACTCCATCACCAATATCGGGGAGGAAGCGGCCGTCACCTATTGGGTAACCCAGCGGAAGCGCTGATCTGCTCCTTTCCGGCCTTATCTTCCCGGAGCTGAGGCAAAACAGCACCCTGTTTTTTAATAATACTACCATCTATAGTGAATTTCAAGTAGAATACTGAAATTCTGTATCCGATCCCAGCCGGGAAAATCTGCTGAAAAAGCCTTTTCCCAGCTGCTCTGTTCACTATACTATCGGTTTTGGCAGCCGGGCTCGGACACAGCAAAAAGGAGAATGCCCATGAAAACGATCCTGCTGCTTACCACCGGCGGAACCATCGCCTCCGCACCCGGCCCGGACGGGCTTGCCCCCCAGCTCAGCGGGGATGACCTGCTGGCGCTGCTGCCCGGCCTGGAAAAGATCTGTCAGCCCCAGCCTCTGGAGCTGCTGGAGCTGGACAGCACCAATGTCGGCCCCTGCCACTGGCAGGCCATGGCGCAGGCTGTCTGGTCTGCCCGGGGAAAATGCGATGGCATCGTCATCTCCCACGGCACAGATACCATGGCTTATACAGCGGCGGCTTTGCAGCTCATGCTGGAAAACATTGACCTGCCCGTGGTGCTCACCGGCGCCCAGCTGCCCATCGAGCACCCGGAGACAGACGGCAAGCGGAACCTGCTGGATGCCTTTCTGGCGGCAGCCACCGGCCCGAATGGGGTCTATCTGGCCTTTGACGGCAAGATCATCTCCGGGGAGGCTGCCTATAAGCAGCGTACCGTGGGCTTTGATGCCTTTGTCAGCGTGAACCTGCCCCTGGCAGGCAACGTGGAGCAGGGGCAGATCAAATGGGAAGCAAATCCCTCTCCCTGCGGCGAAGCCCGGCTTCTGGACAAGCTGGAGCTGCAGGTGGGTCTGCTGAAGCTCACCCCCACCAGCAGCGAGAAGGAGCTGGATTTCTACGCAGAGCAGGGCTGGAAGGCTCTGGTCGTGGAGGGCTTCGGCGCGGGCGGCGTGCCGGAACGCCTGCTGCCTGCTTTGGCTCGCGTGGCGGAGAAAATGCCCGTGGTGCTGTGCAGCCAGTGCCGCTATGACGGCGTCAACCTGGGCGTCTACGATGTGGGGCATCAGGCGGCCCGCAGCGGCGTGCTCTCCGGCGGCCTCAGGACAGCGGAAGCCTGGGTGGTGCGGCTCATGTGGGCGCTGGGCAATGACATGCCCCTGGAATAGCCCGACCCGAAGAAAGCATACATACAAAAAGCCCCTGCTCACGCAGGGGCTTTGCTTATAACGCGGACTCAAGTTATGCCGATTCTGCCCTGCCCCACAAGCTCACTGCGCTCTCCGCGCACCGAACTTTTCTAAAAAAAGGGAGACTTTAAAAGCCCGTAAACCCCTACCTTTCTTCAAGTTCGCTTGAAGCGAACTTGTGAGAAAGGTAGCCAAAGAACTTCAAATTTGGCTCATGCTCCTCATTTCGGGTATCAGCCCCAAAAAGAAGTGTTTTTGCTGCTGCTTTTTCTAAAAAAGCAGCGGTTTTCATCTTTTCGAAAAAAACAATCCCCTGCTCGTGCAGGGGCTTTGCTTTCGCTTGACAGCAAAACAGCTCAGGTGATATAATCAAAATCAAGAAGGCGGCTGCCCACGGCTATGGGCGGCTGCTCCCAGTGTTTTCGTAGACGCTTGTTCTGGGGAGCCGTTCCACTATGTGGGGCGGTTACTTCTTTTTCTGGGTAATTTGTACCGTTCCAAAGATGATGACCGCTAAGAGATTAAGTAGTGCAAGCACTTCCAAAATCGAGATCGGTATCACCCCCATTTGGGGGAGCAAGCTGCCGCCCTCCTGACGCATACAGTATAGCACAGAAGGAAAGATCTGCCAAGAAAACAAGCCCCTGCTCACGCAGGGGATTTGCTTATAACGCGGACTTGGCTCATGCAAGCTTTGCTCTTTGCCCGAATCAAAAGCCACAGCCCCAGATTAAAAGTTTCTTGGATCCCTTCTTTTCAAAGAAGGGACGATTTTGGTTCTTCAAAAGAAAAGCACGCGCCCTGCGTATCCAAAGGCGCGTGCTTTTTATGTCCATAGCCCGAAATGCTCAGGAGGCGGAGCTGCCCTTTTCGGCTTTCCGATCCTTCAGATACCAGGGCAGGTAGGCAAGCAGGAATAAGAAGGCGATCCCTGCCATCATCACAAGGATGCGCAGGCCATAGTGGGGCGGCAGAATATCCAGCACAGAGGGGGCGCTTTCCGGCCGGGCCATGTAGAGATAATTGGCCCCGGGGATCATGGAATTCACCCAGGCTGCCAAAGCCGCCAGCACCAGCAGCGCCGAATAGGAGCGGAGCATGGCGCGGGGGTGGGGCCGCAGCCCATGGACAAAGATCATGTAGAAAATGGCCACATAGCCCAGGGTGTGCTCCAGCCAGAACTGGTAATAGCGGAAGCGGGTAGGACCACAGAAGGTGAGAGGAGTGGGGGTCAGCAGGGCAAAGAGAGAGCCGGAGAGTAGCCAGAAATAAACGATATCAAACAGCCGCTGGTTTTTCCCCACCAGCATGAAGGAGCAGAAGATCACTGACCAGCCGCACACGCCGATGGGAAGACTTTCCGCCAGCCCACCGGAAAGCCAGGGGCAGGCTGCCAGCCGCCAGTAATAGGACATATCGCAGATGATGAGGGCAAAGGCCAGAATGTAGCGGAACATGGTCTCCCGGGGGCTGTTGCCGATGGCCTCCCGGAAGCGGTAGAGCAGGAAGATCGCAGCGAGCAGCAGCAGAATAGGGGCAAAATGGGCAGGGGTCAGCAGGGCGAATTCCGGCTCGCTGCCTGCACCGAAAAAGTACTGGAAAAATTCTTTCATCTTCGCTTCTCCGTTCTTTGTTTTTCCACCGCAGCCTATTGTAGCAGATCCGGCTCGGAGATACAAATTTTCCGGTGGATTTTGTCAGTCTGAGAAAACAGGCTGTGGCTTTTTTCGAAGGAAAGATAGCGGCAAAAAGGAAGGGCTACCTGAACGGTCTCAAAACCGTCCTCCCTTGAAAAGAAGGATCAGGAAACTTCCTGCGTTTGGCTTGCTGCTTCTGAATGGAAGTGAAGCCAGCAAAAGAAGTGCTTTTGCTGCTCTGCAAGTTCGGATTTGCTCTCCGCAAAGCTAAGCTTTTAAAAAAGTGGGGACTTTTGCTTTTTTTGGAAAAGTTTCTCCGCTTCAATGAGAAGACCGGGGGGCTACACAGCTAAACAGGCAGACCCCATAAACATACAAAAAAGGCGGGTGCAGCAGAAAATGCTGCCCCGCCTAAATTTTCGCAGGCTTAGAGAATATCGATATACTCGCCGCTCAGGGCTTTGTTCATGCTGCGGACAGCGCAGAATTTCCCGCACATGGAGCAGCTTTCCTCGATCTCCGGCTTCCGTTCCTCCCGAATGCCCTTGGCGGTTTCCGGGTCGATGGCGCATTCCCACTGCTTCTCCCAGTCGAAGTTCCGCCGGGCATCAGCCATGGCGTCATCGATGTCCCGGGCGTGGGGGAT
>JAFSHU010000130.1 GCA_017440145.1 Bacillota bacterium
CGCATGATGAACCCTGAAAAACGCGTCACCCTGGCTCTGTAATTCCCGATTCCGAGGATAAACAAGCTTAGATACGCAAAAAGCGGGAGCGGCAAATTGCCGCTCCCGCTTTTCTTATCCCCACCATGCAGATCAGCCTTTTGAAAGTTTCTTGCTTCTTCTTTTCAAAGAAGAAAGACTTTCGAGCCCCGCTCTGCAGCGCAGCTGCACAAAGGAAGTTTGTGACTCTACCTATCTTGAAAGACTTGAAGAAAGGCAGCCCAAGCATTTTAAATTTTGGCCTGCTGCCGCCGCAGATAAAGCAGCAATGCCAGCCCGCAGACCAGCAGCTCCGTCCCGGGGAAGACCAGCCAGAGACCGGTCAGACCCCAGAGCCCGGAGAAAAGAAAGGTCAGGGGGATGATGAGCAGAAAGCCCCGGGAAAGGGAGATCAGGCTGGCAGGCCGGGATTGGGCACCGGCGGCGAAATAGGTGGAGAGCAGGATATTCATCCCGGCGAAGAGGCAGCCGCTGAAATAGATTTTCAGGCCGCTGACGGCGATCTTCTGCATAAGGGGATCCTGCTCGCTGTTGAAAAGGGCTGCAATAGGATCCGCTGCCAGCAGGATGCAGAGATAGAGGCTGAGGGAGATCAGCAGCACTGCAGCCGCAGCATAGGTGAGCAGCTGCCGCAGGGTTTTCCCCTCGCCGCGGCCGCAGTAGAGGCTGAAAAGAGGCTGCGTGCCCTGGGCAATGCCGTTATAGATGGCGATCAGCACAATGGCCAGATTCGCCACTACCCCGTAGGCTGCCACCGCCACATTTCCGGCCAGCTTCAGCAGGATCAGGTTGAAGATCAGCATCACAATGGCAGAGGACATTTCCCCGATCAGAGCGGGCAGGCCGGGCGCGCAGAGTCGAGCGGCGATTTTCGGGCTGAGGCTGACCCGGCAAAGGTGGAAGTGGTTCCGTCGGTGAAGGAAGAAAGGGGAGACCACCAGCAGGCTGATGAGGGGAGAGAGGCAGGTAGCCAGGATGGCACCGAACATGCCCATTTGCAGGGGAAAGATGAAAAGATAATCCAGCAGGATATTGGCAAAGCAGCCGATGAGCATGGCTGCCATGGAAAGCCGGGGTGCGCCATCGTTGCGGACAAAGGCCTGGACGATGTTGTTCAGGATGAAGCCCGGGGAAAAGAGTAGCAGCACCCGAATATAGCAGCGGCTCATATCAAAGGTGTCTGCATCTGCCCCCAGCAGCAGGGCGATCTCCCCACTGCAGAGAAGACCTGCCAGAAGCAGCAGCACCGCGCAGCCGCCGCCCAGCCAGAGCGCCCGGCTGAAGGCCTGGTGGCTTTCCCCGGCGGCATCCTGCTCCCGGAAGAGGGAATAGCAGGTGGCGGCACCCTGACCCAGCATATGGCTGCTTCCGTAAATCAGGCTATAGACGGGGATGGACAGATTCAGGGCTGCCATGCCGTTTTTCCCCATGCCTTGGGCGATGAAAAAGGTATCCACCAAAATAAAACAGGAAAGCCCCAGCATGGCCAGGATGTTTGAGGATGCATAGCGGAGGAATTCCCGCAGAACGGCTTTGTTTTTCATTGTGTTCTCCTGTCTTTTTTCTCAATAAAAGAGTGCCAGTCCTTCGCTCTTCAAAGGCCTAACGAGCGGAGGGCTGGCACGGAATTTCTTTACCCGGCGGCAAAGAATCGCCTTGTTTATTTGCTTTGCTGCAAGACAGTATACGGCGAAAATCGGAGAAAGTCAAGCGGCCTTATTGCGCCATATATTTTTTCTGGTATGCCTGATACTGCCGGATGAATTCTTCGTCGTTGCCGGTTTTCACGCTGTTCAGATAGGCGTGGGTATCGAAGCTGTGCTGTGCCTGGCCGATCTGATAGGCGGCGATGTTAGAGCAGTGGTCTGATACACGCTCCAGCACAGTCAGCAGATCGGAATAGATAAAGCCCAGCTCGATGGTGCATTCCCCGCGCTGCAGGCGCTCCACATGTTCTGCTTTCATCTGCAGCTGCAGGTCGTCCACCACTTCCTCCAGGGGTTCCACCAGCTTGGCCTGGTCAATATCCTGGGTGGTGAAGGAGCTGACCGTCAGCTCCAGAATTTCCAGCAGGGCTTCCCGGATGTTTTTCAGCCGCTTCTGGGCGAAGGGGGAGAAGTGCAGTCCCTTTTCCTTCATCTCCTGTGCGGATTTGAGGATGCTTACGGAATGGTCGCAGATGCGCTCAAAGTCGCCGATGGCGTGGAGCAGGCGGGAGACCTCCCGGCCATCCGCAGCGGAGATGGGCTTGGAGGCCAGGGCCACCAGATAGCTGCCCAGCTGATCCTCGTATTGATCGGCCATTTCCTCTTTTTCCTCTATCTGGGCGGCTGTTTTTTCATTGTACTGATCCAGCTGCTCCATGGCAAGGGTGAAATTCTGCTGCGCCATGCGGGCCATGCGGCAGGTCAGGCGGCGGCAGCGCTCCACGGCAATGGCCGGGGTGGAGAGCAGGCGGGGATCCAGAATCTCCAGCTGTTCGTCCTCTTCGTTTGCCTTGTCGGGAATCGTCAGGCAGACCAGCTTTTCCAGCTGGGCGCTGAAGGGCATCAGCAGGACGGTGCAGAAGAGATTGAAAATGGAGTGGATGATGGCGATCCACAGGGGGTCAATGGCGGCATCCACAAAGCCGAACCGGAAGAAGCTGTTCGCACCGTAGAAAAGGGCCATGCCCGCCAGGGTGCCGATGATATTGAAATAAAGGTGAACCATGGCGGTGCGGCGGGCGTTCTTGCTGGCGCCGATGCAGCTCAGCAGGGCAGTCACACAGGTACCGATGTTCTGACCCATGATGATGGGAATGGCAGAACCAAAGGTCACCGCGCCCGTCAGGGAAAGGGCCTGCAGGATACCTACAGAGGCAGAGGAGCTCTGGATGACGGCGGTCAGCACCGCGCCGGCCAGCACGCCCAGGATGGGATTGGAGAAGAGCAGCAGGATATTGGTGAAGGCAGGCATATCCTTCAGCTGGGCCACAGCGTCAGACATGGTATCCATGCCGAACATCAGCACTGCAAAGCCCAGCAGCACCGCGCCGATGGTTTTCCGCTTATCGCGCTTGCCGAACATATAGAGGGCCGCGCCGATCACACCCAGGATGGGGGTGAAGGTGCTGGGCTTCAGCATCTGGATATACCAGGCAGAGCCATCCAGGCCGCTGAGGCTCAGGATCCAGGCGGTGATGGTGGTGCCGATATTGGCGCCCATGATCAGGCCGATGGCCTGCCGCAGCTTCATGATGCCGGAATTGACGAAGCCCACCACCATAACGGTGGTCGCGGAGGAGCTCTGGATGACGGCTGTTACCCCGGCACCCACCAGCATCCCCAGGAAGGGGCTGGAGGTCAGCTTGGAGAGGATGGTTTTCAGCTTGTTGCCGGCGGCTTTTTCCAGGGATTGGCCCATGAAGCTCATACCGAAGAGGAAGAGGGCCAGGCCGCCCATCATGGTGATGAAATCAAAAACTGTCATGGTGTTTCCTTTCTCGTTTCGAATCGCTTTCGAATTTTGCGTAAGATTTTTTTCTATGCAGTTTTCGTATTCAGTTTTTGCGATGTGGTTTTTCCGTATGAAGTTTTTCTCTGAGGCTTTTGCAGGAAGAATTTCGGCAAAACCTCTTTCTTTTCCTTTCCTGCAGCAAAAGCCCTGCTGCAGCCTACGTTGTTCTTTGCTTCGCGAAACAAGAAATCTATGTTTTCGGTAAAAACCGCAAATTTTGCTATTTTAGGCACATTCTACCATGGATTTTCAAGATGTAAAGAGAAGATTCTCTTTTTTAAATAGTATATCCTATTTATTTTTTATACCTGTATTTATCAGGACAATTTTTTGCTGCGGCCTGCATAAAAAAGCGCCCCCTGGACAGGGGGCGCGGGAGCAGCTGTTTTTTGCAGGGAAGCCTTGCTTTCGGGAAAAGGCTGAAGGATGAAAATTTTTCTTTCCGGGAGGAAGCCTGCCAAAGCAGATTTGCCCCGGAAGCGGTGGAATTCAGGATACCGATGAAAAAAGGCCGGATTCCTGCTCCTTTTTGCGAAGCAGAGCCATATACAGCAGGCAGAGGCTGATCTGCACCACCGTGGAAAGGGGCGTTCCCAGTCCCACCAGGAAGAGAGAGGCAGGCTCCCGCAGGCTCATCAGGTAGGAGAAGGGGATGCGAACCAGAAATGCCCCGATCAGCCCCTGAACCAGCACGAAGCCGGTCTTTCCATAGCCGTTGAAATAGCCCAGGAAGCAGAAGAGGAAGGCCACCAGCAGGGTATCGATGGCATAAGCCCGCAGATAATCCCAGGCTGCCGCCACCACCTGCGGATCCTTATCAAAGATGGAGGAGAGCAGATCCCCGTGGAAGTAGGAAAGCCAGGCCAGCACCAGGCCAAAGGCCAGGGAGGCCAGCATTCCGCTATACATGGCTTTTCTGGCCCGATCCGGGCGGCCCGCGCCGATATTCTGTCCCACAAAGGCGGAGAGGGACTGCATGGCCGCAGAGGGCACCAGCATGATGAAATTGCAGAGCTTTTCCGCCACGCCCACCCCGGCAGAGGCCACCAGCCCCAGAGAATTCACGATGGCG
>JAFSHU010000131.1 GCA_017440145.1 Bacillota bacterium
CTTATGTGCCTGCAGGGCAGAAAATGCTTCTGTCTGGTTTTGGAATTGCTCCGGATTGACCTGGAACACCTGCAAAACCAGGCGCCACTCCTCCTTTGCCTTCTGTGCCAGCTTGGAAATCTCATCCATCTGGCCTCTGGCTTCCAGCTCTGCTTGCTTCAGGTAAGAGAGATTTGCCTCTGTTTCTGCCAGATGCTGCTTGATCTTCTGGCTCAGATCATGCTTTTGGTATGCTGCTTCCAATGTGCTCAGGAGGCGTTTTGCCTCTTCCGCAGCATAAGCATCTCCATTGATCGCCGGGTTGTTCGTCCTTGCCATCTCGAGACGATGCCGGAGCTCAGCAGCTTTGCGTTCCAGATCATTGATCTCTGCCCCCAGAAGCATCTGGCGCTCCATCAGCTTTTGCCGTTCTTCTTCTGCAATGAAAAGGGCGGAACGCAAAGCTTCGCAGACGGAGGATTGTGCCTGGTAGGCGGATTCCGCAGAAAGCATCAGGGAGCGGGTGCTGTAGACGATGCTGGGGGAATAGCTGTCATGCATATGGGGAAAGGCAGGCATGATGTCGGACATGGTGTTTTCATTGTTCGTCATCGCCCGTGCACAGGCATCCCGATTGCTTTGTGCTTGCGCGGCAGCATTCTCCGCAACGGTCAAAAATGAGCTCAGGACAGAATTGTTGTAAGGAAGACTGTATTTGAATTTTGACGGAGGAGAATTAAATGAGGGTGCGTATCTGATTTCGGATTCCATGAGAATTCACCTCTTGCCTGTTCTGGGACGATCTTAAATTTTATTATAACACAGAATACTTGTAGATAAAAGGAGAAAAGAAAATTTTGTATTTCGTCTTTTAGGAGGATACAATGCATCAAGTAACGATTTATACAGACGGGGCCTGCTCCGGTAACCCTGGCCCGGGGGGCTGGGGCTGTGTTTTGAGCAGCGGCGAGCGCCGAAAAGAATTGAATGGTGGAGAAAAGCTTACCACCAACCAAAGAATGGAACTAACCGCTGCCGTGGAAGCGCTCCGCGCCCTGAAACAGCCTTGCCAGGTGGTGCTTTATAGCGACAGCGCCTATCTCATTAACGGTTTTAACCAGAAATGGCTGGTGAATTGGCAAAAAAATGGTTGGCTGAATGCAAAAAAACAGCCTGTGGAGAACCAGGATCTTTGGAAGGAGCTGCTGCGGCTGAGCAGCATTCATCAGGTGGAATGGCGCAAGGTGAAGGGGCATGCCGGGAATCCGCTGAATGAACGCTGCGATGAATTGGCCCGGGCCGGAATCCCGCGTTAAGAATAATAGAAGGTGTTTAGCTTTGGACAGCGAATTTATCTTCTAATTACGGATACTTTCGTTTTATGCCGGGAGGGCTTTGATTTTGATAGAGAATGAAGAAAAATCTATGGCTTCGGAGATGCCGGACCAAGAGAAAACGACACAGAATCCGGATGCTCCCGTGGATGAGGAGTATTCTCTGCCTTTATCCGCAGGCCGGGATACGCAGTGGATTCCTCCCCAGGTTTTGTATGGGTATCCCGGGGCAGCCAAGCGGAAGGAAGCCCCTTTGCCGGAGCCGGGCTTCACTGCGGCCGCCTGGAAAGAAGCCGGCTTATGTGCAGTCCTGTTCCTGGCATTTGCTTTGATCATTTTTTATCTGCCCGGTTTGGGTGTGCTTGCGTCTCTGCTTATGCCGCTTATTCTTGCCAAGCTTTTGCTGCGCAGGGGGCTGATTTTGTCTGCTCTCGCCACGGTTGTTCCGCTGCTGGCAGTCTCCTTGCTGATCGGCTTTCCCGCTGCGGGCGGCATCTTTTTGCAATACGCCGGAATGGGCTATGTATTTGGCATTTCTTATCGGAAGAAGAAAAAGGCCCTATCCACTTTTCTTTTGGCCGCGCTGTGCTGCCTTTTGGGGCATGCTTTGTCTATATGCCTGGGCTTCCTGCAGGATGGCCTGAGCTTTTCGGAATTCTGGCCGACGCTGAAAGCTTCCTATGAGGAAATTTTACGAGCTCTGGCAGAGACCAGCGGTATGTTTACCGGGGTCAGCCTGAATGCCTTCGTGGATTTCGGGGTCACGTTGATGCAGCGCATCTATTTTGGGATGAATATCCTTTCTGCTATGCTTACAGCCGGCTTTTGCTATTGGCTTTCTTCATCTGTTCTGCGGCGGCAGGGGCATGATATTCCCCCTATGGCCCCGTTTTTAAGCTGGAGCCTGGATTGGCGTTTCAGCTGGCCCTTTATCCTGGGGCTGCTTTTCTCCCTGCTGAGTAAATTTTTGACTCTGGAATGGATGCAGATTCTGGGCGCCACACTCGCCATGGTTTTTGGCTTTGTGCTGGCTGCATGTGGCCTCTCCTTTTTGCTCTGGCTGATGAAGGGGCTGCGCTTCCCGGGGCTTCTGAAAGGGCTTGCCGTTTTTCTGCTGCTGCTTTTTGCGGAGATCAGTGTCTATGTTTTGGCCTTTTTAGCGGTGTTTGCGGATATGAAGGAATTGCGCTCCCGGTTTACGGAAAAATGGAAGAACCGGGAATCTGAGAAATAAGAAAATAAGCGATTGAGGAGGCATTCGATATGAAAGTTATCTTGCTGAAG
>JAFSHU010000018.1 GCA_017440145.1 Bacillota bacterium
GCCAGATCAATGAACTGACCTCTGAGATCCTGCGAACCTTCATCCAGAAGGTCACCATCGGAGAACGCTCCAAGAAGCACTCCAGAAACGCAGTGCAGGAAATCAAGATCTACTACCGGGATGTAGGACTGTTGGATGACGCTCCCGAAGCAGATGCCGCAGAAGCGGCGCTGGTGGCAGAAAATCCTGACACTGAAAAGGTGGCATAAAAAAGAACATGGAGGCTGAGAAATCTCAGCCTCCATGCAGGAACAGTTATTGAATTTGATTGTGTTCACTAATTGTCCCTATGGGAACTCGCGGAGCTATGGGTATTTTTGCTTGGCTGCTTTTTGGCGCTCTGGTGGGCTGGCTCGCCAGCATCATTATGGGGAAGAACCGCCGCATGGGCCTGATTGCCAATATCATCGTGGGTATTGTTGGCTCTGTCATCGGCGGCTGGCTGGGGGATGTGCTGAATATCGCCAATGTGCAGGCCGGTTTCACTTTCCGGGGCATTGCCATGGCGGTTCTCGGCGCTGTGCTGCTGCTCTTTGTTTTGAATTTGTTTTCGAAAAAAAGATAGCTGATCTTTTCGCCTCCGGAAAAGGAAGGCCATATTGCTTTGAAACAGGCACCTCCATTTTGCTGCTGCATAACATGGTAGCACAAAAAAGGAGGTGCTTTTTGCATGAAAAAATTGAAGAACCCCGCTGTGCTTGTGCTGGCTATGCTGCTTCTGGCTGCGCTCTCCCTCTGTGGCTGCGGCCAGGCAGAGGATCTGACCACGGTTCGGGTGAATGAGGTGACCCACTCTATTTTCTATGCGCCCTTTTATGTGGCCATGCAGCAGGGCTATTTTGCCGAAGAGGGCATTGAGATCGAGCTGGTGAACGGCGGCGGCTCGGATAAGAGCATGACGGCGCTGCTCTCCGGCCAGGCGGATGTGGGTTTGATGGGGCCGGAAACGGCGGTCTATGTGAAAAACGAGGGCCGGGAGAACCATGCGGTCATCGTGGCGCAGCTGACCAAAAAGGACGGCTCCTTCCTGCTGGGAAAAGAGCCGGATGAAGACTTCAGCTGGGAAAAGCTGGCGGGAACTTCGGTGATCGGCGGCCGCTCCGGCGGCATGCCGGAGATGACCCTGGAATATGTGCTGAAGCAGCAGGGGATGACCCCCAATGTGGATGTGACCGTCCGCACCGATGTGCAGTTTGACCTGATGGGCGGCGCTTTCATTGCCGGGGAGGATGATTATGTGACCATGTTCGAACCCTCCGCATCCACCATGGAGCTGGCGGGGGAAGGCTACATTGTTGCCTCTGTGGGGGAGGCCGCCGGGGATGCCCCCTTTACCTGCTTCATGGTGACAAAGGACTATCTCAGCGCCCAGCCGGAGCTGGTGGAAGCCTTTGTGCGTGCGGTCTATAAGGGGCAGCAATACGTCCAGAGCCACAGTGCGCAGGAGATCGCCGGGGCCATTCTGGAAAGCTTCCCGGACAGCGAGCCGGAGCTGATTGCCACCGTGGTTCAGCGCTATCTGGATATTGATGTCTGGAAGAGCGAACCCATGATGGTGGAGGAGGATTATGAACGCCTGCTGGCCATCATCCGGGAGGCGGGCATCATTGAGGAAGCGCCGGAGATGAAAGAGCTGGTGGAGAACAGCATCGGGGAAGCGCTTGTGAAATAAGCAGCAGCCCATTGGCTGGGTGAAAAGCCGGGATGGCACAGTTTCTGCCGAAAAGCAGGAAGCCGGATAAAAGAGGGCACGCAGCTTCATCTGCCGTAAGCAGGGGTGCAGCGTGCCTCATTTTTACCCCGGCCGACAGCGGAGGCGGGGGAACCCTTTGCCCGGAGGTTCATATATTTAATTATAAACAACCTGTTCGGGAGGTAGATTATGAGAGCTGAAACGCTTGCTCCGCTGCTGGAAATGGAGAAGGTTTCCATGTTTTACCATACCCCCCAGGGCGAGACTGCGGCGCTTTCCGATATTTCCTTTCAGCTGGAAAAAGGGGCTTTTCTGGCCATTGTGGGGCCCTCCGGCTGCGGGAAATCCACGATCCTGTCTTTGATCGCCGGTTTGCTGCGCCCATCTGCCGGGGAGATCCGCATCGCCGGGGAGCCGGTGGGAGAAGGCATTTCGCCCCTGGTGGGCTATATGCTGCAGCACGACCATTTGTTTCCCTGGTGCACGGTGTGGGACAATGTTTTATTGGGCTTGAAGATTCGCGGTGAGGTGAAGCCGGAACAAAAGGAAAGGGTGGCAGCCTTGCTGGAGCAATATGGGCTGGCGGATTTCCGGAACAGCCTGCCCCGGCATCTTTCCGGCGGGATGCGGCAGCGGGCGGCGCTCATCCGCACCCTGGCTCTGGAGCCGGAGCTGCTCCTGCTGGATGAACCCTTTTCCGCTTTGGATTATCAGACGCGGCTCCGGGTCTCTGACGATATTGGTACCATCATCCGCAGCCAGGGGAAGACCGCTGTTCTGGTGACCCATGATATTTCTGAGGCCATCAGTATGGCAGATCGGGTGCTGGTGCTTTCTGCCCGCCCCGGGCGGATTCGCTACCAGGAACGCATTTGCCTGAGCAGCAGCTCGGCCCGGGTGCTGGAGAAGCGCCAGGCCCCGGAATTCGCTGCCTGCTTTGATCGTATATGGAAGGAGCTGAATGGGGATGTCTGAAAGCGGAAGCTATTCCCTGGAGCATCGGCTGTATCTGCAAAAGATCAGGCGGCGCAGCCGTTTTGTGCTGGGGATGCAGATTTTGCTGCTTTTCGTTTTGCTGGGTCTGTGGGAGCTGGCCGCCCGGCTGGGCTGGATCGACCCTTTTATTTTCAGCTCCCCCAGCCGCTGTCTGGCCGTTCTGGGGAGAATGTTTGCGGATGGCAGCATCTGGCCCCACATCGGCCGCACGATGCTGGAAACCGTCATCGGCTTTGTGCTGGGCACTGTCTTGGGCTTTCTGGTAGCTGTGGCTTTGTGGTGTTCGGATACGGCCCAGCGTATTTTTGACCCCTATCTGGTGGTGCTGAACAGCCTGCCGAAGATCGCCCTGGGCCCTGTCATTATCGTCTGGGTGGGCGCGGGCATGGGCTCTATTGTGGTGGTTACCCTGCTGATCTCCATTGTTGTCACCATCATCGGTGTGCTCAATGGCTTTCAGGAGGTGGAAGCGGAAAAGATTTTGCTGCTGCGCACCTTTGGCGCGAACCGCTGGCAGATTCTGAGCCGGGTGATTCTTCCTGCCTCTCTGCCCACCACGATTTCCGTGCTGAAGATCAATGTGGGCATGTCCTGGGTGGGCGTGATCGTGGGGGAATACCTCTGCAGCAAGGCCGGTCTGGGCTATCTCATCATCTATGGCGGGCAGGTTTTCAAGATGGATCTGGTCATGGGCAGCGTTTTGCTTCTGTGTGTGCTGGCGGCTGCTATGTATTATTTGGTCGCTCTGCTGGAAAAGGGGATTGGCCGTCGTTTGGATGACTGATGGAGCTGCCCATGAAAAAGCTTTTCTCCTCCGGTGCAGGTTTGCTCTGTTTTACAGGCTGCCTGCACCTTTTTCCGCTTTCCGGAGGCAGGCTTTCCGCCGGCGGCGGAGAATAAGAGTATGAAAGCCCAGGCTTTCCTGCGGCGGAGGGGGATTCCTTCTTTTGAATAACCGCCCACGCAGAGCAAAACAGAAGCCTTGCTGCCCGCAGCTTCCCCGGAAAAGCGTTTCTTGCAGGCAGAAGCATACATTTGGTGAAGCATCGATGAAGCATCGATGAAGCAAGCATCAGAAAAGCGTGAAGCAGACAGGAGAATCCTATGATCTATCTGGACAATGCAGCGGGCAGCTCCCCGAAGGCCCCCGGTCTGGGGCAGGCCATGGCCAATGTGATTGAACACGGAGCCGCCAATATCAACCGGGCTGTGAATGCTGCCACGGCCCGCACGGAAATCGATATTATTAGCGTTCGGGAAAAGATTGCCGCCTTTTTTGGCTGCCCGGATCCCCGCTATCTGATTTTTACCTCCGGCATCACCATGAGTCTGAATCTGCTCATTAAAGGTCTGCTGCATGCAGGCGATCACCTGCTGATCAGCGCCATGGAGCATAACGCGGTGTGGCGGCCTGCCAATCAGCTGATGCGTGCCGGGGTGGCTGTGGATGTGGTTCCCTGTGATGTGCAGGGGCGCCTGCAGCTGGAGGAGCTGGAAAAGCGCTTCCGCCCGGAAACGAAGCTGATGGTGCTCTGCCATGCCTCCAATGTTTGCGGCACGGTTCAGGATGCAGCGGCTGTGGCGAAGCTCTGCCATGCCCATGGTGTGCCGCTGGCGCTGGATTGTGCCCAGACAGCGGGGCATCTGCCTCTGGATATGCAGGAGCTGGGCGTGGATGCGCTTTGCTTCACCGGGCATAAGGGGCTGCTGGGCCCCCAGGGCAGCGGCGGCTTTGCCGTTCTCCCGGAGCTGGCTGCCCGGATCGAGCCCCTGATCGCAGGCGGCACCGGCAGCACCTCGGATTCCGGGGATATGCCTGCCTTTTTCCCGGATCGCCTGGAGGCGGGCACTATGAATCTCCCGGGGATCATCGGCCTGGGGCACAGCATCTCCTTTGTGCAGTCTCAGGGGCTGGATAAGCTCTTCCGGCATGAGATGGCTTTAACAAAGCTGCTTCTGGATGGCATTGCAGATAACCCTTATGTACGCGTGGCCGGTATGCCCGGGCTGGAAGGCCGGGTGGGCGTGGTCTCTCTGGATTTTCTGCGGCAGGATAACGCAGCGGTTTCCATGGATCTGGAGCAGGAGTATGGCATCCTGACCCGCTGCGGACTGCACTGTGCACCGCTGGCCCATCGTTCTCTGCAGACCTACCCCCAGGGAACGGTGCGCTTCTCTCCCGGCTGGGCTACGACAGAGGAGGATATTCATACCGCCGTTCAGGCGATCCTGGATCTGGCCTAGCTTTTCCTATGGATTTTCCTTGCCCCGGTGGCTTTCCGCCGGGGCTTTTTGCAGGCAGGAAGGGGGAATAGCTGCAATTTCCTTTCATATTTAGAGGAAAATATTGTTGCTTTTTATGTGGAGCTATGCTACACTATAAACGAGAGAACTTGTTGCTTGTCGGAAAAGTGGGTTATACCCACTTTTTGTTTTGCTGCCGATAAATTTATACATTCATTTTAGAAATGGAGTTGATCCCGATGGTCAAGAAAAAAGGCTTTTTGATCGACTACAACCGCATTGAAAAAGAAATCTGGCAGCTGACGGAGCCGCTGGTGGCTTCTGCCGGAGCGGAGATCGTGGATGTTGAATATGTGAAAGAGGCGGGCAACTGGTATCTCCGCATCTATATTGACAGGGAAGAGCCGGTGGATCTGGATCTGTGTGAGCAGGTCAGCAATCTGGTCAGCGCTGCTTTGGATAAGTCTGACCCGATTAAGCAAAGCTATTTTCTGGAGATCAGCTCCCCCGGCGTGGAGCGTCCCATCAAACGGGAATCGGATTTTCAGCATTTTGCCGGCAGCCAGGTGCTTTTAAAGCTTTATGCGCCGGAAGATGGGAAAAAGGAATTTACCGGCGCCCTGGGCGGCTTGAATGAAGGTATGGTTCTGCTGGAAACGGAAGAAGGCCCTCTTTCCTTCCCGCTGGAAAAGGTGGCTCATGTGCATTTGCTTGCGGATCTTTAAGCCGCAGTTTTCGTTTGCGAATGCCGGCAGCAGCCGGCGATAAGATAAAAGTTGTATAGGCGCTATGTGTTGTAAGGAGAGAAAGACAATATGAATATTGAACTCATCGAGGCTTTGAAGGATCTGGAAAAAGAGCGCGGCATCGAGATGGATGTGCTGATCGAGGCCATTGAGGCTGCTCTGATTTCTGCCTACAAAAAACACTTTGGCTCCTCTCAAAACGTGCGTGCGGAGATCAATCGCAGCAATGGGGATACCCATGTTTATTACCGCAAAGATGTGGTTGAGGAAGTCACCGATGATAAGCTGGAGATTTCCCTGGAAGAGGCACAGCAGTATGACCCTGATTTTGAAGTGGGCGATGTGTTTGAATCCGAGGTAACGCCCCGCAGCTTTGGCCGCATTGCTGCGCAGACTGCCAAGCATGTGGTGGTACAGCGCATCCGGGAAGCAGAACGCTCCATGGTCTATGATCAGTTCTCCACACAGAAGGATGATGTGATCACAGCGACCGTCGTCCGGGTGGAAGGGCGGAATGTCTATATTGATATGGGGAAAGCAGAAGCGCTGCTGGCTCCCTCTGAGCAGATTCCCCGGGAAAGCTATCGGATCGGTGACCGGATCAAAGTCTATATGCTGGAAGTTCGTAAGACCAGCAAGGGGCCGCAGGTTTTGGTTTCCCGCACCCATCCCGGCCTTTTGAAGCGCCTTTTCGAGCGGGAAGTCCCGGAAATCCAGGACGGCACTGTGGAGATCAAATCCGTGGTTCGCGAGCCCGGCTGGCGGAGCAAAATTTCTGTTTATAGTGCAAACAGCAATGTGGATCCTGTGGGCGCCTGCGTGGGTTCCAAGGGCATGCGCGTTCAGTCCATCGTGAATGAGCTGGCCGGTGAAAAGATCGAAGTGGTTCGCTGGGATGCTGACCCTGCTGTTTATGTCAGCAATGCCCTTTCCCCGGCGAAAGTGGTTTCCGTTACTGTGGATGCAAACGATAAATTCACCCGTGTGGTGGTGCCTGATTTCCAGCTTTCTCTGGCCATTGGCAAGGAAGGGCAGAATGCCCGTCTGGCTGCCCGCCTCACCGGCTGGAAGATCGATATCAAGAGCGAAAGCCAGGCTCAGGAAGAGCTGGCTGCTGCCTATGACGGAGCAGAGCCTGCCCTGGAAGACAGCCTGGAGCTGGATGCTTCTTTTGCAGAGGAGCAGGAATAATCATGGCCAAAGGGCAGCGGGTGGAGCCGCAGCGCATGTGCGCGGCCTGCCGGGAAATGAAAGACAAGAGGGATCTGCTGCGGATCGTGCGGAGCCCTGAAGGAGAGATCAGCCTGGATCCCAGCGGGAAACGTGCTGGTCGGGGTGCTTATCTTTGCCGAAAACAGGCTTGCCTGAAACGCCTGCAAAAATCCCGTTCTCTGGAAAAGGCTTTTAAAATGAAGCTGCCGGAAGAGATTTGGGATCTGCTTACCGCAGAGATCGCCGCGGCTGCCCTCCGGGAGGAAAACAATGAATGAACAGCAGAAAGCACGGCTGGCCGGTTACCTGGGGATCGCTCAGCGGGCCGGAAAGATCGCGGCCGGTGATATGCTGGCAAAAGAGGCCCTGCAGCGCAAAAAAGCCAGTTTGCTTGTGCTTGCGGAGGATGCTTCTTCCACGGTACGGGAGGAGCTGCTGGCTTTGGCAGGGGATAAAGTGCCGGTGCTGAGCTGGCCGGATAAAGAGGATCTGGGGCGCCTGGTGGGGAAAAGCCGCCGGGGCGCACTGGCTCTGCTGGATCCGGGGCTGGCAAAGGCCATGCTGAAAGTATTGGATACAACGATCAAATCATGATGGAGATATAGAAACAGAGCATCACGGGGCCTTTGCTTCGTGGTGCTGGGGCAAAAGGAGTGGTGGCTTTGGCTAAAGTAAAGATTTATGAATTGGCGAAACAAATCGATGTGGAAAGCAAGGAGATCATTAAGAAGCTGCAAAAAATGGGCGTGGAGGCAAAAAATCATATGAGCGCCATCAGCCAGAAGGATGCGGATGCCGTTCTGGCGGCTTTTGCTGCTTCAGGAAAGGGGAAAGCGCCGGCTGGAAAAGACGTTTTCGTTCCCAAGGTGACCCGGATTCCCAAAGCGGCGATCGTCCGGGAACCGGCAGCAGAGGAAGCAGCCAGCGCAGTTCCGGAGATCTCTGCCAATCCTAGCCCCGCCCCTGCCTCTCAGAATGCCTCTTCCGAGCCGGTGATGGCTTCCCCCGCGGCAGCAGCCCCGGTGAAAGCGGAAGAGAAGCAAGCAGAAAGAAAAGAAGCGGAAGAAATCAAAAAAGAAGAAATCAAAGTGGAAGAAAAGAAAGAAAAGGCAGCTCCTGCCGCTGCCCCTGCAGCAGAAGAAAAGCCGGCTGCCGCAGCTCCCTCCGAAGAAGCGAAAAAACCGGAGCCTGCCGCAGCGAAGGAAGAAGCTGTTTCTGAAAAGTCGGCTCAGCCCGAGCAGGCCGCTCAGCAGAATAAAGAGCAGCAGTACCAAAATACAGCCAGAGAAAATCGTCCTTCTCAGGGAGAAGGCTCTGCACGTTCAGATGGTGGCCGGAATCATGATCGGCCCCAGAACGGCCCCAGACCTCAGGCCGGGAATCGCCCGCCCCGGGAGAATAGAGAGAACCGGGAGAACCGCCCGCCCCGCAATGATCAGAACCGCGGACGGAATGAGGGTGGCCGCCCCCAGAACGGCGATCGCCCCCAGAACGGAGATCGTCCTCAGAACGGCTCCAGACCTCAGGCCGGGAATCGCCCCGGCGGCCCCGGCCGGGACAATCGTCCTCCCCGGGATGGCCAGGGCGGCAATCGCCCCGCCCCCAAGCCTGCAGCTCCCAAGCTGCCGCCCACGCAGGAGAAGCCCGGTTCCAATTATCGCCCCAATAACAACAAAAAGACCTTTACCAAGGACATGGTATTTGAGAAGGCTGCAGCGGAAGAATCCCGCCTGAACAAGAACAAATTCAATGCCAAGCCTGGCAAAGGAAAGAATGCAAAGAATCAAAAGAAAGAAGTTAAAGTGACTATGCCTCCCGTTACACCGAAAAAAATCACCATCGGCGAAACCGTCGTTTTGGGCGAATTGGCAAAGACCATGGGCAAGACTGCCGGTGAAGTGATTAAGAAGCTCTTCACCATGGGCATTATGGCCACCATCAATCAGGAGCTGGATGCAGATACTGCCATCCTGCTGGCGGATGAATTCGGTGTAACCGTTGAAGTAAAAGCAGACCGCGCTGCGGAGATTATGGAAGATATCGTGGATAACGAGGCGGAAATGATCGAACGTCCGCCGGTCGTCACCATCATGGGCCACGTTGACCACGGTAAAACCTCCCTGCTGGATGCCATCCGCCACACCAATGTGGTTTCCGGCGAAGCAGGCGGCATCACCCAGCACATCGGCGCTTACCAGGTGGAGATCAACGGCAAGAAGATCACCTTCCTGGATACCCCCGGCCACGAGGCCTTTACTGCTATGCGCGCACGCGGCGCACAGATGACGGATATCGCTGTTATCGTGGTGGCAGCGGATGACGGCGTTATGCCCCAGACCGTTGAGGCCATCAACCACTCCAAGGCGGCCGGTGTTCCCATCATCATCGCCATCAACAAAATGGATAAACCCAGCGCAAACCCGGATCGTGTCAAGCAGGAGCTGACGGAATACGGCCTGGTTGGCGAAGAATGGGGCGGCGATACCATCATGGTTCCCGTCTCTGCAAAAGCCCGGCAGAACATCGAGGGTCTGCTGGAAATGATCCTCCTGGTGGCAGAAGTTGGCGAATTGAAGGCCAACCCGAACCGTCAGGCCCGCGGCGCCATCGTGGAAGCAAAATTGGATAAAAACCGGGGTCCTGTGGCAACCTTATTGGTGCAGAAGGGTACCCTGAACGCAGGTGACAACATTCTGGCCGGTGCGGTCTTTGGTAAAGTCCGCGCCATGCACGATGACAAAGGCCGGAAGGTTCGCACCGCCGGTCCCTCTACCCCTGTGGAAGTACTGGGCTTCTCCGAAGTCCCGCCGGCAGGTGAGATCTTCATGGTGGTGAAGGATGAGCGCGACGCCCGTCTGGTTGCTGCCAAGCAGCAGGCCAAGAAGCGCGAGGAAGAGCTGCACAAATCCTCCCGCGTCAGCCTGGATGACCTCTTCAAGCAGATCGAAGAGGGCGATATCAAGGATCTGAATATCGTTGTCAAGGCAGACGTCCAGGGCTCCGTGGAAGCCCTGACCCAGAGCCTGCTGAAGCTGAGCACCGGCGAAGTCCGCGTGAATGTGATCCACTCCGGCGTGGGCGGCGTCTCCGAATCCGACGTGATGCTGGCTGCGGCTTCCAACGCCATCATCATCGGCTTCAATGTCATCGCGCCCCCGGCAGCCCGTGCCGCTGCGGAAGCGGAAAAGCTGGATATCCGTCTCTACCGCGTGATCTACGATTGCCTGGAAGACGTGAAGAAGGCCATGAGCGGTCTGCTGGCGCCGGAATACCGGGAACAGATCGTGGGCAATGTGGAAGTCCGCACCACCTTCAAGGTTCCCAAGGTCGGCACCATTGCCGGCTGCTATGTGACCAATGGTAAGATCAACCGCAATGCACAGGTTCGCGTCATCCGTGACAATGTGGTCATTGCCGAGGATAAGATCAGCTCTCTGAAACGCTTCAAGGACGATGCCAAGGAAGTCGTCCAGGGCTATGAATGCGGTATCGGCCTGGAGAACTTCAACGACCTGAAGGAAGGGGATGTCTTCGAAGTCTTCGTGATGGAAGAGATCGCCCGGGAGCTGTAAGTTTCGTTTCTGTTTCTGCACACGGAGGGGGCGCCGCTCCCTCCGTATTTTTATCAGCAAGAGGTGTCAAATATGGCAAATCATAGAGTACAACGCCTGGCCGGTGAGCTGCAGAAGGAGATCGCAGCCATTCTGGATCGGGAGATCAAAGACCCCAGATTGGATATGATTTCGGTGGTATCGGTGGAGATCGCGCCGGATGGCTGCTCTGCTCATATCCATGTCAGCTCCATGCAGCCGGAAGGTGCGGATAAGCGGGGCATCGTCGCCGCTTTGGAAAGCGCAAAGGGCTACATTCGCCGGGAATTGGGCAAACGCCTGAAGACCCGCATCATCCCGGAGCTGTATTTTCATGTGGATGAAAGCATCGCCTATGGTGTACGCATGATGAGAGTGATTCAGGATCAGATCGCTGCGGATGAGAAAGCGGCAGAAGGCCGCCCGCCGGAAGATCCGGATAAATATATCAAAGAATAGCGAGGCGGCCATGGAAAAGATCTATCAGGAGATGCGGAGCATGCTGAACGAGCAGCGGGAGCTGCTGATCGTGGGGCATGAGGATCCGGATTGCGATTGCCTGGGCTCCATGCTGGGCTTGTATCTGGCTTTTGATGGGGAGGAGAAGAATTGGCGGATGCTGCGCCGGGACCCGGTTCCGGCAAATCTGGCGTATCTGCCCCATTTGGATAAGATGATCGACCCGGCGGAGCTGGATATTCCCGGTCAGGCTGTGCTGCTGCTGGATTGCGGCGAGGCACGCCGCACAGGCAGCTGGCTGGCGGACATGCTCCCCGGGAAGAAGCTGTATTGCATCGATCACCATATCAGCAATGCCTTCCAGGGGGATCTGGCTCTGGTGGAGCCGGAGGCTGGGGCTGCTTCGGAGATCGTGGCTGCCCTGGCTTTGGCAGATGGCAGGAAGATCAGCGATGAAGCCGCGCTCTGCCTTTACAGCGGCATGGCTGCGGATACGGGCTGCTTCCGCTATAACAACACCTCCCCCCGCAGCCTGGC
>JAFSHU010000132.1 GCA_017440145.1 Bacillota bacterium
CTTGCTCTCCATCTTTTGTTTTTGCATAGGAATGCTTGTTTCTTATGTTTATTCTCTGCCTTCCGGTGCAAGCGTTGTTACTGCAAATATCTTAGCTTTTATTCTTTGTGCCTTTGTCGGCTGGCTGCGGCGCCACTTTGGTTGGTAGGATCAAGGTTTTTCATAAAAATTTCACTCTGGGCATAGAAAACCCCGTCCCGGAATTTCCGGGGCGGGGTTTTTGCGTGTTTTAGGATAAGGATTCGGGATTACCAGCCGGTTCCCACGACCTGAACATGCCAGCCGTCTGCTTCCTGCGAGACATACCCGCAAAGCTGATTGCACAAAGCCCTCTCGGGAACATCGGGGTCATCACCGGTATATTCTCCGGCCACGGCCCAGAAGGCGGCTCTGTCATTTTCCGGCACAAGGATTCTTTCTATCAGAATACAATAGGTATTGTCTCCAATCCTTCCATTTTTACGAAAGCCGGTGGTCGCGGCTTCCGCAAAGGAAACAAGGCTGCGTATGTAAGTATAGCATTCCTTGCTGCCGCTGCTTGCCTGCAAATGAATATTATCAACAGCCTGCACAGCCTCCTGTGCGGCTTCCAGAAAGCTCTGGCCGGTATCGGGAATCACATAGCTTTTGTTAACCGACTTTCCATCTTGTATTTCCGTCCAACCTCCACCCAGGGCAGTAAACTCACATTCATCAAACCAGTTGCGTACCCTGTTCCAGATATTCGTTTCCCACTCAGCAGGGGAGAGCTCCGTCGTAAAGAGAAAAGATTCTTCTTCTTGAACCATCATTAGAAGATTTGCTTCCTCATAGACATGCAGCGCCCAATTTTCGTCCTCCGTGCAAAGCCGAAGCACTGCAGAATCAGATGGGGCTTCCATATTTTTCACTATTTCCCAAGTGGGATGAGCCAGGGCCCTCACCATACGGACAGAAAATTCCTTTCCAAACGGACCGATCTGAGCGCCATCATCCAGAAACAGTGTGCCCATTAAGGCTGGATCTCCATCTGCAAGACTTTCCAAAAGCGCGTTTAGCTTTTCCGTCTCTTCTGCAGTTGCTTCTGTTTCGCTGTCATCTTCGGCGAGGTTTTCTGCTTCCTGCAGGGCTGGCGGTACCTCCTGCACAGCAGGAGGATCAGAAAGTGAATTCCGGCAGCCACTCAGAACAAAAAAGCAGACCAAAGCCAGATACAGGATAAATCGCTTTTTCATATCCGCATCCTCCGTAAAAATTAAATATATTTGCCTTAGTATAAAGCACACAAAAGATATAAATAATTTTATCATGCTGCAAATATATTGTCAATTTATGGAGAATGAAAAATATTAAAAGAAAACAAATAAATCGTAATCTTGGGCTATTGCTTTTTCAGTGCCCGTTTTTTAACAATATGGTTATATGTAACTATGCCTGCTGCACTTACGAGCGCGGTAACTGTGAAAACGATAGCTGCTCCAATATAGTCTCCGCTGCTGACGAAGCTGCCGCCTACCGTAGAGGTGATGATGGAGGGAATACGGGCGGTGAGGCTGATCCCCAGAAACTGGCCCAAACGGAGCTTCGTCAAACCAACGAAATAATTCAGCACATCCTTGGGGGTGCCAGGAATAAAATAAAGCAAAAAGAGCAGGGGGACGATTTTCGTTTCGTCGTTTAAAAAACGGAGCTGGTCGAGCTTTTCTGCGGAGACAAAAATTTCCACCAAAGGCCGGCCCCATCTTTTGACCAGCAAAAAAATAATGACAGAGGCAAGGCTGATCCCAAACAGGCAGAGCAATGTTCCGCCGATGGGGCCAAAGGCAAAGCCAGCTGCGATTTCAACAACCTCACCGGGAATCAGGGCGATGAAGACCTGCAGAACCTGAAAACCCAGCATGACCAGGGCCCCGGCCCAGCCAAAAGAGCGGATGTAAGCAACAAATTCCTCCGGGCTGGAGGCCACGGAGCTGATCCCATTGCCGATTACCCAGGTCAGGATGCCAAAGAAGATCAGGGCAAGAATTATGGAGAC
>JAFSHU010000133.1 GCA_017440145.1 Bacillota bacterium
CCTACGCATCGCGCACAGCGATTTACACCGAGAAAGAAAGGTAGTCCGTATTCGCGCCCCAACATAGAAAGACTGATTTGGCTCGACGAACAAGGAATGCTCCATCCAAGCATTAGAGATAGTGTTTTACCATTGATTCGTGCGCCGTATGTTTTTCCATGCGATATACTCGCAACCATAAAAGCGGATGCCGTTGCATGGGAAAACTATGAGAAATTGTCCGAGCCATACAAGCGCATTCGTATTGCTTATATTGACGCGGCAAGGAAACGTCCCGACGAGTTCAATAAGCGCCTTGAAAGCTTTATTAAAAAGACTCACGACGGAAAATTAATTGTCGGGTTCGGTGGAATCGATAAATACTATGGTTAAGATAGTAAATTCCAATTTGTCGAACAGTACGGTTACGCACCTTTTTGCTTTTCTTACCTACCTTTGCGCACCGTTATACTGCTCTTTCGCAAATGAGACCGATCGTTCCGATACAAGCGTATCCGGATCGATCGGTCTTTTTCGTTTTGCAATCCTCCCGGGCTTTTTGCTCCTCCGCCAGGCAGCCGGCGCTGCTGGCTTTTTGCCGTAAGCCACGCTTTTACCGAAGACTGCGGGACTGCTTTCGGGCTGGCGCAGCCGGGGGTGCAAAACGCTCCCCGCCAGCGGAAAATACCCCAATTATTCCCATAATTATTCCTACCTCAGAAGGAATTGACAGCGATTTTTTTTGTGCTATGATAGTAGTCGGCTTTAACATTATACTTATTTAAGGAGAATGAACATGCGTAAAAAACTTTCTCTTCTGCTTGTCTCCCTGCTGATGGCAGCCCTGCTGCTCAGCGCCTGCGGCGGCACCGAGCTGCCCCAGGAAGATCCCGCCCCCGTGGAAGATGCTGCTGATGCTGTTGAAGATGCCACCCCCGTGGAAGAAGAGCCTGCTGAGCCTGCCAGAGGCATTCTGCTTTCCACCACCATCGGCCCCGTGGATGCCGGTATCATCGATGCACTGATCGATGCCTACACCGCTGAGCATCCGGAAATCGCCATCCGCTACCTGGCCCGCGGCACCGGCAAAGCCATCGAGACCGCAAAGGGCGGCAACATCGATATGGTCATCGTCCATGCCAAATCCCTGGAAGAACAGTTCGTTGCTGAAGGCTACGGCACTGAACGCATCGATTTCATGTATAACGACTATGTCCTGGTTGGCCCCGCTGAGGATCCCGCAGGCGTGAAGGGCTCTGCCAATATCGGCGAAGCTCTGAAAAAGATCAGCGATACCCAGAGCAAATTCATCAGCCGCGGCGACAATTCCGGCACCCATGTGAAGGAAGTCGAGATCTGGGCTGATTCCGGCATGGAGCCCGCCGGTGACTGGTACGAAGTCTACGAAAAGGGCAGCAGCGGCAACAAAGCCACCCTGCTCTACACCGATGAACAGAGCGCCTACACCATCATCGACCGCGCCACCGTCATCACCAACCGGGATGCCCTGAACAATCTGGAAGTCCTGCACGAAAATGATGAGATCATGCTGAATTACATCACCCTGATCCCCTGCAACCCGGAAATGCTGAAAAACATCAATTCCGAAGACGCCGCTGATTTCATCGAATGGCTGACCGGCGATGAAGCACAGGAAATCGTCCGCACCTTTGGCGTGGATCAGTACGGCGAAGCCCTCTTCTTCCCCAACGCAAAATAAGCTTTTGCAGCAAGCCTTCTTTTCCGCATTTCGGGAAGAAAAGTGCAGTTGAATAGCGCACAAAAAGAGCAGGCAGCCTTTTTCGCTGCCTGCTCTTTTTTATGGATAAGCACTGCTCATATCAGACCATTGCCTGGGCCTGCCTGCGATCCTGGGCGGCATGGAGCCGAGCCATGACCCATCTGGCGATGGGCTGGGCGATCAATGCCTCTACCCCAAAGGAAATGGCAAAATTACGGGGCCATTTGTGGAAGAAGAGTAAAATGGGCTCCCAGCTTAGCCGGCGGCTGCCGATCCAGGTGCCGATCACCGTCAGGAAAACCGACATCAGCAGGACGCTGCAAAGAATATTGATGAGGACATGCGCCCGGAAGCTGTCTCCTTCTGCCACGATGCGCCCGGTGAGCCATTCCGCCGGTTTATAGGTGAGCAGCACCAGCCCGATGACACTGAGCCAGATGAAGGGTAGCACCTGCAGCACATTAGCCCAGACTGCCAGGCGGAAGCCAAACTCAAAGCAGGTGATCAGCGGGGCGATAATGTTCACAGAGATGATGGAGATCACAGCCATAAAGAGGGCAAATTCCTTTTTGTTCCGGGGAAGCTTTTGATAAAATTCCATGGATTCCACTCCTTTTTCGGGCGCGGCCACAAAAAAACGCAGATCCGAAGATCTGCGCTGAACCATTTTACGCGCCTGTTTCTATTTTTATGTGCCTGATTATTTTACCAAAAAACTTTTTCACCGGGCAAGCAAAAATTTGTGCCTGAATACTCCGGCTTTTTGTGGCTATCCCAGATTGGAAGCTATGCCGAAATGCCGCTCTTTTTGGGAAAGCCCTTGCATCCCGTGGGAAATGGGATTATAATAAAGCTGTATGCAAAATATGCGGGAGCTTGTGCGACAGGCTGAGAGGAAGGTGTGACCTTCGACCGATAACCTGATTTGGATAATGCCAACGTAGGGATGCCTGAGAATATGCGTATTGCGTGGGGCGCTGCCAAATCGGCAGGCCCCTGTTTTGTTTTATGCGGAGGAAAATTTATGCTGAAAATTAACGGAGAAAGCCTGGATCTGGCCGGAAAAAGCCTGGCGGAATATTTGGCAGGCACGGATTATGACCCAAAGCGCATCGCCGTGGAGCGAAATGGGGAGATCGTCCCCAAGGCGCTCTATGCCGAGACCCTGCTGGCAGATGGAGACAGCATCGAGATCGTCAGCTTCGTGGGGGGTGGTTGATCTGCTGCCCACAAAGGAAGAAATGCAGCTGGCCCTGGAGGCTCGCCACGGTAAGGCGCTGCAGCAGCGCTTCTCTCAGGCGGTGGTAGCCGTCTGCGGCCTGGGCGGGCTGGGCTCCAACATCGCCATCGCCCTGGCCCGGGCAGGCCTGGGGAAGCTCATCCTCATCGATTTTGACCGGGTGGACATCACAAATCTGCACCGGCAGCAGTATAAGGCCAGCCAGATCGGCCTTTATAAAACGGAAGCCCTGGCGGAGAACCTGAAGGAGATCTCCCCCTATATTCAGCTGGAATGCCACAGTGAACGCATCACAGAGGAAAACCTGGAGGAGCTGCTCCGGGGGGCGGAGATCATCTGCGAGGCCTTTGACGATGCAGAGGCAAAGGCCATGCTCACAAACGCCGTTCTGGAACGGCTGCCGGATGCCTATCTGGTGGCAGCCTCCGGCATGGCAGGCCTGGGTTCCGGCAATGCCATCCGCAGCCGGCGCATCACAAAGCGCTTCTATCTCTGCGGGGATGGACACAGCCAGGTGGAGGAGGGGAGCGGCCTCTTCGCGCCCCGGGTCATGCTCTGCGGCGCGCAGCAGGCGCTGCTGGTGCTGCGGCTCCTGGCCGGGCTGGAGGAAGCCTAGGCCGGTACGAAACAGAAACAGGCAAAACAGCAGGCGCGATATTTATCGCGATAGTTATTATAGAACGCATCACATAGAATGCACGGGAAGAAAGGAAAAGCATATGCAGACTGATACATGGAAGCTGGGCGGGCAGGAATTCCACTCCCGCTTTATCCTTGGCTCCGGGAAATACTCCCTGAACCTGATCGAAGCCGCTGTGCGGGATGCCGGGGCGGAGATCATCACCCTGGCTGTGCGCCGGGCCAATACCAAAGAGCAGGAGAGCATCCTGGATTACATCCCGGAGGGCATCACCCTGCTGCCCAATACCTCCGGCGCCAGAGACGCCACGGAGGCAGTCCGCATCGCCCGCCTGGCGCGGGAGCTGGGCTGCGGCAACTTCGTGAAGATCGAGATCATGCGGGATTCCAAATACCTGCTGCCGGACAATCAGGAGACCATCAAAGCCACGGAGATCCTGGCAAAGGAAGGCTTTGTGGTCATGCCCTATATGTACCCGGATCTGAATGTGGCGCGTGACCTGGTGAATGCCGGCGCCGCCACCATCATGCCCCTGGCCTCCCCCATCGGCTCCAACAAGGGGCTGGCCACCCGGGAATTCATCCAGATCCTCATCGATGAGATCGACCTGCCCATCATCGTGGATGCAGGCATCGGCCGTCCCTCCCAGGCCTGCGAGGCCATGGAGATGGGCGCAGCCGCCATCATGGCAAACACCGCACTGGCCACCGCCGGGGATCTGCCCCTGATGGCAGCCGCCTTCCGTCAGGCCATCGAAGCCGGGCGAAAGGCCTATCTCTCCGGCCTGGGACGGGTGCTGAGCCGGGGCGCTTCTGCCTCTGACCCGCTCACCGGCTTCCTGCGGGATTAAGGAGCGCTGCCATGGAAAATCAATTTTTTGTGGATTCCCAGTATCTCTCCCCGGAGGCATTGGAGAAAAAACACCGGCTGGAAACCGACCCGGCCTTTCGCAAAAGCCATATGGAATACCTGCCCGGCATGGAGCAGATCGAATCCGATGTCTGCGCCAATGTGCTGGCCCATATGGATAGCTATGACTACAGCAAATACACAGCCCGGGATGTGAAGGCCGCACTGGAGCATGAAAGCTGCTCCATCGAGGATTTCAAGGCCCTGCTCTCCCCGGCAGCGGAACTCTTCCTGGAGGAGATGGCCCAGCGGGCCCGGCTGGAGACGGGCAAGCATTTCGGCAACACGGTCTATCTCTTCACCCCCCTCTATATCGCCAATTACTGCGAGAATTATTGTGTCTACTGCGGCTTCAACTGCTACAATCACATTCAGCGCATGAAGCTCAGCATGGAGCAGATCGAGCATGAGATGCAGATCATCGCGGAAAGCGGCATGGAGGAGATTCTCATCCTCACCGGGGAAAGCCGCGGGCAGAGCGATGTGCACTACATCGGGGAAGCCTGCAGGCTGGCGCGGAAATATTTCCGCATGGTGGGGCTGGAGATCTACCCCGTGAATACGGATGAATACCGCTACCTGCACGAATGCGGCGCGGACTATGTGACGGTCTTTCAGGAGACCTATGACCGGGACAAATACGAAAGCCTGCACCTGCTGGGGCATAAGCGGGTCTGGCCCTATCGCTTTGATTCCCAGGAGCGGGCTTTGCGGGGCGGCATGCGCGGCGTGGCCTTTTCCGCACTGCTGGGGCTTTCCGATTTCCGGAAGGATGCGCTGGCCAGCGCCCTGCACGTTTACTTCTTGCAGCGGAAATATCCCCATGCGGAGATGTCCCTTTCCTGCCCCAGACTGCGCCCCATCATCAACAATGAGAAGATCAATCCCCTGGATGTGCATGAAAAGCAGCTCTGCCAGATCATCTGCGCCTACCGCATCTTCCTGCCCTTTGTGGGCATCACCGTTTCCTCCCGGGAGAGTGCCTCTTTCCGGAACGGCATCGTGAAGATCGCTGCCACAAAGGTCTCTGCCGGGGTTTCCACCGGCATCGGGGATCACGAAAGCAAGTACAGCGGAAAGGAGAGCCAGGCGGCCCAGGGCGATGAGCAGTTCGAGATCGATGACGACCGCAGCCTGGAGCGGATGTATCAGGATATTGCCGAGGAAGGCCTGCAGCCCGTCCTGAACGACTATCTCTATGTCTGATATTCTGTGCATCAGCAATCGCCTGCTCTGCCCGGAGGATTTCCTGCTTCGCATCCGGAAGCTGGCAGAGGCAAAGCCCGCAGGCATCCTGCTCCGGGAAAAGGATCTGCCGGAGGAGGAATATCTGGCGCTGGCCGGAGAAGTCCTGCAGCGCTGCCGGGAGGCAGGCACGCTCTGCATCCTGCACAGCTTCCCCCAAGCGGCGAAGGCGCTGGGCTGTGAAGCCCTGCATTTGCCCCTGCCCCTGCTGCGGCAGCTGCCGGAAGGGGAGAAGCGCAGCTTTTCCCGGCTGGGCGCTTCCTGCCACTCCATAGAAGAGGCCCGGGAGGCAGAAAGCCTGGGCTGCAGCTACATCACAGCCGGGCATATCTTCGATACGGACTGCAAAAAGGGTCTGCCCGGCCGGGGCATCCCCTTTCTGGAGAAAGTCTGCGCGGCGGTCTCCATCCCGGTCTATGCCATTGGCGGCATCAGCCCGGAAAACATGGGGGCAGTGCGGCAGGCCGGGGCCAGGGGCGCCTGCATCATGAGCGGGGCCATGCGCTGCGAAAATGTGCAGGAATACCTGGCTGCATTTGAGGAGAAAAACCATGAAATTTGAAAAAGAAATGCTGCTTTTATACGCAGTAACAGACCGGGCCTGGGTGGGGGAGCAGAGCTTCCTTTCCCAGGTGGAGGCTGCCCTGCAGGGCGGCGTCAGCATCCTGCAGCTCCGGGAAAAGGACATGCCGGAGGCGGAATTCGTGGCAGAGGCGCTGGAGGTCAGGGCGCTCTGCCGGAAATACAATGTGCCGCTTATCATCAATGACGATCTCTCCGTGGCGGAAAAATGCGGCGCCGACGGCATCCACGTGGGCATAGAGGACATCTCCGTAGCGGAGATCCGGCAGAAAATGGGCCGGGATTTCATCATCGGCGCCACCGCCAAAACCCCGGAGCAGGCACAGGCAGCAGAGGCTGCCGGTGCGGATTACCTGGGCGTGGGGGCGGTTTTCCCCTCTCCCACCAAGCAAAAGGCCATCCGCATCAGCCGGGAGCAGCTGGGCGAGATCTGCGGCTCTGTTTCCATCCCGGCAGTGGCCATCGGCGGCATCACGCTGGAGAACGCAGCGGAGCTGCGGGGCGGCGGCATGGCCGGGATCGCGGTGGTTTCCTCCCTTTTTGGCGCGGCAGACATCCGCGCTGCGGCGGAGGCCCTGCGGAACACAGCGGAAGGTCTGGTCCAGCCATGCTGAAGGGGGCTATTTTTGACGTAGACGGCACCCTGCTGGATTCTATGTCCCTCTGGGCCGGCATGGGGGAAAGCTACCTCCGCTCCCTGGGCTATCTGCCCAAGGAAAACCTGACCGAGACCTTTAAGGGCTTCAGTCTCTACCAATCCGCCTGCTATTACCGGGAGCATTACGGTGTTCCTCTCTCTGTGGAGGAGATCATCGCCGGGGTGAATGCCCGGGTGGAGCAGCAGTACCGGGAGGTGGTGCAGGCCAAGCCGGGGCTGAAGGATTTTCTCAGCCGCCTGCAGGAAAAGGGCCTGCGGATGTGCATCGCCACCGCCACGGATCGCTATCTGGTGGAGGCAGCCCTGGAACGCTGCGGCCTGCTGGGCTTTTTCTCGGAAATTTTCACCAGCGGCGAGGTGGGGGTGGGCAAGAGTGAGCCCCTGATCTATCGCCGGGCATTGGAGCATCTGGGGACGGCAAAAGAGCAAACGCTGGTCTTTGAGGATGCGCTTTTCGCCGGGCAGACCGCGAAGAAGGACGGCTTTTTGCTCTGCGGCGTGGCGGATCGCCACGAAAGCCAGGCAGAAGCCCTGCGGCAGCTGGCGGATATTTACATAGACTCTTATTTGGATTTTTCACGATTCTGGAAGCTTGCCTCGGCCCTTTAGCCGAGGCCTTCAGGCGGCAGACCGGGGGCACCACTCTCTGTCGCCGGCCCCAATGGCCAGGCCAAAGGGGCGCATAAAAATAATGCCTGTATCAAACATCTCTACTCAAATCTCTGCAGAAGGGCTTTTCTTCTTTCGGCTGCTTTCCGAAAAGCGCCGGGGAACGCGCCCCTGCAGAGAAAGCTCTTATCAGAAGAAAGCCTTTATCAGAACGCCTGCTCCCCGATGCGGGGTAGCAGCGAAAGGCCCTGCGCAGGGCTTGCAAGTAAAAGGCTGAGGTCATCCGGGAAGGAACAATCCCCTGCCAAAGCCTGCGCTTTGCTGCCCTCTGCGGAAAGCAAAAGAAAGCTTCTGACAAAAATCGCCTGATAAGAGAAATCTTTGATCGAAAGGAAGTAAAAAAGATGAGAACAGCATTATCAATCGCAGGGAGCGATTCCTGCGGAGGCGCCGGCATTCAGGCAGATATCAAAACCATGACCATGAATGGTGTCTACGCTATGACTGCGATCACCGCACTCACCGCGCAGAACACGACCGGCGTCACAGCAATCTCGGAGATCTCTCCGGACTTTTTGGCAGAGCAGCTGGACGCGATATTTACGGATATCCGCCCCGATGCGGTCAAGATCGGGATGGTCTCCTCCGCGGAACTGATCCGCTGCATCGGGCAGAAGCTCCGGCAGTATCAGGCGGAAAATATCGTCGTCGACCCGGTGATGGTGGCAACCAGCGGCTCCCGGCTGCTGAAAAGTGATGCCATCAGCACCCTGATGGAAGAGCTGCTGCCCATGGCAAAGCTGCTTACGCCCAACATTCCCGAGGCGGAGATTCTGTCCGGTATGTCTATCCTGGATGAAAAAGATATGCAGACAGCCGCAAGGCAGATCAGCGAAGCAAACGGCTGCGCTGTGCTGCTGAAGGGCGGACACAGCATCAGCGATGCAAACGACCTGCTCTACGCAGAGGGGGAAGCCCGCTGGTTCCGGGGTAAGCGCATCGAAAACCCGAACACCCACGGCACCGGCTGCACCCTGTCCAGCGCCATCGCGGCGAACCTGGCAAAGGGCTTTTCTCTGGAGGAAGCAGTGCAGCGGGCAAAGGACTATATCTCCGGCGCGCTGGCTGCCATGCTGGATCTGGGCAAGGGCAGCGGCCCCATGCAGCACAATTTTGATCTGCAGGGGCGCTTTGCCGAAAGCGCGGAATAGCCCTTCCCTTCGCAGAGCTGTCTTTTCAGACTGATCTTTTCGGATCAGTCTTTTCTGCTTTGCCTTTTTCAGGCCTGTCTTTTTCAGGCTCATCTTTTTCAGAAAGGAAATCAAACAATGAGAGAATACAAAACCCAGATGGAAGCAGCCAGAAAGGGCATCATCACCAAAGAGATGCAGGCTGTGGCCAAAAAAGAATACAGAAGCGAAGAGGAGATTCGGGATCTGGTGGCAAAGGGCCAGGTGGTCATCTGCGCCAACCGCCTCCACAGCTGCCTGGATCCCAACGGCGTGGGCTCCATGCTGCGGACAAAGATCAACGTGAACCTGGGCGTTTCCCGGGATTGCAAGGATTATGATGTGGAGATGCAGAAGGTCATGGCTGCGGTGGAAATGGGCGCGGAGGCCATCATGGACCTTTCCTCCCACGGGAACACCCAGCCCTTCCGCAAAAAGCTGAGCAGCGAATGCCCGGCCATGATCGGCACCGTGCCGGTCTATGACAGCGTCATCCATTACCAGCGGGATCTGGCTACCCTGACGGCAAAGGATTTCATCGATGTGGTGCGCCTGCACGCAGAGGATGGGGTGGATTTCGTCACCCTGCACTGCGGCATCACCCGGAAAACCATCGAACAGATCAGGAAGCACAAGCGGAAAATGAACATCGTTTCCCGCGGGGGTTCTCTGGTCTTTGCCTGGATGAGCATGACCGGCGAGGAAAACCCCTTCTACGAGTATTTCGACGAGATTCTGGAGATCTGCCGGGAATACGATGTGACCATCTCCCTGGGGGATGCCTGCCGCCCGGGCTGCCTGGCGGATGCCAGCGATGTCTGCCAGATCGAGGAGCTGGTGCGCCTGGGCGAGCTGACCAAGCGCGCCTGGGAGAAGGATGTGCAGGTGATGGTGGAAGGCCCCGGCCATGTGCCGCTGGATCAGATCGAAGCCAATATGAAGCTGCAGCAGAGCATCTGCATGGGCGCGCCCTTCTATGTGCTGGGCCCCATCGTCACGGATATTGCCCCCG
>JAFSHU010000134.1 GCA_017440145.1 Bacillota bacterium
CCTGCCTGCTTGCCTCTCCCCTTGGGAGAGGTGCCTGAGCGTAGCGGGCGCAGCGAAGGCGGAGAGGGCCGCCCCCATCATAGAAGGAGGGGGCTTTGCTTAGTGCTGGAATATGTAACAGTGAAAAAATAAGAGGGAAAAAGTAGAAATCCTCCACACTTTCGCGTGAAGGATTTCTGGTGGAGAGGGGTGGATTCGAACCACCGAAGGCGGTGCCAACAGATTTACAGTCTGCTCCCTTTGGCCACTCGGGAACCTCTCCATATGGAATTTATTTGTCCGGCTTGCGGTGGATTGAAAAGTGGAGCCGACGATGGGACTCGAACCCGCAACCTGCTGATTACAAATCAGCTGCTCTGCCAATTGAGCTACGTCGGCAGGTACACCCCGCAGACCACTTGGATCAGCAAAGCTGACGTTGGATATTATAGCACCCAAAAATCCGCTTGTCAATCTTTTTTTAAAAGAGAATCGGCAAAAAGATTTGCCTTTTGCGGCGGCCTCCGTTATAATAGAAAATGGATTATAATATAGTAAGCTTTTTGATTTCGTTTCTGCTGGCGTACTCCGTGTGAAAAAACAGAGGAGGCCCATTATGTTTGATTTGATCATCAAAAACGGAATGATCGTTACGCCCTGTGGCACGATCCTGGGGGATCTGGCCGTTACCGGGGAAAAAATTATGCAGATCGCGGAGGAAATCCCCGAGCAAAGCACCATCACCCTGGATGCGGAGGGGAAATACCTGCTGCCCGGTCTGGTGGATGCCCGGACGCACTTCAGCAAAATGAGGGAGGGCTTTGACCCGGCGGTGGAGCTGCTGCAGGGCAGCCGCGCCGCCCTCTTCGGCGGGGTGACCAGCATTCTGGAGGAGCCGGATCCCCAGGGGGAAACGAGCCTTTTGGAGCAGCTTTCCGCCTGCCGGGAGCTGGCAGAGGGCCACTGCTACACGGATTATGGCTTCCACAGTCTTTTTCAGGGCTTTCACCCGGATTTTCTGGATGAGCTGAAAGCCATGGAGGAAGCCGGGCTCAGCAGCCTGAACGCCTCTCTTTGCGGCCCCCATGCCCTGAAGACGGAGGATCTTTCCCGAATCTTCCTCTGCAGCGCTGCGGCGGGCCAGCTGCTTTGCATCCACCCGGAATCCGGGGAGGCCATCGCCAATCTGCAAAGGCTGATGCAGAACAATCATCTCAGCAGCCCCTATTTCCATGCCATTTCCCGGCCCAATCTCACCGAGGCCCAGGCTGTGGCCCAGGCTCTGGCCGCTGCCGCGGCGGCAGGGGATGCGCCGGTTTATATCCAGCAGATCAGCTGCCGGGAATCCCTGGAGCAGATCCGCGCTGCCCGGGCCAGAGGCCAGCAGAACATCTATGCGGAGACCTGCCCTCATTACCTGCTGCTGAACAGCGGCTGCTGCGCCCAGGGGGACGCCGGCGCCAGATATGTGGTGGAGCCGCCTCTGCGCAGCCCTGCCGATACGCAGGCCATCTGGTCTGCACTGGCCGGGGGCGTCATTCAGTGCCTGGCCTCCGATCATTACAGCTATACCCTGGCCGAGAAGGAAAATCCCCGGCCGGATGAAAAATGGAATTTCCATGATTGCCCGCCGGGCATTCCCGGTGCGGAGCATCGTCTGGATCTGCTTTATCATTACGGAGTGAGCCGGGGTCTGCTGAGCATCGAGCGGCTGACAGCGGTCTGCTCCACCAATCCGGCCCGCATCTTTGGCCTTTACCCGAAAAAGGGCGTGCTGGCCCCGGGTTCCGATGCGGATATTGTCATCTATGATGGGGAAATGCCCCCCCACAGCCTCAGCAGCCACGGCGGCAGCGATTACAGCCCCTATGCCGATCGGCGGGTGAAGGGCGGCGTCCTTTCCGTGCTGCTCCGGGGCAAGCTGCTGCTTGACCGTGGCGCCCTGCTGGAGGAACGCCCCCGGGGCTGCTTCCTCCCCCGGGATAAGGCCTTTCTTGATCTGGAAAATCTGCTCTAAGCCCGAATGCAGTTGACAGTTGAGAGTGGAAAGTGGACAGTTTTGGAAGCGTTTCGGCTTTCCCCAAAGATCGCTGCCCTGCTTTCAGGATTGCCACGTTGTTTTGCTGGAAAATACTTCGTATTTCCGCAGCAAAAGCTTCCTCGCAATGACAGGGAGGAGCTGCCGGAAATCGAAGGCAGTAGGCCAAAAAGAAGCGTTTTTGGTGCCGCTTTTCTAAAAAAGCGGCGGCTTGCCTGCTTTCGCCTTTCCCCAAAGATCGCGGCCCTGCTTTCAGGATTGCCACGTTGTTTTGCTGGAAAATACTTCGTATTTCCACAGCAAAAGCTTCCTCGCAATGACAGGGAGGAGCTGCCGGAAATCGAAGGCAGCCAGCCAAAAAGAAGCGTTTTTGGAGCCGCTTTTTCTAAAAAAGCGGCGGCTTGCCTGCTTTCGGCTTTCCCCAAAGATCGCGGCCCTGCTTTTAGGATTGCCACGTTGTTTTGCTGGAAAATACTTCGTATTTCCACAGCAAAAGCTTCCTCGCAATGACAGGGAGGAGCTGCCGGAAATCGAAGGCAGCC
>JAFSHU010000135.1 GCA_017440145.1 Bacillota bacterium
GAGATACCGATGTTTGCCACCTCCAGAGCAGCATTTTATTTCCAAACTTATCCTATTTATATAATATTCTCCCATATGCTTTCGTTCCCTGCTATGGCAGAATGAAAATTTGTCGCAAAGGCAGAGCGGCAGCAGGCAAAAGCCCGCTCCTCTAAAGAGCAGAAAACATACACTATATAAATTCTGCACAGGGCTTTGGCTTCCCTCGCAGGGAAAGGCTTTCTTCTGAAAAGAATTTCAGCCTGAAAAGAATTTCAGCAGAAAAATGCAGCGTCTGCTTTTCTCCGCCCCGGAAGAGAGCGTCCTTCCTCCCCGGAGAAGCAGACAGCCGCGAGTCGGGCATAAGCAAAGCGCCCCTTTGGAAGGGAACCAAAGAAGCGCCTCATTTGCGAAAGCTTTGCTTTTTACTTGATGCGGGTCTGGCAGTGGTGGGCGAATTCCATCACCTGATCCTTGCCGCCGCCCAGGGAGAGGGGGCGGAAGAGGGCTGCGGCATCTGCATTGAAATAGACCGAGCCCAGAGCTGTGATGGGCGTATCCGCGTAGGCCGCCGGGTAATAGGGGAAGGAGAAGCCCTTCAGCAGAACTTCCCTGGCCTTGCCGCAGTGGGAGAGGATGTATTCCGTGGTATGATTCACCATGCTGGTGCCGGTGATGATGACCACATCGCAGAGGGGCAGCAGCTCTGCCTGCCGCTCCATGGGGTAGATTGCTGCCTTTTCCCCCAGCAGCTCCTGCTCCTGAGCCTGCTTCTGCTCCGGATCCTGGGCCCGGTCAAAGATGACCATGCGCTCACAGTGGGGCAGCAGCTGCCGGATGGAGGGCCGCATGAAGCCGATCATGCCCACGGTATCCCCCGGCTGCAGCAGGGGCAGGCCATCGTCCTTCTGGTTTTCCTCCGCTTCTTCTGCCCGGGGGTAATAGGGGGAGGCTGCATTCAGAACAGCCATGCCCAGGCTGCGCTGCAAATCATCCGCGCCCTCCAGCGCCCAGCGGCCGATCTCCGAAGCCGGGCGGCCAAGCATGGCCAGGCCGGGGCGGCCGCAGCGTTCCCCGGGGGGCAGGGCTTCCCGCATCAGGGTGATGAAGTGGCAGCCGCCATCATCCAGCTGCACCCCGACAAAATTCAGGCCGAGCACACCATCCACCACGGTTTTTCCGGCCAGATGGGGCTCTGCCAGGGCGTATACCTTTTCCAAAAGCTGCATCCGCAGTCCTCCTTTTTTGCATCTGTTTCGCATCTGTTTCGCGCTCATCTGCGCGTTTGTATTCGCATCTGTCTTTTGTTTCAGCTCAATTTTTGCCTTCCCGGCAAAGCACCCTGCAGCAGCGTCTCCCCTGGGGAAAGGGCTGCCCGGTTCAAGCCTGGTGGAGGGCGCAACGGGATTTTCCGGACAAGCCCTCTGTCAAAAATCAGTCATTTTTGCTGCTCCCCTTCTGCAGCGGAGCCTCTCAAACAGCCCAGCCCGGCAGGAAGAGAAAGCCGAATGGGGCTTTGTTTTTATTATACCTACCACCCTCCTGATCCGCAAGCATCCGGAATATTTTCCGCATTTTTACTCATGCTAAACTATCGGAATTTATCGGAGGGAGAGGATTCTATGGCTGCATCGATTTGGAGCCAAAGCACAGAGCTGGCGCCCCGCCCGCCCCTGCCCGGGACCATGCGGGTGGATGCGCTGGTGATCGGCGCCGGTATGGCCGGCCTGCTGACAGCCCATTTTTTGCAGGAAGCAGGACTCAAGACCGTGGTTGTGGAAGCTTCCCGCATTGGCAGCGGGCAGACAAAGAACACCACAGCAAAGCTCACTTCCCAGCATGGGCTGATCTATCATGAGCTGCTGGAGCGGCTGGGGGAGGAAAAGGCCCGGCAATACGCGGAGGCGAACCAGAGCGCCATTGCCGCCTATTGGGAGCTGGCAAAAAAGAAGAATATTGGCTGTGAGCTGGTGGAATGCCCGGCTTATCTTTATTCCGCCACGGAAACGGCACATTTGGAGCGGGAGGCAGAGGCCGCCCGCAGCCTGGGGCTTCCGGCAGAGCTTGTCCGGGAGACGGAGCTGCCCTTCCCGGTCGCCGCTGCCCTGCGTTTTTCCGGGCAGGCTCGCTTTCATCCCCTGTGCTTTCTGGAGGCCATCGCCGAGGAGCTGGAGATCTATGAAAATACGCCGGTGCGCTCTGTGGAGGGGGAAATGGCCCACACAGAGCGGGGAACGATCACCGCGGAGCATATCATCTTTGCCACCCATTTCCCCTTTATGAATGTACCCGGCTATTACTTTCTGCGGATGCATCAGGAACGCAGCTATGTGCTGGCCCTTTCCGGGGCGGCGCAGCTGAAGGGCTGTTACCTGGGGGTGGAGGAGGATGGCCTCTCCTTCCGTCCGGCCGGGGAGCTTTTGCTGCTGGGCGGCGGCGCGCACCGCACCGGGGAAAACCGCAAGGGCGGGCAGTACCAGCGCCTGCGGGAGTCAGCCCGGCGCTATTGGCCTGACTGCCGGGAGGTGGCGGCCTGGAGCGCACAGGACTGCATGACCTTGGATGGTCTGCCCTATATCGGCCCTTACGGTCTGGGGCAGCCCCACTGGTATGTGGCAACAGGCTTCCGCAAATGGGGCATGACTTCCTCTATGGTCTCTGCCCTGCTGCTGCGGGATCTGATCCTTCAGGGGGGAAGCCCCTGGCAGGAGGTATTTTCTCCCCAGCGCTTTCGTCCCGGCGCAGCTGCACCCAGCCTGGCAAAGGAGGTGGCCCATGCCAGCCGCGGCCTGGCACGCCGTTTTCTGGAAGGCCCCCGGGCTGCGGTGGAGGCGCTGCCCCTGGGGCATGGCGGCATCGTGGAATGGGAAGGGGAGAAGCTTGGCGTTTATAAGAACCAGCAGGGGCAGGTCTACGCGGTGGAGGCACACTGCCCCCACCTGGGCTGCCAGCTGGAATGGAACCCGGAGGAAAAAAGCTGGGATTGCCCCTGCCACGGCTCCCGCTTTGATCATCTGGGAAATTTGATCGATAACCCAGCACAGGAGGATTTGGACCATGCCTGAAAACCGTTTGATCCATGAAAAATCGCCGTATCTGCTGCAGCATGCCCACAACCCGGTGGATTGGTACCCCTGGGGAGAGGAAGCCTTTGCCAAGGCTCGCGCAGAGGAAAAGCCCATCTTCCTTTCCATCGGCTATTCCACCTGCCACTGGTGTCATGTGATGGAGAGGGAATCCTTTGAAAATCAGGGGGTGGCGGAGCTTCTGAACGCCTCCTTTGTCCCCATCAAGGTGGATCGGGAGGAGCGGCCGGACATCGATGCCGTGTATATGACGGTCTGCCAGGCGCTGACCGGCTCCGGCGGCTGGCCGCTGAACCTGCTGCTCACCCCGGAGCAGCTGCCCTTCTGGGCCGGGACCTATCTTCCCCGCCGCAGCCGCTACGGGCGGCCGGGGCTGATCGAGCTTCTGAAGCAGACAGCCCAGCTCTGGGAGACGGATCGGGAGGAGCTGATCCGCTCCGGGGAAACCCTCAGCCGCCGCCTGCGCCGAAGCGAGGAAAATCTCTCCACGGAACCCAGTCGCAAGCTGCTGCACCTGGCGGTGGAAAGTTTTCGCCGCCGCTTTGACCCGGAAAATGGGGGCTTTGGCCACGCGCCCAAATTCCCCAGCCCCCAGAATCTGCTCTTCCTCATGGCTTATTCCCGGCAGGAAGGGGATGAGAAGGCCATGGAGATGGCAGAGACGACCCTGCGGCAGATGGCCCGCGGCGGTATCTTTGACCAGATCGGCGGCGGCTTCTCCCGCTATTCCACGGATGACCGCTGGCTGGCTCCTCATTTTGAGAAGATGCTCTATGATAATGCTCTGCTGGCCTATGCCTATCTGGAGGCCTTCCGCTGCACAGGAGAGGGTTATTATCTGCGGATCGCCGAGCGGACGCTGGATTATATGCTGCGGGAGCTGCGCAGCCCGGAGGGGGCTTTTTTCTGCGCCCAGGATGCGGACAGCGAAGGGCAGGAGGGGGCCTATTACCTTTTCCGGCCGGAGGAGGTGGAGCAGCTGCTGGGGGCAGAGGAAGCCCGGCGCTTCTGTGCGCGCTATGACATCAGCAGCCGGGGGAATTTCCCCGGTGGGAGCATCCCCAATCTGCTGGAAAGCACAGACTATGCCGATGAATGTCCGGAGCTGCCCGCCCAAAAGCAGAAGCTTTATGAATACCGGCGGCAGCGCATGTCCCTGCACCGGGATGATAAGGTGCTGGCCTCCTGGAACGGTCTGGCCATTGCCGCCCTGGCAAAGGCCTATCGCCTCAGCGGAAAGGAGCAGTATCTGCAGGCCGCCCGGGAGGCAGAGGCCTTTCTGCTTCGGGAGATGCTGGATGAAAATGGTCGCCTGCTGCTGCGCTGGCGGGATGGAGAGGCCGCCCATGCCGGGCAGCTGGATGATTATGCCTTCCTTTCCTGGGCAGAGCTGGAGCTTTACAGCGCGGATTTTGACCCGGCTCATCTGCAGCAGGCAGAGGACTGGATGGAGCAGGTACAGAGGCATTTCCGGGATGAGGAGAATGGCGGCTTTTATCTGACTGCGGATGATGGGGAGCAGCTGATCTCCCGCCCCAAGGAGGTCTTTGACGGGGCCATGCCCTCCGGCAACTCCATGGCAGGCCTGGTGCTGGCCCGGCTCTGCCTGCTCAGCGGGGAGGGGATCTGGCAGCAGCGGGCTTTGGATCAGCTGGCCTTTCTGGCAGGGCAGGCAGAGGAATACCCGCCGGGCTATTGCTGCGCCCTGCTGGCCATGACGGAGCTGCTCTACCCCAGTCAGGAGTTGGTCTGCGTCTCTGGGGAGGAGCAGCCCCCCAGCGGTCTGCGGGAGCTGGCGGAAGCGCATCAGCTGCATACCCTGTTCAAATCCCCGGAGAATGCGGCTGCCCTGGCCCAATCTGTCCCCCTGACGGCAGATTACCCCCTGCCGAAGGAGGCTGCGGCCTTTTATCTCTGCCAGGGCGGCGCCTGCCGTCCGCCGGTCTATGATCTGGGGCAGCTGGGCGCCATGCTCTAGTGGAGCATCTCCTTTCTCCATGCTCCTGTCTGAGCAAGATCGGCTTCTGGTGCCGTTTGGCGTGTGCAAATGCTCAGCCCTGAGCGCAGCGTCCTGCAAACGGCTTTTGACTCCCAGGCTTCCTCCGGGGCTGAGGCGGAAGCAAAAGCAAAAAGCAAAAGCAAAAAGCAAAAGCAAAAAGCTCCCTCCGATTCTTCCGGAGGGAGCTTTTTGCTTTGGGAGATTTACTTCTAAAATGCCCACAAAGGAGCAGAGGTTTTTCGATCAGGCGTAGCCCCAGGTGAGCAGCTGCCAGCTGCCGCCGGCCTCTCTCGCCAGATACCAGCTCCATTCGTACTCCCGGTTTGCCGCCCAGGCGCCGCCGCCCCGAAGGGGAGAGCGGAAGGCGGATTCAAAGACCAGGCATTCCGTATAGAGCGGTCCATCGCTCAGGCTGTTGCAATAGTCCAGGTTCTCTGCTGCACTTTCATCCCCTGCATAGCTTAGGGAATACAGAACGCAGCCCTGCCAGGTGGAAAAGGTCTCTTTGATCACCGCAATGGCAGCATCCAGATCCGCTGTGGTGTAGAGCTGGGATTCGCCGTAATCGATGCGGACGGCAGAGGTATCCCCGGGGGCTGTGCCGCAGGCTGAGAGCGCCAGCAGCCCGCAGAGGAGGATGAGGAGAGACCATTTTTTCATAAGCGCAGCTCCTTATTTTTGGCATAAGCTGAAGTCACTGCCTTTTTGACGGGCCGGGCGGAGAAATGGTTCCCTTTTTGGGGAATGCGCTTTTCCCCTGGGCTTTCGGAACCGCTCTGCCCGGCTGTCCAGCCCCCGCAAAAATAGCTGCCCAGGGGCTGGCCGTCCGGCAGAAAGCCAGCGTTGACACTATCCAGCAGAGTATGCTAAAATATTGCAACATAGGAGTTTATCCCGAGGCAGAATGCATCGGCTTTATTTTTTCTATCTGTGAGGTGTTTTTTATGTTGAACTGGGCAGAAGCGATCGCCCGCCAGATCATCGAGCGTCGGCCTGATAAAGAAGAATACGTCTGCGCCGCGGGCATCAGCCCCTCCGGCTCCATCCATATCGGCAATTTCCGTGATATCGCCACCAGCTATTTCGTGGTGCAGGCTCTGCGTGGCCTGGGCAAAAAGGCAAAGCTGCTCTTCAGCTGGGATGAATATGACCGCCTGCGGAAGATTCCCGTGAATGTTTCCAAGGTGCGGGATGATATGGAGCAGTATGTGGGCATGCCCTATGTGGATGTGCCCAATCCCTTTGCGGATTCTGATGCAAAGAGCTATGCCGCTTATTTTGAGCAGGAATTTATGCGCTCTGTGGATGCTTTCGGCATCGAGATGGATTACCGCTACCAATCTGAGATGTACCGCAGCGGCAAATATGCGGAGCTGGTGCAGCTGGCAGTCTCCAAGCGTAAGGAGATCTTTGATGTGCTGGATCGCCACCGCACCCAGGATGCCACGGAGGAGGAACGGAACAATTTCTACCCGGTGAGCATCTATTGCCCCCACTGCGGCAAGGATACCACCAAAATCCTCTCTCTTTCTGAGGACAACATGGTGGCGGAATACGAATGCGCCTGCGGCCACAAGGGCAGCTTCGATTTCCGCAGCGATTTCAACTGCAAGCTGAACTGGAAAGTGGACTGGCCCATGCGCTGGCTCTATGAAGGCGTGGATTTCGAGCCCGGCGGCAAGGATCATGCCTCTGTCCACGGCAGCTATGATACCAGTAAGGATGTTTCCAAAGAGATCTTCGGCTATGAGCCCCCCATCTTCCAGGGCTATGAGTTCATCGGCATCCGCGGCACCACCGGCAAGATGTCCGGTTCCTCCGGTCTGAATCTGACGCCGGAAGCCCTGCTGAAAATTTATCAGCCGGAAGTGATCCTCTGGCTTTATGCCAAAACCGAGCCCATGAAGGCCTTTGATTTCTGCTTTGATGAGGGCATTCTGCGGCAGTACGGCGAATTCGACCGTATGCTGAACAAATATATGGACGGCACTGCCGATGATATGGTGAAGGGCATCATGGATGCCTGCCTCATCAAGGGCCGCCAGGTGCAGCCCGTCCCCATGAGCCTGCTGGTGCAGATGGGCTCTGTGGTGAATTTTGATGTCCCCCTGCTGGAGACCGTTCTGCAGAAGAACGAGACGCCCTATACCTATGAGCAGTTCAAGGATCGTCTGGAGCGGGCCAAATATTGGCTGGAGGTCTGCGCGCCGGATCAGGTCTATCGTCTGCGGGGCTGGCGGAACTGGGAAGTCTACAATACCCTGAGCGATGTGCAGAAGGCCGAGATCGCCAAGATTCATGAGAACCTCTCCAAGCAGGATTACAGCCTGGAAGAGCTCAGCAATATGATTTACGCCGTCCCGCTGGAAGTCCGCACGGAAGAGATCGACGAAAAAGAAAAGAAGAAGATCCAGATGCCCTTCTTCAAGAACGTCTATCGTCTGCTGCTGGATCGGGAGCAGGGGCCGCGCCTCTACCTCTTCCTGGATGCCCTGGATAAGGCGGATTATCTGCACCTGCTGGATTTCTCCTATCCCCAGACGGAAGAAGAGATCGAGGCGGAAGCCAAAGCCAATGCGCCGGTGGAGGAAGAGGAAGAGCAGATCGTCTATGGTGATCCGGATCCGGTGGAGGATTTCAAGGAGACCGTGGTGCTGGATCAGTTCAACGCCATCGACCTGCGCGTCTGCAAGATTTTGAAATGCCAGGAGATCCGCAAGGCCAGAAGCAATTATAAGCTGACCCTCTTTGATGGCAAGGATAAGCGCGTCATCGTTTCCAGCCTGAAGGGCTATTATAAGCCGGAGCAGCTGGAAGGCCGGAAGATCATTGTCATCGCCAATCTGGAGCCTGCCCGCCTCACAGGCGTGAAGAGCGAGGGCATGCTTTTGGCTGCCACCAACAATGCCTGCGGCTGCAAGGTCATCTTTGTGGATGACAGCGTCCCCGAAGGCACCCAGATCCGTTAATTTTGATGTTGATTTTGCTATAGATGCAGCAAAGCGGGAGTGGAATTTCCACTCCCGCTTTTTTATCGGTGCTTTTTGCTTAATTCCTCAGTTTTATAGATGCTGTAGCCCTCATATTGGTAACTGGCATCGAGCCCTTTCATGAAAACTTCCCGGTCATCGATCTTATCCGTAAGCGCCGTTTTTAGCAGCGCTTTGATTTCTATATCTTTGATGGGGCTTCTTTCCATCGCCAGCAGATAATCCTCTTTGTCTACCCGGCTCCAATCCACCACCAGCTGCAGCTCCTTTTTCAGGATGGCATCCAGCCAGATTCGGCCGCTGCGTCCGTTGCCCTCTCTGAATGGGTGGGCTACGTTCATTTCCACATATTTTTCGATGATCTGATCGAAAGTGGATTGGGGCATTTTATCGATCTGCTCCAGGGCGGATTCCAGGTAAAGCACCGGCGCGAAGCGAAAGCCGCCCTTCGTCAGGTTCACGCTGCGGAGCTTGCCGGCGAAATCGTAGATTTCGGAAAAAAGGAAGGCATGGATCTGCGCCAGGCCGCGAAAAGTCCCCACGGGAAAGGCATCCAGCATACCGGATTCGAAAAGCTCAAGGGCTTTTTCCTTGCTGATCTTTTCTTCTGTTTGTGCCAGTTCGGCAGAATTGCGGATGCCCAGCTTGTTTTCCAAGGTCATGCGATCGATCCTTTCTTTTTAAACGATGCGCAGCAAATTGTTTTTGCGGATCACTGCTGCACCTCTCCTTGCTCCTCAATTATTTTAGCTGATATTTAAAATTGTTAGCCATGTAAATAAAGGGGTACTGTTGTTGATAGAGATATATCAACGACAGTACCCCTTCTGGTGCGCCAAAAGGGATTCGAACCCCCGACCCACGGATTAGAAGTCCGTTGCTCTATCCTGCTGAGCTATTGGCGCAAAATGAAGTGGAGCGGGTGATGGGAATCGAACCCACGTAGCCAGCTTGGAAGGCTGGAGCTCTGCCATTGAGCTACACCCGCAAAATGCTTCCAAAAGAAAGCCTATATAGTATAACCGATAATTGGCAAAAGTTCAAGTCCTTTTTCTGCCACCACGGGCCCTTTGCTTGCATATATTGTGGTAGGCCAAGTTTGCATAAGAAAAAGGAGCTGATTTGTATGTATCAGAGACATCATGGAGCCGATCACTGGGTTTGTGGGGAGCCCTGCTTCCCCCGGCGGGATTGGCTGCCCTTCTGGTGGGCTTTTTCCCCTTGCTGGGCGGATCCCCGGATGTGGCAGGCACTGTTTTGCAGCGCCATCCCCCAGCGGCAGCCCAGACGGGAGCCGGGAAGAAGCCCTGGCGTTCAGCCCCGGGAAATGCCTTGCCCGGCTTACCCCTGCCCGACCAGCCCGGGGAGAAACTGCCCCGGCGAGGATTGCCCGGCCTACCCCTGCCCGACCAGCCCGGGGAGAAGCTGCCCCGGAAAGGACTGCCCCTCCTACCCCTGCCCCGGAGCGAATGCTTTGGGGCAGCAGGGCTGCGGAGAGGACCCCGGCCAAAAGAAGCTGGAGCTGGAGCTTTGCCTGCCGCCCTGCAGCTGCACCCGCCAGGTAAGGGCAGAGGTGGCAGAGCTGCAATGGATCAGCCCGGCTTGCATAGAAGTGAAGCTTTGGCTTTGTGTGGAATACCATGACCAGCGCTGCCGGATCCACAGGAAGGAATACTGCGTTTCCCGGCAATTCCCCTGGTATCAGCGCTGCCAGCCCCAGGCTTCCCTGATCGGGCAGCCCCGCTTCCGGCAGGAGGGGGATCGCTTGCTGCTTAGTTTGTGCCTGGCTTTGTCCTGCTAGCTGCCTTGGGCTCCACCACAGAGGCGATCATGCAGCCGATCAGGATGACGCCGCCCAGCACCTGCCGGGGGATGAAGCGCTCGTTCAGCAGCAGCATGCCGAAGAAGGCGGCAAAGAGGGATTCAGAGGTGAAGAGGATGGAAGCCGGGGTGGGCTCCAGAACCTTCTGCGCCACGGTCTGCACCAGAAAGCCCAGGGCTGTGCCCAGTGCGGCAGTGAAAAGCAGAGCATGGATCACCGTGGGCGGGAAGCTGGCGGCTGTGGGCAGCGGCTCGAAGATCAGTGCGGCGATGACCAGCAGGATCATGCTGGTGAAGATCTGCAAACCGCTGATGAGCAGGCTGTCATAGAGCTTGGTGTAATGATCCAGCACCAGAAAATGCGCGGCATAGCCCACCGCACCGGCCAGCACCAGCAGATCGCCGATATTGATCTGCAGATTTGCATCCAGAGAGAGGGCAGCCAGGCCGATGAAGGCCAGAATGGCAATGAGCAGCTGCCTTGCCTTCAGCTTTTTGGTGAAAAGCCAGCCGATCAAGGGGATAAAGACTACATAGATGCCGGTGATGAAGGCGGAATTGCTGGCTGTGGTCAGGGTCAGGCCCAGGGTCTGCATGGCGTAGCCAAAGGCCAAAGGCAGGCCGATAGAAAAGGCCTCCAGCATGTTTTTCCAGCGGATGCCCTTCAGCTTGGGAAAATTCAGCAGAGCCATAAGCACGCAGGCCAGGCCGAAGCGGCAGCTCAGAAACCACAGCGGCGTGAGGATCTCCATGGAGTTCTTCATAATGACGAAGGACACGCCCCAGATGGCGGTGGTGCAGAGGATGCTGATGGTCGCCAGCGCTTTTTTATGTGTGGTGGAAAGCGACACGGGATGCTTCTCCTTTGAAAGTCTTGCCTTCTATTATAAAGCGAAATTTGGCAGCCTGTCAATGGAAAGCCCGGCCGCCCTTTTCCTCTTTCTTGGCCAAGCCTTTGGGCTGGCAGCCCGGTTTTTCTTTCGTGGGCGCGTGCATAGAATGGTAGGGGAGGGATGTGCATGAAACGATTGCTTCGGGCTCTGCTTCTGCCTGCCTTTTTGCTGGGGCTGGGCCTTGCTGCGCTGGGCTTTTTGCTACAGGGACAGCTGGTTTTGGATCTTCGCCTGCCATTTTGCCTGTGGCTGGCGGCCCTGCCTTTGAGCGGCGGCTGCTCTCTGGGTGCCTTTTACCCGGGGCGCTATCGTCGGGCTGCTCTGCTGAACGGGGGCTTCTGGCTGCTTCCGGCTGCTTTTCTGCTGCTCTTTTATGGCATCCTGCTGCCCTGGCAGGTCCTGCTTCTGC
>JAFSHU010000019.1 GCA_017440145.1 Bacillota bacterium
TTATTGTGAGGGACACCGCTATAGCTTCACCGTGGAGCAGTGCCTGACAGGGGATGTAGAGCCGGGCAGCATCACCGTGAACATCCCCTATATGCGGCGGGTCAAGGGGGAGATCACAAATATGATCCTGGATGAGAAGACCGGCGTCATTCTCAAAGAGGCCACCATGCATGATCCTTATGTGATCGAAGTGATTACCGAATTTTATATGGAGCCGGTTCCGGGGGAGAAAGTGCTGCTCTTTCTAGCCTATAACCCCAGTGAGCGGATCTATTATCCGGCTGTGGAGCCTTATGTGATCGCTTTTGATGCGGAGGGGATCGCAGAATGGCGCTCCAATCTTTTCCTTCCCCGGAGTGAGCGGGAGGAGCTGGCCACCAGCACCGGCCTGACGGAGAGTGGACGCACTGTCACCTGTGTGCAGAGAAATCTGTTGGATGAGTTGGAATTGGAGGATCAGATCAGCGGAAAAACGCTGGAGCAGCTGCTGGAAGAGATTGCGATTCTCCAGCTGCCCGCAGAAGAGCCTTCCACCGATGAAGAAGCGGAGCTGCTTTGGGAATAAAGCCTCCCATCCCTGTGTTCTCAGCTCGCCGCTGCGGGCTTTCAGATACATATAGCAGCCCTTTGTCATCCCCGAAGAGAAAGAGAATCCCCAAAAGGAGGTCATGAACATGCAGGAAACCCACAAAGCAAAATTCAGGTATTTCCTCATCCCCGCTGCCATCTGCCTCATCCTGCTGGCAGCCGCCCTGCTTCTGCCCCAGTTCGGCGAGGCCCCACAGCTGGAAATCCCCGCCGGAGCGCTGGCGCTCACAGATACCGGGGAATCCACGGAGCTGCTCACGGATGCGCGGCAGTGGAATCTTTCCCAGCTGGAGCAGCATCAGGTCTATCTCCTGGATAATTGTCTCTATGTAGATTTCCTCTTCACCGATGAAGTAGATGCAGACCAGCTTGACCGGGCCAGAAGCTTTGTATTGAGCAGCTTCAGCGTGTTGAGTTACCAGTATTTGGGTGCCTATCCCTATCGGGACATCATCAAAGCCCGGGAGAAAAAAGAACTGATCTGGGAAGAAGTCCGCTGCCGCATCTGGCAGGAAGACGAGCTGCTCTATGAGGATGTTTACGATAAAATCTACAACTATTATGAGGAAAGCGGGTACCCCGATTCGTTTCGTTTACCCTGGTGTACTTAATTTTAATTAAAATCTTTGGGCTGAAAGCCCTGCAGGCATAAAAGCCCCAGCCTCGTCATAAAAAGTATGGAACGCTGACAACAGCGCTCCATACTTTTTTATTCTGCAAAACGAGGGAGGGAAAAGAGTGGAAACTTTTGATGTTTTGAAAGATATCTCCGAGCGCACTGGCGGTGATATCTATTTGGGCGTGGTGGGCCCGGTCCGCACCGGGAAATCCACCTTCATCAAGCGCTTCATGGAGTCGTTGGTCCTTCCCAATATCGAAGACGCCCATGAGCGCAGCCGTACCATTGATGAGCTGCCCCAAAGCGGCTCCGGGCGAACGGTGATGACCGCGGAGCCCAAATTCATCCCGGCAGAGGCGGTGGAGATTCGCCTGGGGGATGCGGAAAACGGAGAGACCGACCTGCAGTTCCGGGTACGCCTGGTGGATTGCGTGGGCTATGGGGTGGAAGGCGCCCGTGGCTTCGCGGATGAGGATGGCCCCCGCATGGTCTCTACCCCCTGGTTCGAGGAACCGGTCAGCTTCGAAAAGGCAGCGGAAACCGGCACGGAAAAGGTCATCCGGGAGCACAGCACCATTGGTGTGGTGATGCTGACGGACGGCAGCTTCGGGGAGCTGCCCCAAGAGGCCTATGCCCCGGCAGCAGAGCGGGTCATCAGCGAATTGCAGCAGCTGGGAAAGCCCTTTGTCATCGTGGTCAACAGCTCTGACCCGGACGGGGAAACGGCTCAGACGCTGGCGGAACAGCTGAGCGAGCAATACGGCGTGGCTGTGCTGGTGCTGGATGTGCTGAATATGGATGAAGAGGATATTCTGGCGGTGCTGGATGCCGCCTTGTACGAATTCCCGGTCAGCGAGATCAGCGTGGGCCTGCCTCCCTGGGTGGAGGCGCTGGAGCAGGAGCATTGGCTGCGGCAGCGCTTTGAGCGGGATGTGAACAGCGCTGCTCTGGAAGTGAAAAAGGTGCGGGATATTTCTGCAATGCTGGATCAGCTGAATCTGAATGATCTGGCAGGCGCTGTGCATCTGAACAGTTTGGAGCTGGGCAGTGGGAAGGCTGCCATTCAGGTGGATGCTGCGGAGGGTCTCTTCCATAAGGTGCTGAGCGAATACGCCGGGACGGAGATTCGGGGCGAACAGGATATTCTCCCCCTGATGCGGGAATTCTCCGCTGCTGCCCGGGAATGGCGAAAGATCAGCCCGGCCATGGCAGAGGTTGGCGAGTTGGGCTATGGGGTGGTGAACCCCTGCCTGGATGAGATGTATCTGGAGGAACCGGAGCTGATCCGCACCGGCGGACATTTCGGGGTGCGCCTGCGGGCCTCTGCCCCCAGCTATCATATCATCCGCGCCAATGTGCTGACGGAGATCACCCCCATGATCGGCACGGAGAGCCAGTGCGAAGAGCTGGTGCGCTACATCACCAGCGAATTTGAGGATGACCCCCAGCGCATCTGGCAAACCAATGTTTTCGGGAAATCTCTTTACGATCTGGTCAGCGAGGGCATCTCCGGGAAGCTCTACCGTATGCCGGAGCAGGCCCGGGAGAAGCTGGCAGATACCCTGCAGCGCATCGTGAA
>JAFSHU010000136.1 GCA_017440145.1 Bacillota bacterium
CACATCGAATATGACGGTATCGGCTTTATCCCTTTGGAAGAACTTGCGAAAAAGGAAACGGCGTGACCGAAGTCACGCCGTCCCTTGAAAACAGTCGTTTTCAAGCATTTTTCAAAATAACTGTTTTACGAAGCCCCGCCGGTAAAACCGGCGGGGTTCGCTGTCTTAGATTTCAAAATCCACGCAGGTGCGGGATTCGCGAACGCCCTTCATGAAAGCGCCCACGGCCTTGTGATCCGGGTGAACGATGTAGCTGTTCAGACCTTCCAGATCATCAAAATCGGAGATCAGAATCATGTCATAATTGGATTCCGCAGCATCCTTGTGGTTGTAGTGGATTTCAGAAGCCTTCAGCGTGGGAACAGTGCCCTGCAGCTTTTCCAGCATGCCCCGGGCGATATCCAGATTTTCCTGCTTGCTGCGGCCTTCGGCCTCTTCCATGAATTTGAACATAACGATGTGGCGAATCATTGTAATTTCCTCCTTGCTGTTTATGTCAATCTGTGTTCGCGTGAGAAAGAGCCGGCAAATCGCCGGGAAGCTTTGCTTCGGATCAGTGACCCCGATCCTCCGGCTGGTTTATTTTCTGCAGCATTTTCCGCAGTAGCGGCAGGGACATGCCCACAACGGTGCTGTAATCCCCCTCGATCCGATCCACAAAGAGGGCAGCCTGTCCCTGCATTCCATAGGAGCCGGCCTTATCCCTGGGCTCACCGGTTTTCACATAGCTGAGAATCTCTTCATCGGAAAGCTGGGAAAAATGTACCTTGGTGATGGCGCAGCCGCAGAGCTGCTTCCCGCTCAGCCCGTCCATCAGGCAGAGGCCGGAAAGCACATGATGCCAGCGGCCGGACAAAAGGCGCAGCATCCTGCAGGCTTCCTCCGGGTTTTTCGGTTTGCCCAGAACGGTTTTCTCCACAGCCACCACCGTATCCGCAGCAATGATCCAGGCATCCTTTTCGCCCAGGCATTTTTTTGCGGCCAGGGCTTTGATCAGAGAATTTTTGGAGACCAATTCGTGCGGCGGCATGTCCGGCCGGGGGCTGATCTCCTTGATTTCCGCAGGCAGAACCTGGGGCTCGATCCCGATCTGCCGCAGCAGCATCAAACGTCGTGGGGAGGCACTGGCCAGAATCACCGGCCGATCGCTTAATAAGTTCGTCATTTTTCTACCTCCGGGCTTTTCAATATGCCGCATTTATCATAAGGCTTTTCCAGAATTCTGTCAAGCTTCGGCCTGCTTCGACTTGGGCTCCCGGCCTTCCCGGAAGGTAGCGATCATCTCCTGGGTCAGGCTAAGCTGCTTGGGATCCTCAATAGGCAGCTCCTCACGGAGGAACCATTGGGCTTCTGCCAGCTCATTTTCATCGATCCGTGGCTCTGTTTTTCCTTCCACATCACAGTAAAAACCCATCAGCAGGGAATCGGTATGGGGCCAGGGCTGGCTTTTGTAATAGCGCAGATTGCAGACGGAAAGGCCAACCTCCTCCTGCACCTCCCGGCGGACGGTCTCTTCCAGGCTTTCCCCGGCTTCACAATAGCCTGCCAGCAATGCCCAGCGACGATAAGGCCGATTCGCATAACGGGATAAAAGCAGACGGTCTCCATCCGTTACGGCGATAATCACAGCGGGGTTGATGCGCGGATATTCTACCAGGCCGCAATTCGGGCAGATCAGCGCCCGTTCCTTCTGGCTGAGTGTGAAGGCTTCTCCGCAATGCCCACAGAAATGATGGGCGTTATACCAGCGATGCAGGTGGGCGGAAACCAGCGCAATGAAGGACAAATGCTGCGGAGAAATCTCCCGCAGGGAAGAGGCTTTTTCCAGACGGCAGCTTTTCGGGAAGGGGAAGGGAGTATCAGCCAGATCCAGATAGTATACAGCCTGTTCATCCAGGCTGAACAAATAGCGGAGCTTTCCGCTGTCCCAGCCTGCCTGCATGCATTGTTCTACCGTTGGCAGCGCGCTCTGGCCCTTTTCCCCGCAGAGCAGGAGTTCATCCCCCTGCCAGGCAGCAACCAGATCCTTTGCCTGGGGAGAATGACCATCCCCTTTTTCAAAGGCAATATCAAAATGATGGGGCGAAATGTCTTGCAGCATATGTTCTCCTTTGTATAGCTGTTTCCAGAAATTTTAAGTCAGGCAGACATAAAGCAGCAGCATCCCGATGCCCAGAAAAATGCAGATATCCGCCAGATTGAAAACAATGCGGCGGAGCCGTTTCCAGGGGCATTTGGGAAAGCTGAAATAATCCAGTACATAGCCGCGGAGGAAGCGATCCAGCAAATTGCTGAGCCCACCGCCGTAAAGCAGGCAAAGCCCGGCAGCCAGCAGATCGGAAATTTCCCCCTGAAAGAACCAGGGCAGCGTATGCAGCAGAAAGGCCAGCATCACCAGGATGACGATCAGCTTTGGCAGCCAGGGCTGTTCCTTCAGCTGCCCCAGGGCCAGGCCGTAGTTTTCGTGCCGCCGCAACAGCAAATGCCCCCGCCAAATGCGGCGGGGAAGGCTTTGATCCCGATCGATTTGTCTTTTGATGCATGGCTCTGCTATGAGAATGAGCAGAGAAAGAAGGAAATATACCATGTTTTCCTCATCTTTTCTGTTTCTGCTGCGGTTGACTTTGGCAAAAACCGATATTATGTAAAATGAGCGCCCCAAAGGGACGAATGAATTGTACGAAATACGCACAAAACCCCCTCTGCCTGCCTTCCGGCTGGCAGCTCTCTTTACACAGGGGAGCCTTTACCGCGGGATATACTGGGAACAGGCGGACGAATTGGGAGTTCTGTTTCAGGAAAAGAAGCAGCCGGAGCCCGAATCTGCTCCGTGCCCCGGCCACTGTTCTTTTTTCATTTCGTCTTTAGTCCCGGAGAATTTCTTCCCAGAGCTTTTCGTAATAGCTGCGCACTTCCGGATCCAGATCTTCAAAATACTGAACCTCCGGCATCTGATCTTCTGTCGGGTAGAGGATCTCATCGCCCCTCAGGGTGTAATCCGGATTGTTCTGGGTGCCGGTATGGGGGCTGGCGTAATAGGTGTATTCTGCAATCGCAGTGGAAATCTGCGTTTCCAGCAGGAAATTGATGTACATCATCGCTGCTTCATAATGCTGAGCATTGGCAGGTACGCAGACGGAATCCACGAAGTAGGTGGTGCCTTCTTCCGGGTAGACGAAAGCCAGATCTTCATTGTTGCCGTTCATCAGAACATAGTCACCGGCGTAATAGGCGGCGATGGCTGCGTTCCCGGCTTCCATTTTATTGAAGATCTCATCCATGACGCGGGCCTGCAGCACATCGTTTTGCTCTTTCAGCAGCTCTGCTGCGGCATCCCAATCTTCCAGATTTGTGGAATTTACATCCTGACCCAGGATCAGCTGGGCGATGGAAAAGCTGTCTCTGGAATTGTTGAAGGTGAGAATGTCGTCCGTATAGCGTTCATCCCACATGGCAGTCCAGCTGGTAGGTGCTTCCTCTACCATGGTACTGTTGTATATAAGTCCCACCATGCCGACGCTATAGGGGACGGAGTATTCGTTTTCAGGGTCAAAATAGAGGTCTTTATATTGCTCATCAATATAATGATAGTTGCTGAGCTTGGAGAAATCCAAAGGCTGCAGCATATCCTCGCTGATCATTCTCTGGATCATATAATCCGAGGGAATAATGATGTCATAACTGACTGCGCCGCTTTTCATCTTGGCGTACATTGCTTCGTTGCTTTCGTAGGTGCTGTAATTGACCTTGATGCCGGTCAGTTTTTCAAATTCGGTGTTTACGTCCAAAGAGCCTTCACTGCCATCGGAGATATATTCTCCCCAGTTGAATACATTCAGTTCCGTGCCTTCGAATTCCCGGCTGTATTCTCCGGTCAGGGCTTCCATATCCAGCTGAGAGCCGCCTCCTCCGCAGCCGGCGAGGATTGCGCCCAGCGCCAGAACCAGCGTGAGCAGCATTGCAGTGGTGAATTTTTTCATTTCTCGCATTTACCTCCTGGGATTTTGTTGGTTTTGTTTATCTGCTTTTGCCTGCGCCAGGTTCACCAGGATCATCAACACCAGGATGGCGATGAAAATGACGGAGGACAGTGCATACATGTCGGGTTTGACCGTTTTCTTGGTCATGGAGAATATTTTCAGGGGCAGGGTCTGGAAATTCGGCCCGCTGGTATAGTAGCTGATGACAAAATCATCCAGAGACATGGTGAATGCCATCAAAAAACCGGCCAGGATCCCGGGGCGGATCGAAGGCAGGGTCACCTTGAAAAAGGCCTGTACAGGCGTGCAGCCCAGGTCCATTGCCGCCTCTGCCAGATGCTTGTCGGTCTGCCGCAGCTTCGGCAGCACGTTCAGCACCACATAAGGCAGGTTAAAAGTGATATGGGCAATGAGCAGAGTGGCGAAGCCCAGGGAATTGTCGGCCATGAGGAAGCGCCCCACGAAAACGAAGAGCAGCATCATGGAGACGCCGGTAACAATATCCGGATTCATCATGGGGATATTCGTAGTGGTCATGATGGCCGAACGCCCGGCCTGAGAACGCATCTTGGAGATGCCCACCGCTGCCATGGTTCCCAGGACAGTTGCGATGATCGCGGAGAGCAGGGCCAGAACTAGGGTGTTCTGCAGCGCCAGCATGGTGTCCCGGTTGGTGAACATCTCAATATACCATTTGAAGGAAAAGCCACTGAAGATGGCGGTGCTTCTGCCGGCATTAAAAGAGAAAAAAACCATCACCAGCAGGGGGGCATAGAGAAAAGCAAAGATCAGCCAGGTGAGCACCCGATCCAATGTTTTCATTTAGAAAATCACCCCGCCTTCCTCATCTTTTCCTGCCCAGCGGTTGACCACAGCCATGCTGAGCAGTACCAAAATCATCAGAATCAGAGAGATTGCCGCCCCCAGATTGTAGTTATAGGCAGTCTGGATCTGCCGCTCGATCACATCGCCGATGAGCATGATCTTACCGCCGCCCAGCTTCTGGGAAATATAGAAGGTGCTGATGGACGGGACGAAAACCATGGCAATGCCGGAGATCACGCCCGGTTTGCTCAAAGGCAGGATCACACGGCGAAGCTTCGCAAGATTGTTCGCCCCCAGATCTTCCGCTGCTTCCAGCAGGAGAGGATCGATCTTGGACATTACAGTATAAATAGGAAGAATCATGTAGGGAAGATAGTTGTAGATCATGCCCAGAATCACGGCGCCGCCCGTCCCGATCATGGTCAGAGGCTCAATGCCCAGCATGCCCAGGAGGTTGTTGATGATCCCGTTTCGTTCCAGAATATTCATCCAGGAATAGGTGCGGATCAGCAGATTCATCCACATGGGCAGCATGACGAGCAAAAGCATCATACGCTGTGCGTTGGGACCTTTTCTGCTCATGAAAAAGGCAAAAGGATAGGAAATCAGCAGGGTGATGAAGGTCGCGATCAAAGAATACCAGAGGGAGAGCAGGAAGGTTTCTTTATACTGAACCAGCTCTGCCAGGTTTGCCAGAGTGAAGCTGCCGCTGGAATCCGTGAAGGCATAGTAGACCACGATCAGCAGCGGAACCACAATGAAGATGGCAGCCCAAAGGATATAGGGGGCCCGGGCAATTTTCGCCATTAAATTACTCTGCTTCATTCTTCTTCCTCCGTCAGCTCGCTAAGCTGGTCGATTTCATCGCTGTAAGAGCTGAAATCCCCATAAAGGCCGGAGTATTTGGATTTTTTCATAACATGGATGGCGTCAGGCTCAATGTGCAGCCCAACCGTGCTGCCTTCCGGAGAGAAATCCGTGGTCTGGATCATCCATTTGAAGCCTTCGATATCCACGATGATTTCGAAATGCACACCGCGGAAGGTGACACCAGTTACCAGACCGGTGAGCATGCCCTGCTCCACGGGGACAATGTCCACATCTTCCGGACGGATGACGATATCCACCTCTTCATTGGGGGCAAAGCCCTTATCCAGGCAGACGAAATCTTTGCCCGCAAAATGCGCCACCAGATCCTTGGGCATGTGGCCATCCAGGATGTTGGATTCCCCAATGAAATCCGCCACGAAAGCATTCTGCGGCTCATTATAAATATCCACGGGTGTGCCGATCTGTTGCACGGTGCCCTCGTTCATCACCACCACGGTATCGGACATGGAGAGCGCTTCCTCCTGGTCGTGGGTGACATAGACAAAGGTGATGCCCAGCTGTTTCTGGATATTTTTCAGCTCGTTCTGCATATCCTTACGCAGCTTCAGATCCAGCGCAGCCAGGGGTTCGTCCAGAAGCAGAACCTTAGGCTTATTGATGACAGCCCGGGCAATGGCCACGCGCTGCTGCTGCCCGCCGGAAAGCTTGGTAATATCCCGCTTTTCGAAGCCTTCCAGATTGACGAATTTCAGCATCTCTCCAACGCGCTGCCGGATCTCTGCCTCCGGAACCTTCCGCAGGCGGAGCCCGAATGCGATGTTCTCAAATACATTATAGTGCGGAAACAGGGCATAGCGTTGAAAAATGGTGTTCACCGGACGCTGGTACGGCGGAACACCATTGATTTTTTTCCCATCGAAGAGAACATCCCCGGCGGAGGGCTCAATGAAGCCGGCGATCACCCGCAGGGTGGTGGTTTTGCCGCAGCCGGATTGCCCCAGCAGGGTTACAAATTCACCATCCCGGATGGAGAGATTAAAGTCCCGTAGAACCTGTTCGCCATCTTCAAAAACGACAGAGATATTCCGTAAATCGATAATATTCTTTTTTTCTTCCATTTTTTGCATCCCCCTTTGCGGCGAAAGACCGCGTAAGCCCTTACAGCTCTGCGCGAACCCACACTCGGCTAACCGCGCCCCCCGCAAAGAGTTTTTCGGATCCTTATACCCCTTTTGGTGTAAAGCCGCCCAAAAGGCTTAAAACGAGCCGCAGCGCACGGTTTCTCAGACTGGCGGAGCCAGTCACGGTCCCTGTTAAGAACTGCCTGTGTGAACACCGCTCTTTTGGAGCGGTGCATGTAGGAGTGCCGTGAACAACACGGCTTTGTGTTAGCACAGATGCAAAAACAGTTTATATGTTTTTAGGTAAAAATTTTTTGCGTACAAAACCAAGGCGGAAGAGTACTATTGCATATTATAGCATAATATCTGTTTGCTTGTCTATAAATATTTAAGTTTGACGGGTTTGTTTTCCGTGCTTTCCTGGCTGCGGCATTTTTTCAGTATATTTGAACTCTGTTCGAATTCTTTTTGCCCGTTTCTTATGATCTTTTGTTAGAAAATTAGAATATGTTCATTTTCCTTTTTTGGGGGGTGTACCAGCATGAAAAATGTGTTATAATAATACATATTTGCATGCGTTTTCTTTGAACGTGTTCGGTTTTTTGAACCCGGTTCGCCTGCAGATGTATGATTAATTTTAGTGAGGTGCTGATATGCAGGATTATCAAGTGATACCGATCACGGCTGCGGATGTGGTCCCCACTGCGGAGCAGATGCGGGCAGCCGGCCGGATGCTGATCATGATTCATGGATATGTGAATAAAGATGGGCAGAAGGTCGTTTCTTATGAGTACGCTACAGATAAAGGCATTGCTTCTTACTCTGTCACCGGCGCCGATGCCCTGCCGACGATTTCTACGATTTATTCCACAGCCGCTGAATGGCCCGAACGGGAGCTGAACGAACTGATCGGGGTGGAGTTTACCGGGCTGGATACCTCCGTCCGCCTTTTCCTTCCGGATAATCTGCTGGAGGGGAATGGCCAGATCATGGTCACCCCCCTGGAGGAACTGCGGGCAAAAAATGTAGAGGCGAAGGAGAAATAGTATGACGTATACCATACCCATCGGTCCTTATCATCCGGCTTTGGAAGAGCCGGTTCATGCAAAGCTTTATACGGATGGCGAGATCATCTCTGATGCCGAGGTCTTTGTGGGCTATAACCATCGCGGCATCGAAAAGCTTGCCATGGAGCGGAATTTTATTCAGACCATCGTTCTGGTGGAACGGGTCTGCGGCATCTGCTCCCATTCTCATGCTCTGGATTATGCCATGTGTGTGGAGCGCATCGCTCAGATGGATGTTCCCCGCCGCGGTCAGTATATCCGCGTTATCATTGCGGAGCTGGAACGCCTGCATTCCCATTATCTCTGGCTGGGAATTGCCTGCCATTTGCTGGGGCATGACAGTCTTTTCATGCGCATCTGGGATGAGCGGGAAGTCATCATGGATATGCTGGAGAAGCTCAGCGGCAACCGTGTCAATTACGGCATGGTGATCCCCGGCGGTTCCCGCCGGGATGTGAACGACAGCCAGCGGCAGGAGCTGCTGGAGCTGCTGGAGCATATTGTTCCTCCGGTAGACCGGATCAAAGATATTTTGCTGAACGATAAAACGGTAGCCATGCGTACCCAGGGCGTTGGCGTGCTCACTACGGAGGATGCCCTGCGTCTGGGCGCTATTGGCCCCCACGCCCGGGCTTCCAATGTGAAGATCGATGTGCGCCGGGACATGCCCTATTGCTGCTACGATGAATTCGATTTTGATGTTCCCGTGTGGGAAAGCGGTGATGTCTTCGCCCGTGTGGTCATTCGCGTTCTGGAATGCTATGAAAGCGTGAAGATCATTCGGCAGGCTTTGGAGAATCTGCCAGAAGGCCCCATCAATCTGGGCAATAAAATTCCCAGGGTGCCGGCTGGAGAGGTCGTTTCCCTGCATGAAGCTCCCCGTGGGCAGTTGGTCTATAAGCTGGTCACCGATGGCGGCCCCAATAACCACCGCCTGAGCATCCATGTTCCCACCTTCCGGAATGCGCCCACCATCCCCACCATGCTGCGGAACAATACGGTGGCGGATGCCGGCCTGATCATCGCCAGCATCGACCCCTGCTTCTCCTGCCTGGATCGTTAAGCCTATGCATGAGTTAGCCATCACAGAAAGCATCCTCCGCATTGCGCTGGAGGCAGCAAAGGAAAATCAAGCCAAAAAAGTTCTGGAGATCCGCATCAGGATCGGCGCCTATTCTGGGGTCGTTCCCCAGTATATCCAGGAGTATTTCAATATCGTCAGCCAGGGCAGCATTGCGGAAAAGGCCCGGCTTTCGATCGAGACCATCCCCGCCAGAGTGGAATGTGCAGCCTGCGGCGAGATTACGGAGGTACAGCGTTTCCGCATCAAATGCGGCGCTTGCGGCAGCACGGATGTGAAGCTGCTGAGCGGGCGGGAATATTATGTGGACAGCTTGGAGGTGGAGTAAATCGAGATCAAAGTTGTAAAGCAGATCCTGGAATGGAATGAGGATCGCAGCAAAGAGATTCAGGATGACCTGTCCCGGAAAGGCGTTTTCTTCATCAATGTGATGGGTTCTCCCGGGGCAGGGAAGACCAGCACGATCGTGGAGCTGATCCAGCGGCTGCGCAGCAGATACCGTGTTGGTGTCATCGAAGGAGATATCGCCGGGCAGATCGACGCAGAGAAGATCGATGCCCTGGGCATTCCCGTGGTGCAGCTGAACACAGAGGGCGCCTGCCACATCGAGGCCATGTCCATCCAGCACATTCTGGGCTATTTTGATCTGGCAGAGATCGATGTGCTCTTTGTGGAGAATATCGGCAATCTGGTCTGCCCCGCAGAATTCAATATCGGGGAGGACCTCCGTTTGGCGATTCTCAGCGTGCCGGAGGGGGATGACAAGGTGGATAAATATCCGCTGATGTTCGCCACCACTGATGCGCTGTTGCTGAATAAATTCGATATGAAACCCTACTTTGACTTTGATGACCAGAAGGTGGAAGCCAGCGCGAAAGAGATTAACCCGGATGTTGCTCTTTTCCGCGTATCTGCTCGCAGCGGTGAAGGCTGTCAGGAGCTGACAGATTGGCTCTGCCGGAAAATTGATGCCAAGCTGGCGAAATAAACCCCCTACGGAGGTGAGAATGTGCCTAAGACCAAGTTTTTTTCTGTAATTGTGACCTTCCTTGTCTGTTATCTTTTCTGGATCCTGATCACCTGGTCTCTGAATATTGAAGAGCTGATCGCCGGTGCGGTGGTCTCCCTGCTGGTGGCTTTGTTTGCTTCCCGTTTCTTTATCCACACCGGGAAAATGCGTATGGCGAACCCGATTCGTCTTTTCTCCCTGATCTGGTACTGCCTGGTGATCTTCATGGAAGAGCTGGCGAAAGCCAACTGGGATATGGCCAAGCGCGTCTTTTCCCGGGGGCCGAATATCAACCCGGGGATCGTGAAGGTTCCCGTGGATGTGCATTCGGAATACGGTCTTTCCATGCTGGCCAATTCCATCACCATGACGCCGGGTACCATTACCATGGATATCGTGGAAGAGGATGGCAGGAATTATTTTTACATTCACTGGATTGATGTGGCGGATGGACGACCGGAAGAGGCCGGCGAGATCATCAAGGGCCGTATGGAAAAATGGACAAGGAGGATCTGGGAATGATCGAATTCATTATTGTTGGCATTTTCTTCGTCCTGCTTGCCCTCTGCCTGACCTGGCGGCTGTATAAAGGCCCCAGCGTGGTGGATCGGGCGCTCTGCGCGGACTGCATCGAAAACCTTTGCGCCTGTGCGCTGATTATGGTGGCGCTCTTCACCGGCCGCAGCATTTACCTGGATGTATCCCTTGTTGTTTCTATTCTGGGCTTTGTCAGCACCGTACTTGTAGCGAAATATCTGGAGGGAACACTGTGATGCTGATCTTACGTATTCTCATCGACGTTTTGCTGGTCGGGGGCTGCTTCTTTGCCTTGGCCGGAACCCTGGGCGTTCTGCGGATGCCCGATAGCTTCAGCCGGATGCAGGCCAGCACCAATATTCCTACCTTTGGGCTGCTGGGCATTGTATTGGCTGCATTGCTGTATGCAATTTTTATGGAACATAACGCCGCCATGGCGGTGAAGGTTCTGATCATCGGCGGCTTTGTGCTGCTAACCAACCCCATCGTGGGCAATACCTTATCCCGGGCTGCCTATAAATACGGCATTCGGCCGAAAAAGCCGATGGTTCAGGATGATTACGGGAGGGATGAAGCGGATGAGCGGTAGCGGCGTTGTTGTACTGAATACCCTGGTGATTCTTGCCATCGTGATTTGCGCGGTGCTCACTGTAAGCAGCAAAAAATTGCTCTCCTCCGTGGTTTGCCTGGGTGCGACGGGTGCCTTTGTTGCTTTGGAGTTCATCATCCTCCAGGCGCCGGATGTGGCCATTGCCGAAGCCGCTGTGGGCGCGGTTCTGTCCACCGCTTTGTTTGTGATCGCCCTGCGAAAAGTGAGAGCCAAGGAGGAGGATGAGGAATGATGAAAAAATATTTCGCTTTTCTTTCCCTGCTTGTGTTTTTGCTGGCCGGCCTTTGGGCTGCCGCGAATCTGGTAGAGCTGGGCCCCACCTATGATGGTTCTGATACGGACGTGACAGAGCTTTACGAAAATCCGCAGGACTACGATGTTTCCGATCCGGATGGCGTTGCGGATATCATCGTCCAGGAGAATCTGGCGCTGACCAATTCTGCCAACGCAGTCACCGCAGTGGTCTTCGATTTCCGTGGTTACGATACCATGGGTGAGGCCTTCATCCTCATCACCGCCATCGCCGGTTCCATGGCGATCCTGCGGAAAGCAAAGAAAGGGGGCTCTGCCAATGGCCAGCAAAAAGCGGATTAAGCGCAGCAATCTGCTGCTGAAGAACGCAGCGGATTTCTTCACACCCTTTGCGCTCGTGCTGGGGCTCTCCGTGGTGCTTCATGGGCATCTGACCCCGGGCGGCGGCTTTCAGGGCGGGGTTCTGGTGGCTTCCGCGGCCATCCTGCTCTTCTTGGGCTATGGCTGGGATGTGACCAACAAATCCCTGAAAATGGACATGCTGAAAAAGAATGAGGCTTTCGCAGCGGTGCTCTATGTGGGCCTGGCGCTGGCTGGTTTGCTTGCAGGAAGCTATTTCTGCCGCAATATCTTTTTCGCCAATGGTGAAATCGGCCAGCTGCTCTCTGCCGGTACGGTTGCCTTCATGAACGTGACCGTGGGCTATAAGGTCATGACCGGCGTGGGCTTTTTGCTCCTCCTGATGCTGGGCCTCCTGGCTCAGCCGGATGAAGTGGAAGAGGATGCGGAAGAGGAGGGCTGCGCAGATGATCATTGCTAATTATATCGGCGCTGTGCTGCTGATGTTCCTGGGTTTATATACCATCATCATGAAGAAGCATCTGATCAAGATTGTTATGGGGATGTGCCTGATGGATTATGGTGTAAACCTGCTCATCGTCAGCATCGGCTTCAACCCCGGGGGGACCGCCCCGATCTTCACCATCTCCGAGCTGGATCCCGGCGCATTCTTCGTGGATCCTGTTCCCCAGGCGCTGACCCTGACCTCCATCGTCATCGGCGCCTGCGTAATGGCTATGGCTCTGTCCATCGTCATTAAAATCAAACAAAAATATAAGACCTTGGATGCAGGTCGGATCAGGAGGTTGAACGGATGATACAGCATTTCCCCATCCTCTCTATTATGAGCCTGTTTCTGGGTTCCTTTTTGATCGTGATTTTCGGCGGAAAAAATCGCTTTATCCGGAACAGCCTGGCTGTTTTGTTTTCCGCCATTCCCCTGGTGCTCATCTGCTGCCTGATCAAACCCATCCTGATTGATGGGGAGATCTTCAGCTACTGGATGGGTGACTGGGAGCCGGTTTCCGGCTTCGCCATCGGCATCGGCCTGGAGGTGGATGCTTTAAGCCTCTTCTTCGCTCTCCTGGTGGTGCTGACCATCTTCTTGGCGGCCGTGTTCTCTTTGAAATACATGAGTCGCGATGATGCGCTGGACAAATACTACACCCTCTTCCTGATGCTGGGCGGCGGTGTGCTGGGTCTGGTGCTTTCCGGCGATCTTTTCAACATGTATATCATGGTGGAGATCCTGACCTTTGCTTCTGTGGCTTTGACTGCTTTCCGGAACTGGGGCAAAGGATCTTTGGAAGCGGCCTTCAAGTATCTGGTGGTTGGTTCCATCGGCTCTGCCTTCATTCTGACCGGCGTGATTTTGATTTACGCGCAGGTGCATACTCTGAGCCTGGCGCAGATTTCCGCCCTGTTGGCTACAGAGGGTCTGACCCCGGCCACGATTTTTGGTTTTGCCCTGCTTTTTGCCGGTTATGCGACGAAAGCCTATATCGTCCCCTTCCACCCGGTGGCAGCGGATGCCTATATGACTGCGCCGTCTTCCATCTCCATGGTGTTCTCCGGTATGGTAAACAAAGCGGGGATCTATGGTATGATCCGCCTGGTCTATATGGTGTTCCAGGCCATGAGCCAATCGGCGATGCAATACATTATTGTGATTCTGGGCTGCCTGACCATGTTCATTGGTGTGACTATGGCCCTTTCCCAGCATGATTTCAAACGCCTGCTGGCTTTCCACAGCATTTCCCAGATCGGTTATGTGCTGACAGCTGTGGGTCTGGCCACGGCGCTGGGCATCAGCGGCGGTTTGTATCACGCGCTGAACCATACTTTGTTCAAAGGTCTGCTCTTCCTCTGTGCCGGTGCCGTTTTCTACAGCGTTGGCAGCACGGATCTGGATAAGCTGGGCGGCCTGGCGAAGAAAATGCCGCAGACCACCATTATTTTCCTGATCGGTGCTTTTTCCATCAGCGGTCTACCGCCTTTCAACGGCTTTATGTCCAAATGGATGATCTACCAGGCCGCCTATGAAAAGGCAGCTCTGGAAGGCAGCTTCTTCTATGCTTTGGTCACCATCGTGGGGCTTCTGGTCAGCGTGCTGACCCTGGCTTCCTTCATCAAAGTGACCCAGTCTGTTTTCTTCGGGCAGCTGGCTCCCGGCTGCGAGAAGGCAAAAGAGGTTCCGTTTTCCATGCGCTGGCCCATGTGGCTTATGGCTATCCTCTGTGTGCTTACCGGCCTCTTCCCGGGCTTTGTCAACCGCTATCTGGTGGTGCCGGCAAGCGCTGCGGCCATCGATACCACCGGCTACATTGATGCCATGATGGGTGCGGGCTACGGGCAGCAGCTCGGCCTTTCCCCGGAAACGGCCCTGTCTCTGGAATATGAGCTGACAGGCTACTGGGATCCCATCGCCTGGCTGGTTCTTTTCGTTGTCCTTCTGGCGGGGCTGATGATTTCCCTGGGCCTGGGGAAAGCCTCCCGCGGGCCTGTCCGCCGTCCTGTTCCGGCAGACCCCAAATACGATACCTTCTTCGGCGGGGAAGCCAGCCAGCATTCCCATGTGGGCGGTTCTGATCTGTTCTGGGGCCTGAAGCATAACCTGCGCCACTATTTCCGTTTCATGCATAGCATGCACAGCGGTGTGGTCAATGATTATGCCCTTTGGACGGTGGCCGGCACTGCTGTCATCATCCTGTTCATGATCCTGTTTCTTTAGGGGAGGTGCGTGAAATGCAAATATTGCTTGATTTGTTTTATGTGCTGATTTTCCCCGGGTTCCTCTTCTGCGCTGTGGTGGGGCTGCTGCTGGCCGGCATTGACCGAAAGATTGTGGCCCGTATGCAGAAGCGCATGGGCCCCCCCATCGTTCAGCCCTTCTATGATTTCTTTAAGCTGCTGGGCAAGGAAACCATCATTCCCCATGCAGCCTCCAGAGGCGTTTTCATCGCAGCCCCTCTGCTGGGTCTGGTCTCTTTGGTGGTGATGGCCCTCTTTATCCCGGTCTTTGGCTTCACGGCCTTCAGCGGCGTGGCGGATCTGATCGTCATTCTCTACCTGCTGACCATTCCTGCGGCTGCGATCATCGTTGGCGGCGCGGCTTCCGGTTCTCCTTATGCCGGTGTGGGTATCTCCCGAGAGATGGTTGCCATTGTCGCCTATGAGCTGCCGCTGATCATCGTTCTGCTGACCGTGGGCAAAAAGGCAGCTCTGGATGGTGGCATTACCTTCTCATTTACGGAGATTCAGGCTTACCAGGCTGAATTCGGCTCCATGCTCAGTCACTGGAGCATGATCCCCGCTGCCGTTGCCATGCTGCTGGTGATCCCCAGCGAGGTTGGCAGCCATCCCTTTGATGTGGCGGAAGCCGAAACAGAGATCTGCGAAGGCCCCCTGGTGGAATACAGCGGCTCTTTGCTGGGCATCTATAAACTGAATCATGCCATCAAGATGTTCATCCTCACCGCATTGTTTGCCGCACTTTTCCTGGGCGGCGCGGGAAGCGGCATCCTGATTGTGGATGTGCTGCTGCTTCTGCTCATCTGCACTGTGGTAACGATCCTTTCCATGTCTCTGCCGCATGCCATCAGCGCCCGCCTGAAAGTAGAGAAGATGTTTAAATTCTACTGGACGCTGGTTACGGTATTGGCGGTGATCAGCCTGGTTCTGGTTTGGATGGGCTTTTAATCGGCAGGCGGAAGCGCTGCTTTGTTTCTCAAGTCTCTGATAAGGAGAGTGCTTATGTTCAAAAAGATCATCGACAACAGCATGGCAAAATCCCCCTGGATTTATCATATCAATACGGGCTCCTGCAATGGCTGCGATATCGAATTGGTCTCGGTCATCACGCCCCGTTATGATGCGGAGCGCATGGGCTTTAAGCTGACCGGCACCCCCAGACATGCGGATATCGTGGTGGTCTCCGGCCCTGTCACTTCCCAATCCAAGGAGCGTTTGGTTCGGACACTGGCCCAGGTACCGGAACCCCGGGTGATCGTTTCTCTGGGCTCCTGCCCCCGTCCCTGCAATGTGTTTAAGGGCAGCTATTCCGTGGAGGGTCCTCTGGATAAGTTTTGCGAGGTGGATGTGTCTGTAGCAGGCTGCACGCCGAAGCCGGAAGCCATCATCGACGGCCTGGCCCTGGCGGCACAGATTTTAAAAGAGAAGAGGAGGCAGAAATAATGGGTCTTCCTTTTATCAAAGAAGCAATTACGCAGCTTTTCAGCAAGCCCAGCACGGAGAAATATCCCCTGGTGAAAAAGGAGGTCAGCGATGGCTTCCGCGGGAAGCTGGTTTTTCATCCGGAGCTTTGCATCAACTGTGGGATGTGCATGCGTGTCTGCGCGCCCCAGGCCATTACCCGCACGATTGAAAAAACAGAAGAGGGGGACAGGATCACCATGGAATTCCACATGGGTTCCTGCACCTTCTGCAGCATGTGCGCGGATTTTTGCTCCAAGAATTCCATTGAGCTGAGCAAGGAATACTCCATGGTCGTCACGAACGAGGATGATCTGAAGGTTCGCGGCAGCTTCATTAAGAAGGCGCCCCCCAAAAAGGAGCTGAGCCCGGAGCAGCTGGCCAAGCTGAAAGCAGCGAAGGCTGCTAAAGATGGAAAAGCGGAGGAGGAATTTGATTCCTGCCCGGATGCATAATTTTGTCTGTAAGGCAGCTCGCTGATTTTCAGCGGGCTGCTTTTTTATCCGAAGGCTGTACCTCAGTTCAGACGGCAGAAAAGCTTCTCCGCAGAGGAAACCCTTTTTAAGAATAGCTATTTCTTTTCGGTTTTTCTTGCGTGTTTTATGGGAGTTCAGTATAATAAAATGGAAGGGAGGCTGACACATGGAACAAATCATATTTTCTTTTTTGGCGAAGCCCCTGGAAAAGGAAGAGCTTCTGCCGCAGCTGAGCCGTGCTCTGGAAAAACGTACCCAGCTGCTTTCCCGGGAGAAAATACCTGGTATCTGGGCCCTGACGGATCGCCTGAATGCCGTGGAAAAAGCGCCGGAAGCCGTTTTGCGCAGCCGCCGTATTCGCAGCCGCATCTGGGGCGTGATTTGCCTGCTGCTGGGGATTTTTCTTTTTGTTCCCGGCCTGATGAAGCCACAGGAGCTGCTGGGTCCCCTGCTGATGGGCGCCATCGCCATTGGCGCCGGGATCGGTGCCTTTTTCCGTGGACGAAAACGGAAGCGGAATCCCTTTGATAAGGCTGCTGCCCGCCTGCTGGAGCAGGGGAAAGGCGATATTCCCGGCAGCCTGCCGGAGTTCCGCTTTTCTTCCGAAGCCCTGTGCATCTTTGCGGAGGGAAAGGAGCAGGAGTGCATTCCCTACGCGGATTTTGAGTTCGTTTTTGAAACGGAGGATCTCTTTCTTTTGACCTATCGGGAGAAGATCACTGCGCTCCACAAAGAAAGCATAAGCAGCGGCAGGATCGAGGATTTCCACAGCTTCCTGCAGGAAAAATGCCGTTTTCACAGGGTATGAAAATAGAATCAGAATACAACAAAAGCAGAGTATCTCAGATACTCTGCTTTTTGTGTGCGTTTAACACCAGGGAGAGCCCCGGATGCAGCTTCGGTCTGTTTACTTCATATAAAGGCCGATCAAATCCATATTTTCATCGAAGGTGATGGTGAAGGTCCGCTTCCCATCTTCAAATTTCGCCAGCACCATAGTCATGGCGTAGTTTTCCTCTCCGTCCGCGCTTTTCTGCCCGGCTGAAGCTGTGGCCCGGAATTTTTCGAATTCACCGTTCTCATCCAGCATGGCATCCAGCTGGGAGGCCAGATATTCCGGCGTCAGCTCTGCGGACAGATCCTCCCGAAACATGCTGCAGACCACATCATAATTCCGGCTGATGACCAGCATAGCCACTTCCTCTGCCTTCGCCTGAACCTGCGCTTCATCAAAGCAATCTGCCAGAGCATTCTCAGAGCAGGCGCTGCAGCTTAAAAGAGCAAGGAGCAGCAGAAGAATCAAAGTGAATTTTTTCATGGTGCAGACCTTCCTTCTTTAGTTATAGTCGTTTCCTCTTTGTTTAATAGCGCAGACGGAACAGGCCATGCTGATTGCAGTAGATATAAAACCAGCCGTGTCCATTCCGCGGAAAGCGCAGATCAATCCCCTGTTCCGGGTACATGCGTTGCAGGAACAGGCTGCCCCCGGTCACATAGGCGATGAAAGAGATAAAGTGTTCCTTTTCCATGGGGTGCTCCATATGCACATAAAGCCCACCATCCATATATTCCACGCTGGGCAGATGTTCTCCTTCTGCTTCCGCGGGCGTCAGAGCCTCCAGGGTTTTCCCGCAGCAGGAGATTGCTGCCGGGCCGCTGGAAGCAAGGATATTGCCGCAATCCGGGCAAACATAGAATCTGCTTCTTTTCATATTTCCTCCGTCCTGTTGATTTTTGGGCAGCTCGCCGGATAGCAGGTCTTCCAGCCGCAGCCCCAGCAGACGGGAGACCTCTCCCGCCAGGGGAAGGTCGGGGCAGCCGCAGCCCCTTTCCCATTTGCTGACAGCTTGGGCCGTAACAGACAGGCGTTCTGCCAGCTGCTGCTGTGTATAGCCTGCTTTTCGTCGAGCCTCGGCGATGAGGGCACCGATTTTCTTCTGATCCATCCGCTCAACACCTCCTGAAAGCATTGTAAGCTGTCCTTTGCCTGCAGACAAGCAACGCTTCGTTGAATCCATACTGATCCTGGCTTCCCGGAGAAAGCCGGGAATCTCTTTCTGTCTAACGACGCAGCCCCCGCAGGGTTTCTTTTCGTTCCTCCGGGATGCGCCTGCTTTCAATGGCCTTCTGAATGGATTTGTTATGCAGCCATTTGTCCAGCCTTTTCTGCTGAAAAAGGGGCAGGGTGCTTTCGTATTGGCTGGCCAGGGCATAACTCATATACCAGGCAATGGCCATGTTGATATAATACTCCTCCCGCCCTAAGCAGGCCAGCAATTCCAGGCTTTCCGGCCGAAACTCTGCACCCAGGTAAAATTTCAGCAGTACATCAATGGCGAAACGCACCGTATAGCAATGGGGGCTCTGCAGCCATTCCAGACATTTTTCGTAGACGGGGTCGGGGTATCTGGCAAAAATCCGGATGGAGAGTGTGTCGCAGGTGGCCCAGTTGTCCACATGGGGAAGAAAGGCCTCCAGCAGGGAGAAGCTCTGGGGCAGATCTTTGCAGATGCTGTTCAGCAAAAGGGCATGGAGCTGGTTCTCGTCATAAAAGGAATGGGGCAGAGCTTCCAAAAATGCAGCTCTGCGCGAATCATTCAGCAAGGTTTTTGCATAGGCCCTTAGCCGAGGCATGCGCACGCCCAGAATCCGCTCCGGCGGTAAATTCGGGATGAGCCTTGCCTGAAAGGCGGCATAATCCGCATCCCGCAGAGCCTGCAGCTCCCGAAGAATGCTTTCCATCTCAGCGAACCAGAACCGCTGTGCCGGTGGCGGTGACCATCAGCATGCCGTTGTTGCTTCCCAGCACCTCATAATCAATATCCACGCCCACCACGGCGTTGGCGCCCAGCTGCTGCGCGCGCTTGCTCATTTCAGAAAGGGCGGCTTCCCGGGCCTGGATCAGTTCATTCTCATAGGAGCCGGAGCGCCCTCCGAATATATTGGAAATGCTGGCGGTGAAATCTTTGATGAAATCGATGCCGGAGATGACTTCCCCGGAAACTATGCCGAAATACGTGCTGATGGGGTGTCCTTCGATCGTTGGCGTAGTGGTGATGAGCATGGCTTTCCCTCCTGAATTCATTTTGTCTAAGGGGCTATTCTGCCTGCCGGGTTTGATGCAGGTCGTGCAGGATTGCCTCCAGTGCAGAGGGATCCACGCGATCTCCACCCTTTTCCAGCAAAAGCAGGGTATCCCGGTCTGCTTCGCTCAGTTCTTTTTTCTCCTCGATTTGCTTGTGAAGCGACTTGCAGACGATTTTCATGATCCACTTCTGCGGCCCTCGCAGCTTCTCCATTTTCAGGCCGCCCTGCAGATAGAACAGCTGCGGATAGGCTGCCTGGTAGCGCTTTCTCAGCTCCCGGAGCTGCGTTTCCACCGCCGGAGCCAGTCCCACAGCGCAAAGGATGCTGATGCGATAGCGTCTGACAGCCTGCCTAAGTCCTGTTATCTGCCCGGCCTGCAGCCAGCCCAGATAGATGATCTCTGTCTGCGGAGCCAGTGCTTTTTTTGCTTCTTTCAGCCCATAAACGGGGAGCGCAGCTTTTTCTCCCAAAAGACGGGCATAGCGTGCCGTGAAACCGGTGTTCGATGTGTAAACGATGGCTTTCATTCGTATTCCTCCCGGAAGGATATGCCTTCAGCATAGCACATTTCTGAGGAAATCACAATCGAATCCCCTTGGACCTGTAGCCCTGGGCTTACAAAAACAGAGCCGCTTCAGGAAAACGGCTCTGTTTGGCTATCCCCATAGCGGGAAGCAGAGAGGGAGAAGCTTTATTTTTCAGCAGATGCCGTCCATTTGCGGATGCTGCTGATTTTTTCCAGCTTTTGGGCCAGCGGAACTGCCAGAATCACAGCCGCAGCCCCCTGCAGCAGGTTCCAGGGGATGCCGGCCGCAGCGGCGATCCCATTCCCCAGAAGCAGGCACTCGTAGAGAAAGTAGCCGCCCGCCATGAAAAGCTCGCAGAGGACAGCAGACAGCAGGCGGGAGACAAAATGCTGCTTCGGACAGGCTTTTCGCAGCGTTTGGAAGAGAAGGCCTGCCAGAAGGGCCATCAGACCCTTAATGAGCAGCGTAGCAGGAGCGTAGGCCAGAAAACCGGTGAAAACATCTGCCAGAAAAGAACCGATGGCTGCGGCTGCACAGCCGTAGACCGGGCCCAAAAACCAGCCGGAGAGCAGTACGATGCAATCCCCCAGGTTGATATAGCCGCCGGATGCAATGGGGATGGGGATTACCAGAACCAGAGTGGCGATGCAGGTCAGGGCTGCCAGCATGGCAGCAGCAACCATCTGCTGCAATTTGTGCATTTTCATAATATACCTCCTTGCGGAATTCTGAAAAGAATTATATACTGTTTTCTGGTATGTTTATATAATCAATTATGAAAAAAAGAAGCATACCAGAGGAGGCCCGGATGCTGACCTATAACTTCGAAAAAAACAGCAAGACCCCACTTTATGAGCAGCTTTACAGCTTTATCCGGGAGGATATCCTGGCCGGGCAGCTGCCGCCTCACAGCAAGCTTCCCTCCAAACGGGCTTTGGCACAGCATTTGACGCTCAGCGTGGCAACTGTGCAGAATGCCTATGCCCAGCTGATCGCAGAGGGCTATCTTTATACGAAAGAGAAGCAGGGGCATTTTGTCAGTTCTCTGGAAACGAATGCGCCCCGGGAAAAGGGGAGGGAGAATTCCTTTGGGGAAAAGGGAGAAGAGCTGCTTCCGAAAAAAGAAGAATACTTTTTTGATTTGAAAAGCAACAGCCTGAGCGAAGAAAATTTCCCCTTTTCCGCTTGGGCGAAAATCATGCGGGAGGTCATTTCTGAGCAGGGAAAAGGCCTTTTGCAGCCCCTGCAGTACAATGGGGTGCCGGAGCTGCGCTGCGCCATATCCCAGTATCTGCTGCATTTTCGGGGCATGCTTGCCTCTCCGGAGCAGATCATCATCGGCGCCGGTTCGGAATACCTCTATAATCTGATGATTCAGCTGCTGGGAAAAGAGGTTTCCTATGGATTTGAAAACCCCGGCTATGAAAAGCTCCACCGTATTTTTCGCATGAACCGTGTGGCCCATTTTCCGCTGGGGATGGATGCAGACGGTCTTTCCTGCCGGGAGCTGCGCTGCAGCCCGGTGCAGGCTGTGCATATTTCCCCGGCACATCATTATCCCACCGGGATCGTCATGCCCATCAGCCGCCGCCAGGAGCTGCTGCGCTGGGCAGCAGAGCAGAAGGGCCGCTATATCATTGAGGATGACTATGACAGTGAATTCCGTTTCTCCGGTCGGCCGATCCCCACGCTGTTCAGCATTGATGAGCAGCAGCGGGTGATTTATCTGAATACCTTCTCAAAGAGCATAGCTCCCTCCATCCGCATCAGCTATATGGTTCTGCCCTGGGAATTGCTGCAGCGCTTCCGGCAGGAGATGAGCTTTTATTCCTGCACAGTCCCCAGCTTTGAGCAATACACCCTGGCGAAGTTTATTAGGGGCGGGGGCTTTGAGCGGCACATCAACCGCATGAAAAAGACCTATCGGCAGAAGCGGGATGCCCTGATCGAGGCGCTGCAGGCCAGTGCCTTCGCAGAGCGCGTTTGCATTCATGAGGAAAAGGCCGGTCTGCATTTTCTTTTGTCCATTTCTACGGAGCTGGCCGATGCGGAGATCGCCCGGCGGGCGGCTGCTGTGGGGGTGCGTTTGTCTTTTTTGAGTGAGTATCTTTATGGAGAAAGCAACAGCAGCTATCAGCATCAGCTGGTGGTGAATTATTCCGGGATCGATCTCTCCCGGCTGCCGGAGGCCATGCGCAGGCTGGAGGAGGTTTTCCTTGCTGAAAAAGGATGAAGCGCCTCATAGCGAAAGCCCGGGGTCGCTGCACAGGTATCTCTTCATAAAAAACTCCTTCTTACGTTTTGGCTCGCAAATCGTAAGAAGGAGTTTTGTCTTTGAGCGATCTTTATTCCTGCAGCTGAATCTGATCAAAATTTTTCTGCAGATATTGGTCTACGCATTTGATCCAGTGGGGGCTGCCGCCGCAATAGGTCTGGCAGACGCCCTTTGTGGTGAAGCCGTGGAAGAAAGAGCTGTCCGGATTCAGATATTCAGAGGATAACAGCTCAGCCAGATACTCCACGCAATCTTCAAAAGAGGAAAAGCTGGCCCAGTTTCCGCTGCCGCCCAGCCCTGCCAGATTGTTTCGGTTTCTGGCCAGGCTGCTGGTGCCGTTGGCGGATTCGAATTCACAAATGGAGATGAGGAAAAGGGCATTTACGCCGTATTCCTGCTCCGCCCGGGAGAATGTCTCACCCAGCCCCACCATTGCGTCCTCCAGGCAGAGCTCCAGGGTTGCTCCATCATAGCCGGTGATGGTGCGCATATCCTGCCCCTGGGCATACAGATATTCCGCGCCGGAAGCGCTCAGATCCAGATGCGCGCTGGGGATGTAGCCGTTGACATCCTTCCACTGCACCTTGTGCCATTTTCCATCAATAAAGGCTTCCAGCAGATGGCATTCCTCCCCGGCTTCCACCGGGTAGGACATCAGCGCTTTTTCCGAAGCATCGGAATAAATAAAGGCTGTATCCTTATAATCCAGAACCGGGTAGGGCGCCAAAAAGCCCTTTCCGTCTTCCACCCAGCAGGGCAAAGCAACGAGCAAATCTGTGAAGCGAAGTGCATTTATGTTATTTGCAAAGATAATGTCGCTGCTGATCCTTTTGCCGGGTGCTGGCTGTTCCTCTGTGGCTTCTGTGGGGCTGGCGGCGAGGGCTGCTCCGGCGCTCAGACTGAGCAGCAACAGGCCGCATAAAAAGAACAAGACCGCTTTTCCAGTACCTTTACGCAAAAAATCAAACTCCTTTCCTTGGGGCTCTGCCCCGGTTTCTTTTGCCTGCTTGCAAATTTTCCTCCGAAACGCAAGCCGCTGCATTATACCACAGGAAGGAGTGCTTGTCAAAAATTATGCACTGTAACTGGTGTTTCACCTTTCGTTCAGACAGAAATTGCTTTTATTGCCAAAGCCAGGCTGGCAGGTTATAATAAAAGAAAATCCCACCCTCTTCGGGGGGAATTTATCTCTGCTTTTTTCGGAAAGCAGGGACGCGCAGGCTTTGCTTTTTCCTGCTTTCTGCAGAGAGCGGAACATACCGGGGGAGAAGGATGCTTTATGGAACAATCAGACCGAAAACGCTGGATCGAATTGTCGCAGAGAGCGTTTGCCCGCTGCTGCTATACCTATAGTGAATTTCTCAGCCTGGCAGAGCAGGAGGAGCTTTCCCGTCTGCCACTGGGGCCCGGCTCTGCGCCTCTGCGCTTCTGGGGCGGCTTTGAAGAGGCTGAGCGGAAGCTGGCCTGCTTTGGCAGCCCGGAGCTCTGCGGCTATGAGGAGCTGCCGCCTCTTTCTTATCTGGAGATCGCACCTGTGGCGGAGCGCTTTGCGGATTCCCTGTCTCACCGGGATTTTTTGGGGGCCCTGCTCTCCCTGGGGCTGCGCCGCTCTGTTCTGGGGGATATCCTCATCCAGCAGAACAGGGGCTATCTGATCTGCCTGGAGCATATCGCTGGATTTATTCAGGAGCAGCTTTGCCAGGTGCGGCACACCACAGTTTGCTGCAGGCCGGTGGAGCAGCTGCCGGAAGCCGCTGTGACCTTGCCGGAGCCGGTTCCGATCCTGCTGGCCTCCGAGCGTCTGGATGCCCTGGTGGCGGCGGTGTATCATTTGTCCCGCAGCGCCAGCCAGCAGCTGATTTGTCAGGGGCGGGTGGCGCTGAATGATCGGGAAGCACAGAGTGCCAATGCGGTTCTGCGCCCGGGGGATCGTGTTTCCGTGCGGGGAAAGGGGCGTTTTATTTATGAGGGGATCGATGCCAGCACCCGGAAAGGGCGCCTGCGGGTCATGGTGCGGATTTTTTAGCTACTCTGGTTATTTTGACCCTGAGATGCTATAATCAATCTATTGAGATTTGGGCGCAGCCCGGAAGGAGGAGCGAAGCATGGAATCCTTTATGAACAGCATTTTTTATCAGGTTCTGTCTGTAATCAGCTCCATCATCATTCCCATTGTTGGCTTCCTCGTTTCTTATTTTCAGATTCGGGATGCGCACACGGAAAAGAAGATACGTAATTTTAAAATCGCCAGTGAGATCATGCCGGAGGATCGTGGCGAATATGCCGAGAGCTGCCTGGAGCTGTACCGGGAGAGATACAAAGCGCAGATCCGTTCCGGGGAGGTCGTGGTGCGGAATCTGATTTATAAGAGAAACTGGGTGCAGGCTGCCGGGAACGAACGCTTCTGCAATCTGAATGATGTTCCGGTACAGATCACCCCGATCCACTGGGGGAAGAATCCGCCCCGGGCCCGTTTTCTCCCTTATCCGAAGGAAGGCTTCTCTGCCAATAAAAAATATGAGCTCAGTGGGAATACCAGCAAGCTTTTTAACGGGAAGCTTTTTGCCCTTCATGAGATTCAGGGCGATCTGAACCGGGGGGATCTTTCTGTCTCCGTAAAAAACGGCGGGTATTTTGATTTTCTGGATACCTGTGAGTATCTGGTCTATGAAATGTCCTACGCCCGGCGGGTGCAGAGGAAAAAGCCGCCGTATCGTCTGGGCTCGCTTCCTGCCTTTTCTGTTTTGCCCAATCGTTCCCGTTATGGCGATGTCTTTGATATGGGCAACCGCTTTGCCGGGATCGGCATCAATACAGCCACGATCCTTTATAATGTGGAGATTCCCGGCGATTCCGGGGAGCCGGAAAAAAGTGCGGTTCTTTTGCTGCATCATCGCTCCTCCCAGGTGGCAGAGGGCATTGGCGCCATTCATGTGATCCCGGCCGGCTCCTATCAGCCCGTGGGCACGCAGCTGGATTCTGTTTTCAACCGCAATCTGGCCAATACCGTATATCGGGAGTTCGGTGAAGAGCTGCTCAACATAGATGAATTCATTCACCTGAATACAGAGGAGATGCTGGAGGATAAATATTGCCAGTGGCAGGTGCTTCTGCTGGGCTTTGGCATTGAGCCCCTGAATACAAAGATCGAAGTCCTGACCACGCTGCAGGTGGACATGGAGCAGCCGGAAAATCAGCGGCTTTTTGCCTCCTGCCGCACGCTGGCGCAGCTGGAGAAGTTTTTCAGCACGAATTATGAAGGCAATCTCAGCCTGATCCCGATGAACCGGAAGAATTTGCAGCAATACCAGCAGGATCCGCGGATGACTCCGGCGGGGAAGGAGCTTTTGGCCATTCTTCTGGAGCATGAGGAGTATTTCAGCCAGGCCAATTTTGCTTCAGACAAAAAAACAGAGGCGGTGTCCCCAAAACACCGCCCCTGCTGGAATGCCTGGATGGAATAAACAGCTGCTATACTTCGACCTGTTTGATGCAAAGCTCGCTGCCTGCTTCCGCTTTTTTGATGTGATAGAGCATGTAGTGCCCTTTCTCAAGCAGCTGCTCCTGCAAAAGCGCATGCAGCCTGGGATATTCTTCTTCCTCTACCCGAAGGGAGATGCCGCAGGATTCACTCACGGCGCGAAGCGTGGGCATAACCTGCACCGGAATATGCACTGCCAGAGCTTTTTCCGCGCTGATGGCATCATGGGTTGAATTGAAAGACAGCATGTAATAAGACGCTTTTCGCATTTTTTGCCTCGCATTTATCGATTTTTTCTATGGCTGGCAAGCAAAAGAGTATATTGTCTGCTTGCATAAAAATATGTTATGATAGGTTCATAAAAATTTATCGTTGCCCTTTTGCAAAGGGCATTGGAGTCCCTTTATGGATTTTCATCAGTTGGAATCATTTTTAGCCATCGTTCGTTTCAAAAGCTTTTCCAAAGCAGCGGAATCCCTGTTTCTCTCCCAGCCTGCACTGAGCAACCATATTGCCCGGCTGGAGCATGAGCTGGATATCATCCTTTTGGAAAGAAGCAGCCGAAAAACCGAATTGACCGAGGCCGGAAGGCTTTTTTTCACTGCCGCTCAGGATCTGCTGAATCACCGGGAGCAGGTGGTGGCCCGGATGCGGAATTATCGGGATAATATTGAAGGGGAACTGAGCATCGGTGCCAGCTCCATCCCGGCTCAGTATCTGCTGCCGCCGATCCTGGCCCGATTCAGTGCGGATTACCCTCAGGTGATTTGCCACATCCATGATAACAGCTCACAGGAATTGGAGGAGCTGCTGCTTTCGCAGTTTATGGATTTTGGTTTGGTTGGCAGCCCGCCTGTGAACCCGGATCTGGTTTATGAGCAGATCGCCACTGATGAGCTGGTGGTGATCGCCCCGGCAAAATCCCCCTTTATCGAAAAGGAAAATATCACCCTGGATGAGCTTTTGGAGCATCGTCTGGTGCTGCGGGAGGATGCCTCCGGGACGAGAAAGGCCTTTGAGGATGCTTTGGCTGCCAAAGGCGGCAATTACCACATTCGCCCTGCACTTTATGTGGGGAATACGGATATGGTCAATCTCTGCGTGGAGCAGGGGATGGGCCTTTCTGTGACCTCCCACATCTCGGCGAAGGATGCCGCCAATCTGGGCAAGCTGCACATCATGCGCCTTTCTGATTTGCCCATCTACCGGCAGTTCCATTTTGTGTACCTGCGGGGGCGGGTTCTGGCGCCCCGGGCACAGCTGTTCCGGGATTATGTGCTGAACCGGAAATAGCCGAAGCCAGGAAGAAAGGATTCGTCTTTATCCTAGCATAGCGGGGACTGGATTTCAAATGCTTTTTCTTTTCCCCGGATGGCTTTTCTTTTACGAAGCTTTTTGCGAACAGGAAATAAACCCCTCCTCTGCAAACGAGGAGGGGTTGCTTTTATCCCAGGGCAACGTCCAGGATCATCATGACGGAGAAGCCTACCAAAGTGAAAAGCGCCATGATTTCTTTTCGCTCGTTGCTTTGGCTTTCCGGAATCAATTCCTGCACCACAACATAGATCATCGCACCGGCTGCAAAGGAAAGCAGAAAGGGCAGCAGCACACGGGCTTTCAGCGCCAGCAGGGCGCCCATCAGCCCCGCAATGGGTTCTACCATGCCGCTGAGCTGGCCAAAGAGAAAGGATTTTTTTCTGGAATAGCCTTCCCGGCGCAGAGGTACGCTGACGGCAGTGCCTTCCGGCAGGTTCTGGATGCCGATGCCCAGCGCCAGAAGGCAGGCAGCCGGAAGTGTTGCCCCCTCCAGGCCATAGGCCAGCGAGGCAAAGGCTACGCCGATGGCCAGCCCCTCCGGGATATTGTGCAGGGTGATGGAGAAAACCAGCATCCAGCAGCGCTTCAGGCTGTTTTTGTTTTCCAGCTCCTGCACCCTTCTGCTGCGGTCTGCGTAAGAATTGAAAAGCTTATCCCCCAGAAAAAGCAGCAGCCCGCCGCAAAGAAAGCCCAATGCCACGACGAACCAGGAATGGGCAAACAGCTCTTCCGCCAAATCGATGGCAGGGGAAAGCAGTGACCAGAAGGATGCTGCCACCATGACGCCGGCGGCAAAGCCCAGCATGGCATCCATAATATTTTTGTGGAGCGCCTTGAAAAAAAAGACCATCCCAGCCCCCAGGGCTGTCAGCGCCCAGGTAAACAGACAGGCCAGCAGCGCCTGCATCGGATGGCTGAGCGCAGCGAAAAAATTTGACATATGTGCCTCCTCAGATGTTTTGCTTCTGACATCTTATGAAAGCTTAGCAAAGGGGTGCGGCTTCCGGCCCCGGCTTTTCGCAGCAGAATGTGAAATTTTTATGCACCCTTCTATTTTCCGTATGTGCAGCAGGATATTTGCCTTTATGCGTCAAATTTGACTAGAATCAGTCGAAAAAGATTCTTTTGGTATTGGAGGCTTGGATGGGTGTGAAGAAACTCTGCTTTGGCTTGCTGTTTGCGGCAATGCTGCTTTTGCTTGCGGCCTTTCCGGCTTTTGCTTTTGATGTGAATGCAGCGGCTGCCATTTTGATCGACGCCAATTCCGGGCACATCATTTATGAGCAAAATGCTCATGAATCTCTGGCGCCTGCTTCCACCACAAAGGTTTTGACCGCCCTGGTCACTCTGGAGGAGGTAGAGGATCTTTCCCAAAAAGTCACTTTGCCGGAGGATTTTCAGAATGTTGGCGAAAGTGGGATCTATCTGGAAGCAGGGGAGACCCACAGCATAGAGGATCTGCTCTATGCACTGATGCTCCGTTCCGCCAATGATGCCGGGCAGGCTCTGGGGATCGGTGTGGCCGGCAGTGAGGAAGCTTTTGTGGAGCTGATGAACAGCCGCACAGAGGAGCTGGGGCTGAAGGATAGCCATTGGGACAACCCTCACGGTCTGGATGCGGAGGATCATTATACCTCTGCCCATGACTTGGCTATGATCACCCGGCAGGCTATGACGATCCCAGAATTCAATGAGTTGATCGTTTCGGAAAGCTGGACCATGCCCTGGGAAAGCAATGAGTATGATCGTAGCTTATACAATCACAACCAGCTTTTGGATCTGTATGAGGGTGCAGACGGGGTAAAAACCGGCTATACCAGCAAATCCGGCAGCTGTTTGGTGGGCTCTGCCACCCGGAATGGTCTGCGCTTGATCGGTGTCGTTCTGAATTGTGATGAGCATTATGAGGAAATGTGCAGGCTGCTGGATTATGGCTTCGCGTCCTATGAATCTGTGCCCGTGGGAAAGAAGGGGGATGTGGTTGGTTCCGTCAAGGTGCTGAATGGCAATGTGAAGCGTCTGGAGGCGGTTCTGGCGGAGGATGCCAAGATCACGCTGGAAAAGGGCGCAAGCGCGGATGTGAGCCCGGAATATGAATTTTCTCAGGCTCTGGAAGCTCCCCTGAAGGCCGGAGAAGTGATCGGCAGAGCTTGCTTTACGCATAAGAGCGGCATAAAAACGGAGGTTCCCATCTGCGTAAAGGGAGAGGCGGAGCGTTATACCTTTGGCCTTGTCTGGCAGAAGGTCTGGCAGACTTTCTTTTCCGCTTTGCTTGGGCCTCTGGAAGCCGAAGAATGATCTGCAAAGAAGAATAGTGGACAAAATCACCCGCATAGATTCTATCGGGTGATTTTTTATGTTGGATTTTCTTTGGTGTGGTCTTTTGCTGCTTGCTGTCATCTATGCTGCTGTCAGCGGCAATATCGGGCTGGTCACAGAGGCAGCTTTCACTGCTGCGGAGGAAGCGGTCACTTTGGTGATCGGCCTCTGTGGGGTGATCTGCCTTTGGATGGGCTTGCTGCGTATTGCGGAGGAGGCTGGTTTGATGCAGGCACTGGGGCGTTTGCTTTCTCCTCTGATCCGGCGGCTGTTTCCCTCTGTGCCGAAGTCCCATCCGGCTATGGGTGCCATCGTTATGAATGTCTCTGCCAATCTGCTGGGGCTGGGGAACGCAGCCACGCCTATGGGGCTGGAGGCCATGCGCCATTTGCAGGAGCTGAATCCGGATAAGCAGAGCGCCTCGCCTGCCATGGTGACGCTGCTGGCACTGAACACCGCTGCCATCACGCTGATGCCCACCATGGTGATGGGTCTGCGCATGGCAGCCGGCTCGGAGGCGCCCGCTGCCATCGTGGGCGCCACGGCCCTCTCCTCTTCCATTGGCATGGCCTTTGCCCTTGCTTTGGATGCGGCTCTGCGCCGAAAGGGGAGGTGAGGGCTTGGATTTCTTCTCCGCCTGGGCTGTCCCTTTGCTCCTTCTGCTCATCCCTGTGCTGGGTCTGTGCAAGCGCCTGCCGGTTTATGAGCTTTTCGTCTCCGGCGCGGCAGATGGCGCCCGGCTCTGCGTAAGCATCTTCCCGAACATTCTGGCTATGCTGGTGGTGATCGGCGTTTTTCGGGAATCCGGCGCTTTGGCCGCCATCAGCCAATGGCTGGCGCCGCTTTGCAGCAGCCTGGGCGTTCCAACAGAGGTTTTGCCCCTGGCTTTGCTGCGCCCTTTATCCGGTAGCGGCGCTCTGGCTGCCACCGCGGATATTATTCAGAACAGCGGGCCGGACAGCTTCCCTGGGCTGCTGGCTTCTGTCATGCAGGGCAGCACAGATACCACCTGCTATGTGCTGGCAGTCTATTTCGGCTCAGTTGGCATAAAAAAATACGGCCACGCCCTGACAGTGGGGCTGGCTGCGGATGCGGTTAGCTTTATCTGCGCTTTTCTGGTCTGCCGGATTCTGTTTCCTGTGTGAATTTTGCTTCCGCTGGTTTGACATTCCTTCCTGATAATGTTAGACTGAATTCATTGAGAATGACTTAAAATGGATAGGAAGCAGCAGCTTATGAATATTATGCATTTTGCCGGCGGCGGCGATATCGGCGGCGCCAAAACTCATATTCTTTCTCTGGGAAAGCAGCTTTCCCGGGAAAATGCTTTTCATTTGGTCAGCTTCCGTCCCGGCCCCTTTGCGGAGGAAGCGAGGGAGCTGGGTCTGGAAGTCACGGTGGCGGAGCATCCCTGGAATCTGTCTTCCTCCCTGCGTACGGCTCTGAAGGCGGTAGATCGTTTTAAACCGGATGTGATCCATTGCCATGGGGCAAAAGCAAACATGATGGGCGTGCTGGTGAAGCGCCTGCGGAAAATCCCCATCGTTACCACGGTGCATTCCGATCCGGCCCGGGATTATATGGGAAGCCCACTGAAGCAGGGGATTTTCGGCAGCATCAATATGCTGGCCCTGCGACAGATGGATTTTTATATGGCAGTGGCCAGCCGCATGGAAAGCAGCCTGATCCAGCGGGGGATCGATCCGCAGAAAATTTTTGTCATCCATAACGGTCTGGATTTCTCTCAGGCTGCTCCCGCTCCCCGTCAGCTGGGGCCGGAGGATGATGTGGTGGTGGGCATTGCGGCCCGCCTGACGCCCATCAAGGATATTCCCACTCTGCTGCGGGCTTTTGCCAAGGCCTACGCCCGAAATCCCCGCCTGCGTCTGAAGATCGCCGGCATCGGGGAGGATGAAAACAGCCTGCGTGCCCTGGCAAAGCAGCTGGGCGTGGAGGATCGGGTGGATTTTGTGGGCTGGATCACAGATATGCAGTCCTTTTTCTCCGGTGTGGATATCAATGTGCTGTCCTCCTTTTCGGAGACCTTTCCGTATTCCCTGCTGGAAGGTGCCTGCCAGCGCTGCGCCGCCATTGCCAGCGCGGTGGGCGGTATCCCGGAGCTGATCACCCACGGGGAGAGCGGCTTCCTTTTCCAGCCTCAGGATGTAGATGCCTTCGCGGAATATATCTATCAGATGTCCACGGATGAAGCGCTGCGGCACCGCATGGCAGAGGGGCTTTTCCAGGTGGCCAGCAGCCGCTATTCTCTGGAGCATATGCGAAAAACCCAGCAGACAGCCTATGAACGCCTGCTGAAGCGTACTGCTGCAAAGAAGGAACGGCAGGGCGCTGTGATCTGCGGCGCTTATGGCCGGGGCAATGCCGGGGATGAGGGCATCCTCCAGGCCATCGTGGCCCAGATGCGGGGCATCGACGCAGAAATTCCCCTGACCGTACTCAGCCGGAATAAGCTGGAAACCCGGCTGAAAAACAAGACGGATTCCATATATATTTTCAATATCCCGGCCTTCATCAAGAAGCTGCGGAAGGCCAAGCTCTTCATTAACGGCGGCGGTAGCCTGATCCAGGATGTGACCTCCTCCCGTTCCCTCTATTTCTATCTCTTCACCCTTTGGGCCGCCCGAATCTGCGGCTGCCGGGTCATTATGTATGGCTGCGGCATTGGCCCCATTAAGAAGAAGCATAACCGTCGTTTGGCAGCGAAGGTTCTGGATAAGAATGTGGAGATCATCACCCTGCGGGACAGCAAATCCCTGTCCGTGGTGGAAGCCATGGGGGTAGAAAAGCCAAAAGTTCTGCTGGCGGCAGACCCCACCGTGAATTTCGCTCCCGCCCCGGCGCAGCGGGTGGAAGAGCTGCTGCGGGAGCTGGATCTGCAGCCGGAGCAGCCCATGATCGGCTTCTGCCTGCGGAACTGGCCCGGCTTTGATCATCCCGAATACTTTGCGGAGGCAGCGGAATATGCCTATGAGCGCTATGGGCTGACCCCGGTCTTCCTCCCCATCGAGCTGCCCAGGGATCAGGAAGCAGCTGCCCGGGTCACGGCTCTGCTGAAGGTTCCCCATCGCATCAGCTCCAAGCGCTATCCGGCCTCTGAGCTGATCGGCCTTTTGGGCTCCATGAAGCTGGTGGTGGGCATGCGCCTCCACTCCCTGATCTTTGCCAGCACCGCCGGAACGCCGGTGATCGGCGTTTCCTATGATGTGAAGGTGGATAGCTTCATCCAGGATATCGGCTCGGAAGCCTGCATCCCGCTGGGTTCCTTCAGCAAGGAAGAGCTGCTGCGGCAGATCGATCTCCAGGCGGAGCAGGGCTTTGTGCAGTCGCCCCAGGCTATGCAGCGCCTGCGGGAAGGGGAGCGCATCAATACGGATTCCGCCCGCAGCCTGCTGGGAAAATAAGCAGAAGAAGTATTCTGAAAGAAGCATTTTAAGCAAAGGACAAGCCTATGCATCAGATCGTTTGTTTATCTACATCGAATTATCATCCTTTTCCTACCCGCAAGCAAAATGTGATGAACCGCCTGCGGGATGCGGAGATCCTTTATTTTGATCCGCCGGTGAGCTGGCTGGCTCCCTTAAAAGATAAAAATGCCCGTCCCCGCCTGCGGAAATATCGGCAGGGCGCTGAGCAGGCCCGGGAAAACCTGAAAGTCTATGCTCTTCCGCCGGTGCTGCCTTTCGGGAACAAATTCCGCTGGATCAACCGCTGGAACCAGCGGCGGCAGGCCCGCTATGTGCGGCGCATCCTGCGGGAAAATGGCTTTGAAAAGCCGCTGCTCTGGTGCTATTCTCCCACTGCTGCAGATATCGTGGGGCATTTGCCCCATTCCGCTTTGGTCTATGACTGCGTGGACAGGCATTCCGCTTACACGGGAATGATCGATCCTGCTGTGGTGGATGCTATGGAGAAAGACCTGGCCAGCAGAGCGGACGTGGTTTTCTGCACTGCCCAGGGCCTCTATGAAACGCTGGTGGAATATAACCCGCATACCAGGCTGATCCCCAACGGCGCGGCTTATGAGCTTTTTTCTCAGGCTGCGGGAGAAAGCCAGGGCGCAGGAAAGAAGCAGCCTGTTTTGGGCTTTGTGGGGATGCTGCAGGATTGCATCGCTTACGATTACCTGCTGGCTGCGGCAAAGGCCTTCCCCCAGGCCCGCATTCAGCTGATCGGCCGTGTCATGCCCGGTGTGGATATCTCCGCCCTGGAAGCCCAGCCCAACATCGAGCTGCTGGGCTTGCTTCCCCAGACGGAGCTGCCGTCCCGGATGAAGGATTTTGATCTCTGCCTGAATCTGTTTGCTCCGGGCCGCCTCTCCAAGGATGTGAGCCCGCTGAAATTCTACGAATACCTGGCCACCGGCAAGCCCATCGTCAGCACCACAGAGCCTTTGCAGGTGCAGGATTATAAGGATTTGATCTACCTCGCGGAATCCCCGGCGCATTTTGTGGAGCTGTGTCGGCAGGCCTTGGCAGAAAAGGATCCGGAGTTGCGCCGCCGCCGTATGGAGGCAGGGAAGGCCGCCAGCTGGGACAATCGGGTGCGGCAGATGGAAGAATGTCTCTCTGAAGAGGGAATTTGGCAGGAATAAACGCCGCGGCCTGGCCAACGGCGAAAAATAGTAAGAAAAGCCCATTTGCAGGAGGTTATTATGAAGCTCATCAATGAAAAAGGCAAGCTGTTTGGAATCATCAATGTTGTGGATCTGCTGGTGCTGCTGGCTGTCATCTGCGTGCTGGGAGCCATCGTCTGGCAGCTGCTGGGGGATCAGGTGAATGATGCCATCTCCGAGCAGGCGGAAATGACCATGATCGTCGCCATTGCCGGTGCTCATCCGGATCTGGTGGATGAAGTGATGCGGCAGGATATCGAGGGCTCCAAGATCGTCACCGGCAATCAATATCTGGATGCCTATGTGAGCCGTGTCTGGCTGGAGGATTATGTGAAGCAGATCGAGACTGCGGACGGGGATATCGTGGATGGCACGGATCCCACCAAGCAGGATATCATGGTGGAGATCAAATCCACCGTGGCAAAGGACACCCCCAGCCCGAAGATCGGTTCCCAGGAAGTTCGCGCCGGGCGGACCTTTATTGTGAAAACCCAGACCTTTGAATGCTCCGGCACCATCTATTATGTGGATATCGCTGATTAAGAAAGGTTGAGCCTATGAGTGAGATCATCCGCAACAGCCGCCTTTGCCGGGGGCTGCGGGCTGCCGGTGGGAAGATCCTTTCCTGGTGGCGGCAGGGCTGCTTTGCCGGTATGTATCGCAGCCTGCAAAAGCAAAATGAGGATTCTGCATCCCTGCGTCTGTGGCTTCGCTTCGGTCAGGCAGAGAATTACGCAGAAGACAGCCTTTATGCCCGCACGCTCCATGGGATCCGGCATCTTTTTGAAAAGCTCGGCGTGATTTTGGCTGCCAGCTGGTTTTACCGTATCCTGCTGGCCATCAAAAATCTCTATCTGCGTATCAGCGCCCACAGCCGGGTTCTGGGCTGGATCAACAGCCTGAGCCTACACCAGTGGCTGCTGGTGGCCTTTGGGCTTTACCTGCCTTTGGAATATGTGATCCGGGATTTTCTGGGTATTCCCTTGCTTTCTTCCGTCTGGGAGGAGCTCTTCCTCTTCTCCTGCTTCTGCATGGTGCTGTGGCGTCGTGCCTTGCAGCAGACAAAAGGGCTGAATCGGGAAACACCCCTGGATGCCTGGCTTCTGCTTTTTGCCGGCGTTGGGCTGGTTCTGGCTGCCTTGGTGCGGCCCTATCCCTATGTGGTCATGCCCGGCTACCGCATCGTCGTCCAGTATATGCTCTGGTTCTTCATCATCATCCGCCTGGTGGAAAGTGATAAGGATTTCCAGGTGCTCTATGTGACCATGGGGCTTCTGGTGGCTTTGCTGGCTCTTCATGGCATGTATCAGTATGTCATTGGTGTGGAGATACCGGCTCATTGGGTCAGCCAGACGGAGATGGGTGTACGCACCCGCGTATTTTCCATCACCGGAAGCCCCAATATTCTGGGCTCCCTGATGGTACTTTTCGCGCCCATCTGCGCCTCCGGCATCTATTACTGCCGGAAGCCCATCGTGAAGTTCCTCTGCCTGGGGCTGGTAGGCTGCTGCCTGCTGACTCTGCTCTTCACCTTTTCTCGCGGGGCTTGGATCGGTATGATCGTTGCCGTTCTGCTCTTTGCCCTCTTTGTGGATAAGCGACTGATTGCTCTGATGGCTGCCGGTATCTCTGCTGTTCTGGTAGCAGTACCCTCCATCACCAGCCGCATCACCTATCTTTTTACCCAAGATTTCGCGGAAGCCTCTGCCATCGGCGGTCGCGCCATGCGCTGGGAGCTGGGGCGTTCTCTGCTGACAGAGAACAATCCCTGGCTGGGCTTTGGTCTGGGGCGCTATGGCGGCGCTGTGGCCATGCAGAACAAAATTCTTGACCCCACGGAAACCTTCGATTATTTCTACCTGGACAATTACTACCTGAAGACCATGGTGGAAATGGGTTATCTGGGCTTTATCTTCTATTGTCTGCTGCTGCTGGCTCTGGTGATCTGGGGAATCCGCGCGATCCAGCAGAGCGGCCCGCGTCTTTCCACGCTGCCCGGGGACGCCCTGCAGCGGGGGATCGGGAATAAGAGGATCCTTGCTGTATCCCTGTTTTCCGGCATGATCGGCGTTCTGGTGCATTGCCTCTTTGAAAATATTTTCGAAGAGCCTTTCATGAGCTCCTATTTCTGGGCCATGGCTGCTATGCTTCTGTATCTGGGCTTTTTCCGAAAGAAAGCAGCGGCGCCGGAGAATCCGTAAAACAAAAAGGCCTATCCCGATTCTAATTCGGGTAGGCCTTTTTTGCATCAATCATCTCGGAAAGGAGCTGCACAAATGAAAAAATATGCGCTTTTGCTTTTCCTGCTTTCCCTTTGCCTTTTCTGCACAGCCTGCGGCAGCCAAGAGACGCCGACCCCGGTGGAAGGTCTGCGTGTCTATACCCAGCGGGATCTGAATGGGGAGCCTTTTCTGCCCGGTTTTATTCTGGACGAAGAAGAGCAGCGCTTTTCCTTTGTCTATCCTGCGCTAAGCAGCTATGCCGGGGCGGGAAGCTATACTGTGCTTTCAAGTCGTGTTGTTCCGGACGGCCCGAAAGAAAGCAGTGGCAGCGAGACCGGAAATTATACAGAAGAGGGTCATTATTTGCTGCTGAAAACCTCTGATGGGGAACACCAGCTTCTCTTTGAGAAAGCCGGGGATGGCTTCATCTTTCGTGCGGAGGGCTCCACGGCCTTCCCCTTTGCGGAGGTAGAGGATGGCGCGGTGTTCCGCTGATTCCTATTGCCGCTTTAAGAAAGAGCTTACTGTGAATCCTTCAGCAGGGTGCAGAGTTCTTCAAAAGCTGCCGCATCGCTATGTGATGCAAAAGAAAAACTTTGGTATATGGAGCGGTCTCCATTCCAGTAGAGATAGAGCCAGGGCCCGGAGCCGCCGGCTTCGGTCTGGGAGCTTCGTTTTGATACGCTGCCCCCGCTTATGCAGGCCAAAAAATTTGTCCATTCCTCTTCGCTGAGGTCTTTTGTTCCGGAAAGGGTGATATTCGCCTCTGTCAGGGGCCAATTCTTTCCCTCTCTTTTTTCATGGTAAAATTGATATTTGCCATCCGCAATATAAAAATGATACCTTTGATAGTCCGGCGGATAGGTGGATGTTGCATAGGTATAGTAGAATTCTGTAATCTCCTCCAAAGCAATCTCTTTCCCCACGATGGCTTTCCTGTTTCCCGGTAGAAGCTTTGCCGGGAGATTCATTCGATCCCCGCAGAGAAAGCAAATGAAAAAGAGAAGTAAAACAGCGAGCATTGCAGCGCCCAAAATTCCAATCACAATGTGCTTTCTCCTTTGTGTTTTCCTGTCCTTTTTATGAGCTTTATCCATTTTATTAAAACCTCTGTTCCCTCGGAATTCCCGGGAAAGCGAATCTCCCAGCGGATATTGTCTTCGCTACAAAGAAACCCCCGATTTTTCCATTCGGGTGTTCTTGTTTTTTGTTTGCCCGCTGCTTTCAAAGAGAAAGCTGATTTTCAGCGGTTTTCTTATATGCAGCTTTAGCGGCCCAGGGAGTAAACTTCAAAGCCTGCTTCCGTCAGGCTGGGCTCGTCCGCAAAATTGCGGGTATCATAAAAGAGCTTCCCGGCCATGGCTGCCAGCATTTCTTTGGCGGGCAGGGCTTTATATTGCTGATGATGCACGCCCAGAAGAACCAGATGGCTCCCGGCGCAGGCCTCCGCCACATCGCCCTGGTAGGCTTTGACGAAGGGATCATGCCGCTTCACAGCCACGCCGTTCTTTTCCAGTAAAGCAGCCAGCTTCAGCACAGGGCTTTCCCGGATGTCATCTACGTCCGGCTTATAGGTAAGGCCCAGAATCGTCACCTGGGGCTGCTCCACGTCCTCCAGCAGCTCATAGATATGGGCCGCCACGTATTCCGGCATGTAATCGTTGATCAAACGAGCCTGGTGGATCAGCTTCGCAGTATCCGGCTGCTTCTCGATGATGAACCAGGGGTCCACGGCGATGCAGTGCCCGCCCACACCGGGGCCGGGCTGGTGGATATTGACCCGGGGATGCTTATTGCAGAGCTGGATCACCTGCCAGACATCGATATCCAGATTTTCGCAGATCTGGGCCAGCTCATTGGCGAAGGCGATATTGATATCCCGGAAGGTGTTTTCCGTCAGCTTGCAGAGCTCAGCTGTGCGGGCATCACACTGATAAATTTCTCCCTCCACAAAGCTGCGGTAGAGCTCTGCGATCTTCTGGGCGGAGATGGCATTGATGCCCCCGGCGATGCGGCTGTTGTGCACCAGCTCATAAAGGATCTGCCCGGGGATGACCCGTTCCGGGGAATGCCCCACAAAAAGCTCCTCGCCCATTTTCAGGCCGCTCTTTTCCAGAATGGGGAGCATGAGCTGCTCTACGGTGCCCACGGGGGAGGTAGATTCCAGAATCACCAGATTGCCCTTGCGGATGTAAGGCAGGATCATTTCCGTGGCTGCCTGCACATAGCGCATATCTGCTTTTTTCTCTTCCGTGATGGGGGTGGGGACTGCAATGATGAAGGCATCCGCTTCTTCCGGCTCCATGGCGCCGCGGAGCGTGCCTTTTTCGACCACATCTTTTACAAAGCTGTCCAGATTCGCTTCCTCAATGATGATGGAGCCCTGGTTCAGCGCTTCGATCACTGCCGGGTTCTTATCCACGCCCAGAACATTGTGCCCATGTGCAGCGAACATAGCGGAAGTGGGCAGGCCGATGTATCCCAAACCAATAACGCAGATCTTCATAATATGCCTCCGAATCCACGAGATAAAAATAGACAATGTAACCAAATAATAGTATCATATTGGAAGAAGGAAGTAAAGCCGAACCTGGATTTTCGCTTCTCTTCTCTTGCAGCGCATACGCTTGATTTCGCATAAAAAGCATAGTCTGTATCTTATGCCGGGAACGAAAGACGAACAGAATGCGTCTATTCTTATATGGGATAGCTGCATGATCTGGATTTTCTCCTTGTCCCCGGAAGCAAAAGAAGCCTTATAAAAACATAGAAAGGATGTATGCCCATGGCAAAATTCAGGATGCTCCTTTTGCTCCTGGCTGGGCTGCTGCTCTCCGGCTGTGCTTTTTCGGAGCCACTACCCCCGCCGGAGCCGGTGGAGATTCAGCTGGCGCCCAATGAATTCCGTTTAGCCAGCCTGCCGGAGCTGGAGCCCTTTGCCGCCTATAGTGAGATCAGCGCCCGTTATTATGAAGAATATACGGATCAGCTGCTCCCGGCAGAGGACTATGGCCGCCTTTATCCCTATGCGGGAAAGAGCATCTATAGCCCGGAGGATTATTTCCTGCAGGCCCTGTATGGCCTCTGCGATAAAAAAGGCCGCATCGTGGTAGACCCGGTCTACAGCGGTTTCACCATCTGGGAGGAGGATGGCCTGGAGCTGCTGGGTTTGTATCGGATAGCTAATGAGCAGAAGGACCCGGACGAGCCGAGACCCTATGTGGGCCCGGCAGAATCCATGTGCGTGGCAGCAGTGGATGGCTCCTGGCGTACAGAGGAGAGGGAAGCCCGTATGCTGGGCATGGATGCTTCTTATTTTGTGCTGGC
>JAFSHU010000137.1 GCA_017440145.1 Bacillota bacterium
AGCTGCCTGCCTTGGGGTCAAAAGCAGGGTAGAGATTCAACACCTTGCTGGAAGAGCTGCTCTTTGCCTTGCTGATCTCCAGCTCGTCCAGGGCGCTTTTCGCCGTGCTTACGCTTCCCTTATCCAGGCTGAAGCTGTATACCGCACTTTTCAGGGGGTCTTCATCTTCGATCTTCAGCTCGATGCTGTCGCCGAGCTCTTCCAGCTCCAGCTCGTAGGGAAGGCGGTTTTTGGATTTTACTTTTTCGCCGTTGACCCAGACATCATTGGCGGAATCGGTGGTGATCCACAGATAAAGGGCTTCTGCCTCGCTGTCATCCGCCAGCTCCAGATCATATTTGAACTCATCTGCCTGGAAATCCTTGGCAGCCAGCAGCACCTGGCCCTTATCCGCAGCGGAATCGCTGGTATTCACAGCCAGCTTTTCCAAAAGATCGTCGCTGTAGGAGCGGATCAGGTTCAGGGTATATTTTTTGGTATTATCGCCGTCCTGGGAGGTAACGGTGATGCTCAGCGTATGTTTGACATCCAGCTCGGTTTTGCTGTCCAGGGAGAGGATCTCATCATCTTCATCATATTCGCAGTTTTCGCTGCATTCCAGTTCCACATCTGCCTTGCTGTGGCTGGTGGAGAAGGAAAGCTCCACTTCATCGGCATACATGGGAATGGAAACGCTCATGCTGTTCCGGATGCTGACTTTTTCATCATTTACGATGATCTCATCCAGGGTGGCGTCTGATTTGTCCCCGGTCGCTGCCAGCGCGGGCAGCGCAGAAAAGAGCAGGGTCAGGCTCAAGAGCAAAAACAGCAGACATTTTTTCATCAGAAAGACCTCCTTTTTGGGTAAGGCTTACATTTTTCTTTTTACCCTATTTTTATATTATAGCATAAAGCGCAGGAACAAAAAAGCCTTTCACGAATCTTTCATTCATGATGATGGACGCAGAAGGAAAGCTTTTTGTTTCAAAAATATTGCCGGGAAACCCGGGAAAAGGACTTGCATCCCCATCTTTGATATGGTATACTATCTTGCGTGTGTGTTAAGGACCGGTCCGCTGCCGCAGCTCCACAGGAGCTTTTCCTGTGCTTTGAAGAAACGGGAATGAACGGTCGACGAAAAGGAGGATATAAAATGAGCAACATTATCGACATTCTTGAGCAGGAACAGTTAAAACAGGATGTTCCGGCACTCCGCCCCGGTGATACCGTTCAGGTTCATGTGAAGGTTATTGAGGGCACTCGCGAACGTATTCAGGTTTTTGAAGGCGTCGTGATCAAAATTAAAGGCGGCGGTATCCGTGAGACCTTTACCGTCCGTCGCGTTGCTTACGGTGTTGGCGTGGAACGTACTTTCCCGGTGCATTCCCCCCGTATCGACAAGATCGTGGTCAAACGTCATGGTAAAGTTCGCCGGGCTAAGCTCTATTACCTGCGCAATCTGACCGGTAAGGCTGCCCGTATTAAAGAAGTACGTCGCTAATCATGCAAAAAGAGGGCTTAGACCCTCTTTTTTGTATTTACCCATCCTACTCAGATATGGTATAATCATCTTGTAAACGATATCATCTTAAGAATGGTGGAGGAATATATATCATGATCAATGTCAATGATTTTAAAACTGGTGTTTCCGTAGAAATCGATGGCGACGCATATGTTGTCGTGGATTTTCAGCATGTTAAGCCCGGTAAAGGCGCTGCCTTCGTCCGCACCAAGCTGCGCAATGCCCGCACCGGTTCTGTAGTTGAGCAGACCTTCAATGCCGGCGTGAAAATGCCCAAGGCACACCTGGATCGCCGCGAAATGGAATATCTCTATCATGATGGGGAATTCTATGTTGTGATGGACGTGGAAAACTACGACCAGATGCAGCTGAGCGAAACCCAGATGGGTGACAACCAGAAATTCCTGAAGGAAAATATGCACCTTTCCGTGCTCTCCTATAAGGGCAATGTCATCGGCGTGGATCTGCCCGGCAACGTGGAGCTGGAAGTTATCGATACCGAACCCGGCATCAAGGGCGATACCGCTTCCGGCGGCAACAAACCCGCTACCCTGGAAACCGGCGCTGTGGTTCGCGTTCCCTTCTTCATCAACGTGGGCGACCGCATTAAGGTCAATACTTCTACCGGCGATTACATTGAACGCTGCAAAAACTAAATCCTGATTTTTCCTGAAAGAAAATCGTGGTTCACCAGGGATTTCCCTGTGCCAAATAAAAAATCGTAAAGGGGGGCTTGCACATGAAAGACGTGCTCAAGCAAGTAGCTTATCTTCAGGGACTGGCCGATGGCATGGAGCTGGAAGATACCAAAGAAGGACGGGTTATCAGCGAGATGCTTAACCTGCTGGAAGATATGGCCGACTATATCGGTTTCCTGCGGGAACAGCAGGAGGATATGGAAGATTATATGGAAAGCATTGACAGCGATCTCTCTGACCTGGAAGATGAGGTCTATGGTGATGAGGATTGCTGCTGCTGTGAAGAAGACTGCGATGGCGAGGACATGATCGATGTGGAATGCCCTTGCTGCCATGAGATCGTCTGCTTCGATGCGGACATCCTGGAGGATGAAGATCTGGTGGAAGTCACCTGCCCGGTCTGCAACGCTGTGGTCTACACCAATGATGAAGACATCGAATTCATCGATGAAGACGAAGCTGACAAAGACGAAGAATAAAAGCTAAGCTTCGGCAATCTTCTATAGTCTAATTACCGCCTTGCTTCAATAAGATTAACTATCTTATTGGACAAGGCGGTTTTTCTTATGTCTGCAGCTTTTTCTTTCCCACTGAAACAGATTCTGGATTATCTGCCCCCCGCCCTGCGGAGCCTGCTGGAGATGCTTTCTCCGGAGCAGGCAGAGGAGCTGGAGGAGATCCGCATCAAAGCGGAGGCCCCTCTGCTGCTGCGTTTTCACCGGGAGGAGGCCTTTCTGGGCAGAGAGGGGCTGCTGCCCCAGAGGGATGCCCGGCTTTATCGGGTTTCCCGGGATGAGCTGCATCGAACAGTGATGCTGCTTTCCGATTCCTCCTTTTACGCCCTGGAGGAAGAGCTGCGGCGGGGCTATATTACCCTGCCCGGTGGTCATCGCGCCGGTCTCACCGGCCGGGCTGTGCTGGAAAAGGGAGCGATCCGCACTTTAAAAGAAATTTCCTCTGTGAATATCCGTGTTGCCCGGCCGGTGAAGGGAGCTGCCCGGGAGCTGCTGCCCCGGCTGCTGGATGCAGAAGGGCGCCCCTTTCAGACGCTGATCGTGTCCCCGCCCAGAGCTGGGAAAACGACGATCCTGCGGGATCTGAGCCGGATGTTCTCCGATGGAGAGGAGGTGGAGCCCCTGCGTGTGGGGCTGGTGGATGAGCGCTCGGAGCTGGCTGCCATGCGGGATGGCGTGGCGCAGCTGCCGGTGGGCCTGCGGACGGATGTGCTGGACGGCTGCCCCAAGGCAGAGGGCTTGATGCTGCTGCTGCGTTCCATGAGTCCTCAGCTGCTGCTTTGCGACGAGATCGGCAGGGAAGAGGATGTGCAGGCCCTGCAGGAGGCTGCCAATGCCGGCGTGAAGCTCATCGCCAGCGCCCATGGCCGGGATGAGCAGGAGCTGCTCTGTCGGCCGGTCTTTGCCCGCCTGCTGGCGCAGCATTGCTTTGAGCGGATCGTGATCCTCAGCCGCCGCTTGGGGCCGGGAACCATCGAAAGGGTGATAGAAGGATGAGCAAGCTTTTGGGCGCGATTCTGATCCTGCTTGCCTGCGGGGTCGCCGGGCAGTGGGCAGTGCAAAAGCTGAAAAGCCGGGTACAGCTCCTTTTTGGCCTGCAGCAGGGGATCCATAGTCTGAGCAAAGAGATTTCTTATTCTGCCACCGGCATGAGTCAGGCGCTTTGCCGGGCAGCAGAAGCAGCCGGAAAGGCTGCCCCTCTGTTTCGGAAGGCCGGGGAGCTGCTCAAACAGGGGGAGGGCTTGAGCGCCGGGGAAGCCTGGGAACAGGCTGTTTCCGCACAGGAGCTTTTGGATGGAGAGCTGGAAGAGCTGCTGCGTTTGCCGGGAGCCGGCCTGGGGCTGAGTGACCGGGAGAGCCAGGCCAGGCATTTGGAGCTTTGCCGCGAACGCCTGCAGGAAGCAGAGACGCAGGCAAAGAGCAGGGAACAGCAGTATGCAAAGGTTTACCAGGCTCTGAGCTGGGGCGGTGGGGCCGTTCTGGTGCTCTTCCTGCTGTGAGGGAGGAATGCGGATGGAAGACGTTTCGATCATCTTTTTTTTGATGGCGCTGGCCATCGCTGTGACGATCCTACATACCTTTTTGAAGCAGGCCGGGCGGGATGAATATGCCTATCTGGCAGTCATTGCCGGGCTGGCGGTAGCTCTGGTGCGGGTGCTGCCGCTTCTGCAGGAATTGTTTGATGGCGTGCAGGCGGTGTTTCATCTTTATGAGTAAGGGGGATGTTTTGCATGGAGGACTTTTCGTTTTTGGCGATCATTGCCATTGCGCTTACCGCCACGGTGATCGCTGTTTTTCTGAAGGACAGCCGTTTGCCGGTGATGGCGCTTTTGGTCTCCCTGGCTGCGGGGGCGATCATTCTTCTGCGGATTCTTCCTGCCTTTTCCTCCCTGTGGCAGAGCCTGTCCCGGATGGGAGCAGAGATCGGCGTGGATGCCTATTATCTGGAGCTGCTGCTGAAGATCATCGCTCTGGCCTATCTCTCCGAATTCGGCGCACAGCTTTGCCGGGATGCCGGGCAGGGCGCGGCCGCCCTGAAGGTGGAGATAGCGGCCAAGCTCTGCGTCGTTATGCTGGCCTTGCCGATCCTGGGCGCGCTTACCTCCTCTGTGCTTTCCTTGCTGTCCTGATCCTACTGCTTTTCTCCGGCTCAGCTCTGGCTGCGGAAGCGGAGGCGGTTTTGGAGGAGCAGCTGGATACCGCCTCCTTTGAAGCGATCCTGTCGGATATAGACAAGCTTCTGGCGGAGGCCGACAGCGGCTTCTCTCTGGAGCAGCTCTGGCGGGACTATCGGGCCGGGGAGCGGCAGCTGGATCTGTCCTTGTTCTGGGATGCCTTTTGCGCTTTGTTCTTCCGTGCACTGCGCAGCTCTGCCGGTCTTTTGGCGCAGGTCCTGTCCCTCGCTGTTCTTTCTGCGGTTTTGGGGAATCTACAGAGCAGCGGCGCCCAGGGGGAGGTCGCGCAGCTGAGCCGCTGGGTCATGTATCTGCTTCTGCTGACTCTGGCTCTGCTGGCCTGGGAGCCGGCGGTGCAAAGTGCGCAGGAAGCGGTGTCGCTGCTGCGGGATATCCTTCTGGCCAGCCTGCCTCTGCTGCTGCCCTTGCTGGCTTCCCTGGGGGCGCTGTCCACGGTCAGCCTGATGAGCCCGCTGCTTTTTGCCGCGCTGGAGCTTCTGACCACTCTGCTCAGCAGTCTGGTTTTTCCGTTGGTTTATCTTTCCGCTGTTTTGCGCTTGATGAGCGGCCTGGGGCTTCGCTTTTCGCTCAGCAAATTGGCAGATCTGTTCAAGGACGTGGCCATGGGTTCCATGAGCATCCTGACCACCGTATTTTTGGCGGTACTGAGCTTTGTGGGTGTGGCCTCTTCCTCTTCTGATGGCCTGGCGATCAAAGCGGTCAAAACCGCCAGCAGTGCCTTCGTTCCTGTGGTTGGTCGGACACTGGCAGACAGCCTGGATAGCGTTCTGGGCACCTCTTTGCTGCTGAAAAATACCATTGGCCTGCTGGGGGCTTTGGCCATTCTGCTGGCCTGTGCCATTCCGGCCCTGCGTCTGCTGGCCCAATCCCTGATTTTCCGTTTGGCCGCTGCCCTGGTGCAGCCTCTGGGGGAAAGGGAGCTCTCCGAGGCGCTGGGCGGCATGGGGAAATCCCTGACGCAGCTTTTTGCTGTGGTGGCCATGTGCGGCCTCTTTGGCTTTTTTACCTTTGCGCTTATGGTGGGTTTGGGGAATCTGACGATGATGATGAGGTGAGCATGGAGACCGTCACAAATCTGGTTCGCAATCTGTCTTTGTTGCTTCTGGCTGCGGCCTTTGTGGAGCTGCTGATCCCAAAGGGGCATCTTTCTTCCCTGATTCGCCTGGTTCTGGGATTGTTTTTGCTGGCTGCACTTTTGTCGCCGCTCCTGCGCTTTTTTGAACAGGAACTGGAAATCGAAAAATGGGCGGAGGAGCTGCTTCCTGCCCTGGGAACACAGGAGGATTATGCCGGGCAGGGACGTGAGCTGGCTGCTGCTCTGGAGCAAAAGACGGTGGAAGACTATCTGGACAGGATGGAGCAGCAGATTTCTGAGCTGGCCCGGGGGCAGAGCGGCGTTGGAGGGGTGGAGGTCTTTGCGGAGCTGGATGGAGAGGGCCGCCCGGAACGCCTGGAGCTGTATTTTTGGGACACAAGTCCCTCTGCTGCGGAGGCTTGTTTGCGGAATCTGAGTGGGCAGCTGAGTCTGGCAGAGGAAAAGATCGTGTATCAGATTTTATCCGGGGAGGTGGCTGATGAAGGAGAACGAGAGATTCGGAAAATGGGGAAAACTGAATAAAAGGGAGAAGCGTTTCTTTTTGATCCTGGCAGCCTGCCTCTGCCTGGGGATCCTGCTGATGCGTGGGCATGGCGGCAACGCTGTGGAAGCCCAGAGCAGTGCCGCTTCCCAGAAAGCGGATTCTTCCCTCCCTCCTGCGGGGCTTTCTTCAGCTGGGGAGGGGGATCAGCTGGAGCAGGAGCTGGAAGAGCTGCTTTGCCAGGTAAAGGGCGCTGGCCGTGTGCATGTCGCTTTGCGTTATGCGGACAGCGCTGCGGCAGTATACGCCTATGACGAAAGCACCCGTGTCACCACAGGGGAAAATTCCTCTACCCGGGATACGGAGGCCCGCATCGTGGAGATCGATGATCAGCCGGTTTTGGTCTCCACCACCAGCCCCCGGATTCAGGGTGTGGTGGTGGTGGCGGAGGGTGGCGGAGACCCATTGGTTAAGGAACGTCTGTATCAGGCACTAAGCAGTTTATTGGGAATAAATGCCGCTCAAATAGCCATCATAGAAGCAGAAGGGAGCCGTGATTATGAGAATTGACAAAAGCATCCGGGAATTTCGCCGTCGTATGCTGCCGGCCAAGGTGGGCCTTGCGCTATTGCTGCTGTTCTTCCTTTTTGTGGCAGCCTGGAACTGGTTTTTCCCTGCCACACCGGAGGAGGAAGCCGCTATGAGCCAGCAGCAGTGGCCGACCGGGGAGGAGGCCCCTGAGGAAAATCCCTCGGAGACGGGGGATGCGGCAGAAGCTTCCGGGCCGGAGCCGGACGAAGCGCAGGTAGCAGCCGCCTATTTTGCTGCCTACCGCATGGATCGGGAGGAGGCCCGCAGCACAGAGCTGATCCTTCTGGAGCAGATCATTGCAGATGAGAACAGCTCCCCGGAGGCAGTGGCCCAGGCCGAACAGCGCCGTTTGAGCATCGCTTCCTGCAGTGAGCTGGAGCATCAGGCGGAGAGCCTGCTTTCTGCCAAAGGCTTTGGGGAAACGGTGGTGATCCTGGGGGAGCAGAGGGCTACCGTGATCGTGGATGTGGAAATGAACGCCCAAAAGGCGACTCAGATCGCAGAGGCCGTGGATAGCGTGAGCGCCTGCGGTTTTGAAAACGTTGTGGTTGTAAATCGCTAGTAGCTTTGCTATAATATACTAATAAATCCTTGATATTCTGCTGAAGCTTTTTATTTGATTGCGAAACGCAGTTTCTTTAAAGAAGAATCTGAATAAATTCCAAGGAGGACGAGGCAAAGATGGATGAAGAAAAAGTATTAGATAGCACATTGGAAGAAAATACTTTGGAAGGGAACAGCCAGGGTACTGTGCAGATCGCTTCCGACGTTGTTGCCACCATCGCCAGCCTGGCTGCTGCGGAAGTCCCCGGTATCGTTGCCATGAGCGGCGGCGTGGCAGGCGGCTTCGCCGAAATGCTGGGCCGCAAAAATTTGACCAAAGGTGTAAAGGTGGAAATTCTGGAGCAGAACGTGACGGTGGATGTTTTTGCCGTTGTGGAATACGGCGTTTTCATCGGTGAAGTGGCCAAGGCTGCGCAGGCAAAGGTCAAACAGGCTGTGGAAACCATGACCGGCCTGAATTGCCCCACCGTGAATATCCACATTCAGGGCATCTCCTTCCCGCAGAAAGAAAAGGAAAAGGTCGAGGAATAAAGGGCAGGTTGCCATGCCTGCATTTGAACCTGTTTGAAAACAAGGGAAACGGCTGCGGCCCTTTTGGGCCGCGGCCTGCTCGCTTTCCTGCTTGCAGCATTCATCTTTTGCCGGGGCATGCGCGCTGCATTTCCCCGCTGGCTTATGGAATTATTTTTATCGCTTTTCCTGTGTATCTGAGTTCAAAAAGGAGAGAATTATGGGCGCTTTAAGAAGGATTTTGCTTGCCCTTTTGGGCTTTGTCTCCTTGGGCCTGGCTGCATTGGTCTCCGTAGCTTTGATCGATCACAATTTTGCCGCCGCTCTGGTGGCGGATCTGGATCAGGTCTTTCTTCGCACTGTGGAAGCCTGCTTTGTGGAGGGCAGAAATCTCTGGCTGCCCCTGCTCATTGCCGCTCTGGCCCTGGTTTTTGGCATTCTGCTGCTGATCGTGGCCTTTTATCGCCGCCGCCCCATCCGCCATGTGACGGTGGAGACTTTGGATGGCGGCTCCGTTCATGTGAACCTGCACGCTATTGATACAGTGGTACGCCGGGCTGCCGCACAGGTTCCCGGTGTGGGTAATGTGGCAAATCATTTGCGGGTGGGGAAAGCCGGCCTGCACATTCGCCTCAGCTTCAGCCTGCCGCTGGAGCGCAATGTCGGGGAGGTGGGCATTGCTCTGCGGCAGGAGATCAACGCCCAGCTGGAGCAGATGATCGGCGTTCGCCCTGCCGAGATCGAAATCTCGGTGATGAATATCAATGATAAGCCCAGCGGACGGCAGAGCAATGCCGCAGCTGCTTCAGCTCCGGAAGCTGTCTTGCCGGTGGAGCCGGTGGAGGAGGTTTAATATGGATTGGAACAAGGCTACGCTGGCACAGCTCTGGAAAGAGCATAAATGGACCATCAGCCTGACTGTGCTGGCTTTTCTTTTCGCAGTTTGCGTGATTTCCTATGGTTTTTTTAAGGCCCTGTTTATCTTCCTCTGCGTTGGGGTCGGCATTTTCGCAGGGCTGCAATTAGACCGTAAACATCAACACAAGGACAAAACGGAGGATTTCTGGGAGAATGGCAGATAAAACCGGTAAAGTCGTTACCATACGTTTGGAGAAAAGCATAGATCCGCTGGAGGAGGCCCGCCAGCTGGCTGCTTATGAACGGGCACAGGCTAAGGCTGCTGCCCGCGCAGCAGAGCAGGCCGATGCAGCCCGGGAGGAAAACCTTCGTGCCAATGAAGAGCTGTTCCGCATCCTGAATGAGGAGGATTACCGGGAGCTTTCCACCACGCCCCGGCGCAGAGCCAGAGAGCTTTCCCTGCTGATCCTCTTCCAGGTGGTGGTGGGTGGCTGCGATTGGGATACAGCCCGGCTTGTCCTGGAGGATACCAATGTGACCGGGGAGAATGCAGTCTTTTCCATTTCCCTGGCTCGCCGCGGCCAGGAAGACAGCCAGCGCGCCGATGAGATGATGGCTTCCTGCGCCCGGGAATGGGATGTGAAGCGCTTTGCCCAGGTGGATCGCCTGATCCTCTGGCTGGGTGTCTCCGAGCTGCTGCGGGATACGGAGTCTCAGGCGAATATTATCATCAATGAGGCTGTGGAGCTGGGCAAAAAGTTCGGCTCTGAGGATAGTCCCTCTTTCATCAATGATATGCTGGACAGCATCTATAACAAATACATCAAAAAGAAAGACTGACTTCGTTATGATCTTAGGTATCGATACCAGCTGTTATACGACTTCCGTCGCACTCGTGGATGTAGATGGCCGCTTGCTCGCCGAGGGCAGGCGGCCTTTGTCCGTTGCCCAAGGGGAGCGGGGGCTGCGGCAGAGCGAGGGCTTGTTCAGCCATGTGAAGCAGCTTCCCCAGGTGATGGAGGAAGTCATGGCGCAGGCACGGCCGGAATGGGGGCCGGTGCAGGCTGTTTCTGTTTCTTCCCGTCCCCGCCCGGTGGAGGGCTCCTATATGCCGGTTTTCCTGGCGGGGGAAGGGCTGGCTCGCTCCCTTGCGGCGGCCTTTGCCTGCCCGCTTTTTCGTTTCAGCCACCAGGAAGGGCATATCGAGGCAGCCCTGGCCAGCGCCGGGCTGCAGTGGAAGGAGCCTTTTCTGGCGCTGCATCTTTCCGGCGGCACCGGGGAGCTGCTCTTTGCTCAGCCGCTGGAGAATGCCCCCGGCTTTCAGGTGGAGCTGATCGGGGATTGTGATTTGCCGCCCGGACAATTTGTGGATCGGGTGGGCGTGGCTTTGGGTCTGCCTTTCCCTGCCGGCCCGCATCTGGAAAAGCTGGCCGGGGATACACAGGGGGATTTTCGCCTGAGCGGCTCTGTGCAGGGAACGCATATCTCCTTTTCCGGCCCGGAATCTGCGGCCCAGAGAGCGATCCTGGCCGGTGTGGAGCCCCGGGAGGTGACGGCTGCGGTTTTGGATAACATCGCGAAAAGCCTGGAAAAGGCAGTTCGCTGCGGCATGGAGCAGTACAAATGCCGCCGGGTGATCGCTGCCGGCGGTGTGGCGGCAAATGCAAGGATCCGGCGGCGTTTGGAAAAAATCGGTCTGCGCTTTGCGGAAGCCCGTTTCGCCGGGGACAATGCTTTTGGCATTGCCCGCCTAGGCGATGCCGCTTTGCGGCATGCTGCTTCTGATACGCTTTAAGAGGAAGAGCAAAGCTTTATCCATATACCGGAAGAGATATTTGCTTTTCCAAAGTTTTTCCAAGGGGCTTGACGGAAGGAAGCCCATCCCTTATCATAAGTCGCCGGGTTTTGTTCGGCTATGTATGCAAGTGAGGAGAAAAGTTATGTTTCCCATCCTGAAGAAAAGAGTATTGAACCCTACGGTTACCTATATGGAGATCCTGGCCCCCAGAGTTGCGAAGAAGGCGCAGCCCGGCCAGTTTATCATGCTGCGCATCGATGAAAACGGAGAGCGCATCCCTTTGACCATTGCCGGTTATGACCGGGAAGAGGGAACGGTCACCATCATTTTCCAGAAGGTGGGCTATACCACCTACAGCCTGGACGGCCTGGAGGAGGGGGACAGCCTGCTGGATTTCGTAGGCCCCCTGGGCAGAGCCAGCGATTTTGATGGTATGCGCAAGGTGGCTGTGGTCGGCGGCGGCCTGGGCGTAGCCATTGCCTATCCCCAGGCAAAGGCCTTGCATGACTTGGGCGCGGAGGTGGATTTTATTGTGGGCTTCCGGAATAAAGATCTGATCATCCTGGAAGAGGAATTCTCCGCAGCCTGCAGCGATTTGACCATCATGACGGATGATGGCAGCAATGGGCGGAAGGGCTTTGTGACCACCGCGCTTCAGGAAAAGCTGGAAGCCGGTGCGGAATACGATGCAGTGATCGCCATTGGTCCTTTGATGATGATGAAGGCCGTTTGCGAGCTGACCCGGGAAAAGAAAATTCCCACCATCGTGAGTATGAATTCCGTCATGGTGGACGGAACGGGCATGTGCGGCTGCTGCCGCCTGACTGTGGGCGGAGAGACCAAATTCGCCTGCGTGGACGGGCCGGATTTTGACGGGCATCAGGTGGATTTTGACGAAGCCATGGCCCGCTCCCGTATGTATTTTGATGAAGAGCAGCTCAGTATGGAAAAACATGCCTGCCAGCTGGGAGGGAAGAAGCAATGAGTAATATGAGCCCGAACAAAAATCCTATGCCGGAGCAGGCTCCGGATGTGCGAAATAAGAATTTTTCCGAGGTTGCTCTGGGCTATAGCCCGGAAATGGCCATGGATGAGGCCAAACGCTGCCTGAACTGTAAGAATAAGCCCTGCGTATCCGGTTGTCCGGTGAATGTTCGCATCCCGGAATTCGTCGCTCTGGTGGCGGAAGGCAAATTTGCGGAAGCCGCAGCCGTGGTGAAGAGCACCAACAATCTGCCCGCCATCTGCGGTCGGGTCTGCCCCCAGGAAAACCAGTGCGAGCGGCAGTGTGTCCGCGGCAAAAAGGGCGAGCCGGTGGCCATCGGCCGCCTGGAACGCTTCGTGGCGGATTATGTGATGGAGCATGGGGAGCAGGCAGCGGAGGTTTCCGCTGCCAATGGTCATAAGGTGGCTGTGGTGGGTTCCGGCCCTGCCGGGCTGAGCTGCGCCGGGGATCTGGCCAAGCGGGGCTACGCTGTGACGGTCTTTGAGGCCCTGCATACCCCCGGCGGCGTGCTGGTATACGGCATCCCGGAATTCCGTCTGCCCAAAGCATTGGTGCGGAAAGAGATCGCCACCGTGGAAAATCTGGGTGTGGAGATTCTCACCAACACCGTGATCGGCAAAAGCATTACTCTGGATGAGCTGCTGGAAGAAGAGGGCTTTGAGGCTGTATTCGTCGCTTCCGGCGCCGGTCTGCCCAATTTCCAGAAAATCCCCGGGGAAAATCTGCTGGGGGTCTATTCCGCCAATGAATTTCTTACCCGCATCAATCTGATGAAGGCCTATGATTTTCCGCAGCATGCTACCCCTATCAAGGTGGGCAGGGTGGCGGCTGTCATTGGCGGCGGCAATGTGGCCATGGATGCAGCCCGCTGCGCCAAGCGCATGGGCGCGGAGACGGTCTATATCGTTTATCGCCGCAGCGATGCGGAGCTGCCTGCCCGTGCGGAGGAAGTGCATCATGCCAAGGAAGAGGGCATCCTTTTCCGCCTGCTGACCAACCCGACGCAGATCATCGGGGATGAACAGGGTCGGGTCAAAGCCATGGAAGTGGTAGAGATGGAGCTGGGCGAGCCGGATGCTTCCGGCCGCCGCCGTCCGGTGAAAAAGCCGGGCAGCGAATATACCCTGGATGTGGATACGGTCATCATCGCCATCGGCAACAGCCCGAATCCGCTTATCAAAGCCACTACCCCCGGGCTGGAATGCCAGTGCTGGGGCGGCATCGTGGCGGATGAGGAGACGGGCAAGACCAGCCGGGAGGCGGTCTATGCGGGCGGCGATGCGGTCACCGGCGCAGCCACGGTGATTCTGGCCATGGGCGCCGGGAAAAAGGCGGCTGCGGCCATCCATGAATATATTCAAAATAAAGAGAAATAGGCTTTGCTTTTCAAGTAAGCCCAGAATGATACTTGCAGTTCCATTTTGTATGTGCTAAACTTTCTGCCATAAGAGCAGCTTCTTTCTTTTTTCGTGACCTGAACAATCGCGATTCTACCGGAAAGGAGCTGCTCTTTGCTTTCGTCCTGCATCCCGCACCCGGAGGTCTTTTCCGCGGGGCAGCTGCAAAAGCGCAGCAAAAAGCACCTGACAAAGTCCTGTCAGGTGCTTTTGTATTTTCTCGGCTTTCCCTGCTTTCTGAAAAACTCTCTGTGCGGCTCCTTAAAGCGTGACGGAAGAGGTGTATTCCACCTTGATTTCGTTATCCTTGGTGCGGGCCAGCTTGGCCTTGTTTCCCCGGCCATCATCCAGGGTCATTTTTTCGATCTCAAAGCGATTGAAGAAATTCACTGCGTCGGATTCGATAAAGGCTGCCCAGTTTTTCTTTTTTGTGCTGCCCGGTTCCAGTGCTTCTTCCAGACTTTGGGGATTGGCAAAATTTTCGTTCATGGTTTTCCTCCGAAGGAATAATTTGTGGTGAAAAACAGTATAGCACAGGCAAGCCCTGTCTGCAAAAGCAAAATATCGGCAAAATCTTTGGGATGCTTCAGAAAAAATTCTTTTGCTTTCCCCTTTGCTGTGCTATACTCAAAAAATACTTTATCTCCCGGAAAATCAGAAAGGAGCTGCGAAGATGGAGAAGAGAAAAGAAAAAGCCGTTCTCCCCATTGCGGAAAGCTGGGGAAACAAGGAGGCCTGCCTCTGCATTCATGGCTTTGGTGCGGCGCCGGGCATGTATCGTCCGCTGCAGGAAAGCATCCGCTCAGCGGGCTATGATCTCTATGCGCCTCTGCTCTCCGGCCATGGCACAAAGCCCGCGGATATGCGGGATGCTACAGCAGAGCAGTGGCAGCAGGATTGCCGGGAGACGCTGGAGCCCCTGCTTGCCTGCTACGAGAAGCTGCATCTCATCGGCAGCTCTATGGGCGGCGCTCTTTGTACGTATCTGGCAGCGAGCTACGGGGAAACGGGGAAGATCGGGAAATGCCTGCTCATGGCCCCCGGCTACCGGCTGCGGAATAAGGGCTTCTATCGGCTGGATTATGAAAAATGCAGGAATACCGCCTTCCCTCTGCTGCAGGCTGATGCCATTCCCCCGGAGCTGGAGGAAGTCACTTTTTTATATGATTGCATGTATGTTCGCTCCGTTGGTCAGCTTCTGCGCCTGGGGCAGCTCAGCGAAAGCCTGATCCCCCAGGTGAAATCCCCGGTGTGGCTGCTTTATGCAGCGGATGATGCGGTGGTGGATCCCCAGTGCTGCCGGGATGCGGCAGCAGCTTTTTCTGATCTGCGGGAATGCCACATGTATGAGAAGGGCGGTCACAATCTGCTGCTGGATTCTGAGCGGGCAGATGTGCTTTTGCGGATCGAAGCCTTCCTTCGGGCCTGAAGGTCGAATATCCTCTTTGTTTAGCAGGTGTTTTCCATCTTTCCCGCCCGAAAACACTGAAGAGAAATTTTATTTCCCGGAGCTTTCGCTCCCCTCTTGACAAGTGGACGAATGTCTTGTATGCTTAATACACAGTTGAATACAATCTTCGGGGCAGGGTGAAAGTCCCTACCGGTGGTAAAGCCCACGAGCCGCAAGGTATAATTCGGTGCAATTCCGAAGCCGACAGTCATAGTCTGGATGGGAGAAGATGTGGAAGCAGGCAGGCCTTTGCTCTGCCTGAAGCAAATGCTCCGGAGTGTGTATGCATTCCGGGCTTTTTTACATTGTGCATGAATTTCTGCGTGCATGATTTCTGCATCCAAAGGCTTTGCCCTGAACATTTGGTTTGGGGCAATTTTTTAGGTGGGTGAATCTTTTGATACATGAGGAATATATGCGGGAAGCCCTGCAGCTGGCGGAATCTGCCTGCGGCTGGGTCTCCCCCAATCCGATGGTTGGCGCCCTCATCGTAAAGGAGGGGCGCATCATTGGCCGCGGCTGCCATGAGCGCTATGGGCAGCCCCACGCGGAACGAAACGCACTGGCGAACTGCAGCGAATCCCCGGAAGGGGCCACGATGTATGTGACGCTGGAGCCCTGCTGCCATCATGGAAAGCAGCCTCCCTGCGTGGAGGCCATCCTGGAGGCGGGCATCAGGGAGGTCTTTGTGGGCTCTGCGGATCCAAACCCCCTGGTGGCAGGGAAGGGCATCCGCATCCTGCGGGAGCACGGCCTTTCCGTAACGGAGGATCTGCTGCGGGAGGAATGCGACCGCCTGAACGAGGTTTTTTTGCACTATATCCAGACGGAACGGCCCTTTGTGGCCATGAAATATGCCATGACGCTGGATGGAAAGATCGCTGCTTACACCGGCGCTTCCAAATGGGTCACCGGGGAGCAGGCCAGAAGCCATGTGCAGCAGCTGCGGCACAGATACAGCGGCATCATGGTGGGCGTGGGAACGGTGCTGGCAGATGACCCTCTGCTGAACTGCCGTATGCCCGGCGGAAAGAATCCGATTCGTATCATCTGCGATTCGCAGCTTCGCACCCCTCTCTCTGCCCAGGTGGTTTCCACTGCACAGCAATATCCCACCATCCTGGCTACCTGCTGCGAAGATGCGGAGAAGCATCAGCCCTATCTGGCGGCTGGCTGCCGGGTTTTCGTTATTGATGAAAAAAACGGCCGGGTGGATCTGCAGGCTCTGATGCAGCGTCTGGGTCAGGAAAAGCTCGACAGCATTCTGCTGGAGGGCGGCGGCACCCTGAACTGGGCTGCACTGGAAAGCGGCATCGTGCAGAAGCTCTATGCCTATCTTGCGCCCAAGCTCTTTGGTGGGGATGGGGCGAAAACCCCGGTGGAGGGCAGAGGCTTCCCTTCCCCTGCGGAAGCCGTGCTTTTGAAAAACAGCAGCATCCAAAGGCTGGGTGATGATTTTCTGATCGAGAGTGAGGTGGAGCAGAATGTTCACGGGGATCGTTGAAGAAATCGGCAGCATCGCGAAGATTCAAAAAGGACGGGATTCCGCTGAGCTGACGATCTTTGCTTCCACCGTTCTGGAGGATGCCAAAGTAGGGGACAGCATCGCGGTCAACGGCGTCTGCCTGACGGTCACTGCCTTGCAATCCGGCAGCTTCACAGCGGATGTGATGCATGAGACCCTGAACCGCTCCTCTCTGAGTCAGCTGCACAGCGGCAGCCGGGTGAATCTGGAGCGGGCCATGCC
>JAFSHU010000138.1 GCA_017440145.1 Bacillota bacterium
GTAAAACCGTCCCTCTTTTTAAAGAGTTCGGGACGCGAAGAGCGTACCGAACTTGTGGTGACCCAGAAAACACTTATATTTATCCTGCTGCTGAAATCAGAAGCAATCAGCGAAAACCTTTGTCATTGCGAGGAAGTTCAGCTGCAGGACTGCGAAGCAGTACTCAGCTGAACAACGTGGCAATCTTTGCGTAGAATCCACCTCAGGATTGCCACGTTGCCAAGCTGGGCCTTGCGCAGCAAGCCCACAGCTTGCCTGCCTCGCAATGACAGACACTCAGCTGCTGCCGGAATCCACAATTAAATTTTTTTGGGTCACTTTTTCAAGAAAAAAGCGGTTTAGCGGGTCTTTCGGAAAACTTTGCTCCGCCGGACGCATGAAAAACGGGATCGTCTGCAGCTTGCAGACGATCCCGTATCTGTTTGTAGGGATGGAGCTTAGCCGAAGAACAGCTCGGTGGTCTCCGCATCCGGGCGCTTGCCCAGATAGGTGCCGATGATGAAGAAAAGTAGGCTGGCCAGCAGGCCAAAGACCACATTGTTGATGCCCTGGATGCTCACCCCCAGGCCGCCCAGGAGCAGGTAAGTCCCGATGCCGCCGATCATGGAGGCGATGACGCCCTCTTTGTTGGCCCGCTTCCAGAAGAGACCCAGAACGGTGGGCCAGAAGAAGGCTGCCTCCAGGCCGCCCATAGCAAAGAGATTGATCCAGACGATAAGATCCGGGGGCTCAATGGCAAAGGCAAAGGCGATCAGGCCAATGAGGCCGGTGGCCAGCAGGCTGATCTTCCGCAGCTGTTTGGCTTCCCGCTGCTTCGGGCTGAAGCGGCCCAGCAGATCCTTGATGATGGCAGCGGAAGCCAGAATCAGCAGAGAGCTGACGGTGGACATCACAGCAGCCAGAGGCCCGGCCAGGAAAAGCCCGGCCCAGAAAGAGGGCAGCTCCTGCAGAACCACCATGGGGATCACATTGTCGGAGGTGGCAGGCGTCCCCTCCAGAATCCCGGCAGAAAGGAAGCCGGTCAGGTGCATACCCAGCATCAGGAAGCCCACCACGATGGTACCGATAATCATGGAGCTGTGCAGAGCCTTGGTGTTTTTGAAGCTCATGCAGCGAACAGAGGTCTGGGGCAGACCCAAAAGGCCCAGACCCACCAGGATCCAGTAAGAAAGGATCTGCGGCTTGGGCGTGGCTTCCGGATCCACCATGGCAGGATTGGCTGCGCTGATGTTTTCCACCAGATTGGGCAGGCCGCCGCCTTTGTTGATGACTGCCACCAGGATGGTGATGGTAGCCGCCACCATGACCATGGCCTGAATGGTATCAGTAATGGCCACAGCCTTGAAGCCGCCCACCGTGGTATACACCACCACCACGATGCCAAAGAGGATCAGACCGATCACATAGGAATAGCCGGTGATATTCTGGAACAATACGCCGCCGCCGATGAACTGCGCCACCATCATGGCGATGAAAAAGACCAGCAGGGAGATGGATGCCAGCAGCACCACGGTTTTGGATTTATAGCGGGCGTAGAGGTAATCCGTCACGGTGACAGCCTGAATGCGCCGGGCAATGATGGCGAATTTCTTCCCCAGCACGCCCAGGGTCAAAAAGGCGGTGGGGACCTGGATCATGGAAAGCAGAACCCAGCTCAGGCCGGTGGAATAGGCAACACCGGGGCCCCCGATGAAGCTGGAGGCGCTGACAAAGGTGGCGATGAGGGTCATGCCCAGAACGAAGCCGCCCAGAGAGCGCCCGCCGATGAAATAATCTTCCATGAAATTATGTTTGCTGGCACGCCTGGTCACATACCAGGCAATGCCCAGCATCAGAATCAGATAGAGGATCAGGGGGAGTATTACAGCGAAATTCTCCATTATTCCCGGCCTCCTTTCTCATTGGGCAGCTCTTCCGCGAATTCATCCAGATCCACATCCCGGAAGAATTTCTTCACCATAAAGGTGACGCCCAGGCAGCAGAGGATCCAGCCCACCACACAGCTCATGAAGAACCAGGCCGGCAGGCCAAAGACCGTCCATTCCGCATCTGCCAGGCCATAGGCCGTGGCATACCACCACAGGAAGAAAAGCAGGAAAAGCCCCAGCGTCAGCAGAGCTTCCTTATTCAGCTGGCGGTTGATCTCCTTCATACTCTTTTTCATAAAGCTTCCTCCATTGTTCTTTCGAAAATTGTTCTTTCGAAAAAGCCTTCCTTCGAAACATGTTCCCACAGAAAAATGCTTTTCTGGAAACGCTCCTCCGAAAACCTTCTTTCGAAAATGTCTTTCAAAAAAATCTAGCTGAACCCCTGCGTGCAGGGAAACAAAAAACAAAGGATGTGCAGTATCATAAGGCCGGGAACGGCCAAAGTCAAGTTTTCGGGAAAACGAAAAAAGTTTGTTTTTTTCTGAGAACAGGCACACAGAGGCAGAAAACAGGCGCGCTTCCTGTCTATTCTGCCGGGGAAGGCCGCTCTGCCTGCCGCTCCAGCCCCAGTACCAGCCCCCAAAGCAGCCACCAGAGGGGGGAGACGATGGGTGTGGAAAAGGTGAAAAAGGCCTGCACTCCATAGGAACAGCCCATGGCAAAGGGCAGCAGAAAGCGCTTGTCCCGCAGGCTGCGGCGGAACCAGCGGATCAGGGAGCTCAGCAGGGCCGCCACATAGGCCAGAAGCCCCGGCAGGCCTGCATCCAGCCAGCAGGCCAGGTATTCATTATGCGGCGTATCCAGCGCCGCGCCGGGGGGAAAGAGCTCCTGATAGACCAGGCGAAAGGCGTCCGGCCCCCAGCCCAGAAGGGGACGCTGCGAAAGCGCCTCCCAAGCCACCCGCCAGATGCCCAGACGCATGGAGCCAAAGTCATCCCGCCCCATGCCCAGCAAAAAACGGTGCAGCTGCCACCAGCTGCTGCCAACCACCCCGGGGAAAATCAGAGCATAGGCGAAGAGCGCCAGCGCCAAAAAAAGCAGGCAGGCCAAAAGCTGCCGCCGCAGCCAGGGGCTGGAAGAAAGCCCCGGCAGGCTGAGCGCCAGACCGCAAAGCAGACCCAGGCAGCAGGCCTCCATCCGTGCCAGCACAGGCACAGCGCAGGAAAGCAGGGCGATCCCCAGCAAAGACCAGCGCAGCCAGGCTCGCTTTTCCACCCGGGCCTGCCCCAAAAGCAGGGGGACGGAGAGACAATAAAAGGCGCTGAGCTGGTTCAGATTCCCGATGCTGCCCAGAAAGGCTTCCGGATAGAGAATGCCTGCATCCGCATAGCTCAGCCCCGGCGGATACAGCCCCAGAGGGTTCCCACCCGCCAGCTGCAGAAGGGCAATGCCGTTCATCAGCAAGGTGGAAAAGGCCAGCGCATAAATAGATTCTGCCCGCAGCTGTGCCCCACGGGAAAGCAGCCAGCCCAGCAAAAGATAGAGCCAGAGAAAAAGCAGGCCGCCGCTGCGCCCGCTGCCCAGCCAGCACTGGGCCCGATAGGGGGAGCAAATGCAGGAGAGCAGAGCCGCCCCGGCCAGCAGCAGCCAGCAGAGCAAAGTGAAGCCGGGCTTGTCCGGGGAAGCTTTCCTTCGGAGAAAATCCTTTTTCAAAGGATTTCTTTCGAAAAATCCCTTGCAAAAGCCTTTGAAAAGGGAGTTCCCCCGAAAAAATTTCTGCAAAAGGGCAGCCGGAGGCGAAGCCCCCTCCCCGGGGAAAGACCTGCCTCTGTGGGCAGCAAAAATCTGCTCCAGCAGAAAAAACAGCAGAAATCCGGCGGAGAAAGCCAGAAAGAGCAGGGTTTTTCGCCCGGTGATGCCGCCATAGCCCCCGCCCAGCAGGGGAAAAAACCCCAGCATCAGCAATATGTAGCTGCGGCAAGCCCAGGATCCGCCTGATCTCACCGGCCTCTCCCCTTTCCTTTGCCTTCACAAAGCGCGAAGCTGATACGCTATTATACCACGCTTTGCCGCAGCAGAACAATGCTGAATTGCAGAAACACAACAAATCAGAAAAAATCTGCGGCCTGCCCCTGCTCTGTGCCGGGATAATAGGCAGACAGAATTTCCCGGGCAGCGTAACCGGCCCGCCCCATGCCATCCGCACCATACTGGCAAAGCCCCACGCCGTGCCCATAGCCCAGGCTCAGGAAGATGATCTCCTCCCCCTGCAGCAGCCAGCTGAAGGCAGCGGAATCCAGCTCCAGCCGGCTGCGAAGCTCCGTCCCCCGGTATTGCCGCTCCCCGCCGGCCAAAAGCGCCACCCGCCCCCCGGCTGTGGAGGAAAGCAGCTTCAGCTCCGGGATCTGCTCCGGCTGCAGCTCCAGCCGGGAGGCCGCCTCTGCCAGGCTGTAGCGTTTCCAACTGCTGTAGCGGGGGGAATGGCTGCAATAGGCGCAGGGATGCGCCGTGAGATAGGGTCTGCTGCTGCCCCAGAGCTCCGCTGCGTCCTCCGTCATGCCGCCGCAGGTGGAGCAAAACAGGGCGTCGATCAGCTCCCCCTCATAAAGCAGCACCTGCCCGGCTGTGGCCGCCACCGCAGCCCGGATCTTCTGCCAGTTGGCAGGGAAATCCGCGCCCCAGTTCTTTTTCAGCTCCTCCTCACTGCGCCAGGCCTGGCAGCAGGCGCTGTCACAGCAGACAGCAGCTTCCCCATGCTTGCCTGCTCCCTTCTGCCGCAGCACATAGCTGCGGGCTGCCACAGCCTGCGCCTGCAGTGCCTGGGGCTGAAAGGAGGCGGGCATTTCCGCTGCCACCACCCCTGCGATAAATTCCTCCAGCTCCACCGGGGATTGACTTCCGTCCGGCCACTGCACCCGGATCAGAAGCGACTCCGCATCCGGCAGCTCCGGCCGACCGCAGCGGGAAAGACCCAGAAGAAAGCCCACGCAGAGGCCCAAAAGCAAAGCCAGCCGCGCTGCCTGCTGCCGCTGCCGGGGTCGCCAGCTTTTCCCGCCCAAGAGATCATCTCCCATCCTTTTCCTTGTTCCCAGCATATGCGAAAACACAGGAAAAATATCCGCAGCAAAGGAAGATTGCCCGGATCTGCTGAAAAAGCCGGGAACTGACAGGCCGCCCGGCGGCTGCGTCCGCTTCCCCGGGCAGCATGGGGCTGCCTCAGACCCCATCCGCTCCCCCGTAAAAGCCCCAGACCCGGCATGCCCCGGAATATGGGAAAAGCCGGGAACTGACAGGCTGCCCGGCGGCTGCGACCGGCTTCCCGGGCAGCAAGCGGCTGCCACAGACCCCATCCGCTCCCCCGTAAAAGCCCCAGACCCGGCA
>JAFSHU010000139.1 GCA_017440145.1 Bacillota bacterium
CCTGGATGCCCTGGCAGATGTTCAGCATGGGAATTATCGGTTTCCTGGCAGGTGTGCTATTCCGCAAAGGTCTCCTGCGCCGCAGCCGGGGAAGCCTTGCCACCTTTGGAGCATTCGCGGCAGTGATCATATACGGCGGCATTATGAACCCCGCCGCTGCGCTAATGTACAATTCCCAAACGCTTAACTGGGAAATGCTGAAGGCCTACTATGTATCCGGTCTCCCTATGGACTTAATCCACGCCGCCGCAACGGTTATCTTCATCCTCATCGCCGCCGAGCCCATGCTGGAAAAACTGGACCGCATTAAAGTCAAATATGGACTGGTAGAATAATCGGCCTTGTATCCATTGCTATAGTTGATATCATCAGAAGAGAAATATGCATATTATAATAACCCACCGGCGTAGCTCATCACGAGTTATGCCGGTGGGTTATTCTTTTGCCATCGGTGCAGGTCACATCAAATGTATGGGCGCAATATGCGTTCAGACAAGCGTTTGATTTTAAGTTTTCGCCTTTTCTTTGTAATAATATCTGCTGGATTTTCGACTATTGCGAATTGCTTCGCATTTCCTGTTACCACAGTACTTTTGGCGATTGCCTCTTTTTATATATGCCCTTCCGCATCCCTCGCAAAAAGCAATGGTGGTCTTTCCTCCTCAGTCTTCTAATGCGCCGGTATTAACCGCCATAAATCGCGCCAATGCATAATATGCCGCATCAATTACTGAATTCACCTCAGGTAACAGCATAATTTTTCCATCAGGACCAGGTTGGAGAGCCAGTTTCAATTTGGGCAGCTTCTCTGTACAGGTTTCGATAATGGTCCTTTTCTCGGCATCCTCTTTTTTGGACAGCCACCAATCGATAAGATTGTTACTGCCGTCAGGATGAATGTTTGAATAATACCGCTGGGCTTCCATCGGCTTCCCATCCATCAAACACCGCAATGTGAACATCAGCATCGCATCATTATCCGTCAAATGCGGAGTGGTGCAATGTTCGTCATTATCGAATTTGTGATTGCACTGCCAGACGGTCTTGCGGTATTTGCTGTTGGAATGCCACACCTTTGAGCCATACCAGCACCCGCACTGTCCGCAGCGAATCTGCGAGGAAAATGTGTGGACGCTGCTGTGATAGTCTTTACCACGGCCACGCTTGGCCATTTCACGCTGAACCATTGCGAAAACATCCGGTGAAATAATGGCCTCGTGATTTTCTTCTACATAGTATTGCGGGATTTCGCCTTCGTTGACTTTGGTTTTCTTTGTCAGAAAATCCACAGTGTACCATTTTCGATCTACCTGATTGAAGAAGCATAACTGAGCAGTCAGTGGGTGAATGAACAAATATATTTTTTCTCTGTATATTCAAATTTTCCCCAAACAATCACACTTTTCCTCTTAAGGCGGTTCATTTGAAAATCATAAAAATATATGATTTTCCCCGGAAAACAAAAAAGTTCTGGCAGTAAGAGGCTCAATTTGAACCCCCTGTTGCCAGAACTCGTTGTGCCACAACGCTTTTTATTAGGAAAAATATAAAAGTCCGAAACCGCATTGTATTAACGGTTTCGGACTTTTGTGGTGCCGGTGGCCGGACTCGAACCGGCACGGGTTACCCCACTTGATTTTGAGTCAAGCACGTCTGCCAATTCCATCACACCGGCGGATTTTAAGCACGCAAACTATTATACCAGTATTTTTTTAGCCTGACAAGGGTTTTTTCTGGAAAATTAAAATTTACTCCCCTTGTCACCATGATTTCATCCCTATTTCCGGCTTTTGACGATTTTTTCTGGGGTTCTTTTTTCCCGGCAAGCTTCTCTTTTTTTTCGGTACCAAAGGATGAGGTCATCTGCCATCATATTGATGATCGCGATCACGGTAGCCGCCGCAACCAGAAAATACATGCCCAGGCCTACGCCAATGCCCAATGCGGACAGAAGAAAGATCGCTGCTGCGGTGGTGATCCCATGCACACTGCCGCTGGGCGTTTTCCAGATGATGCCCGCGCCAATGAAGCCGATGCCGCTTAAGACTCCCACTACCAAACGGGCAGGGTCAGGATGCACCACTGCTTCCTTCCCCAGGATCAGCGCTACGCTGGCCTCATAATCCGCAAAGCCGTAAGCAGAGATCATGGCCACGATGCAGGAGGTGAGACAAATCAATACATGCGTACGGATGCCAACTGGCTTCGCACTTTTATTCCGCTCAAAACCAAAAAGCGCGCCCAAGGCCGTTGCGATCCCCAGCCGCAGCAAAGTTTCCCAATTCGAAAGAAAAAGCATGAAAAGGACTCCTTTTTTAATCTGATTTAATTATAACACAATTCTATGCGGATTGCTTTTTAAATTTTTTCTTTTTGGGCATTCTTTTGGGAACAAAAGCTTTTTGCCTTTCGTCTCTCAAAATATAAGTTCGTATGTAGAAATAGAAATACAGGATTCATTATGCAAAACGCGAATATAAGAGAAACATAAGCCTTTTACCGGTTTAGTTTTCCACCGGTGGGATTCTACCTTCGTCAGGGGGGTCTTTATGAAAACAAAGAATACTGCTGCAGTTTCCAGCCAACAATTTGAGGAAATGGAGCTGATCAAGAAAAGCCGGAATGGGGACACTGCGGCCTTTTCGGAATTGGTAGCGCCATATAGCAAGCGCATTTATAATATTGGGCTGAAAATGCTCAATAATCGGGAAGATGCCGCGGATATGGCCCAGGATGTCCTGCTGAAGATTTTTCGGAATCTGAACCGCTTCCGTGGGGATGCGGCTTTTTCCACCTGGGTATATCGGATCAGCGTCAATACCTGCCGGGATATTTTGCGCAGTTCCTACCGGCAGCATGAACGGCTGTTTACGGATTTCGGGGAGGAGAATGAACAGCCGGAATATGAAGTGGCGGATTATTCTGCATTGCCGGAGCAGCTTTATGAGGACAGGGAAAGCAATGCTTATCTGCTGGCTTTGATCCGGGGCTTGACGCCGAAATACCGCATTGTCATGGTTCTGCGGGAGGTTTCCGGCCTGAGCTACCAGGAGATCGCTGATGCAGTGAATATTTCGGTGGGAACGGTAAAATCCCGTTTGAACCGGGCCAGAGCAGCCATGCGGGAAAAAGCGCTGGCGGATGCGGAACATAATCCGCAGTTGGCGCGTCTTATAAATTGTCAGTAAGAAAGCAAGGGGGAACTATTATGAAATGCGAGGATATTCGCCGACATTTCAGCGAGTATATCGACCTTGAGGCGCCGGAAGAGATTGCGTCCGCCATCGAGGAGCATGTGGCGGCTTGTGGGGAATGCCGCCGCGAACTGGAAGCCTTCCGGAAATTCAATGCAGCCATTGCCTCTGTGGGGGAGGAAGAGCTGCCCTTTGATTTCGCGGTTACGCTTCAGGCCAATCTGGAAGAGGAAAAGAAGAAAGGCCGCAGCCGCTCCAGGAGCAAGTCTCGCCCCTGGCTGCGGGCTTTGGCAGCCTGTGCCTGTCTGATGCTGGTTTTGGGCGTGTTTTCTTTGGGCAGCAGCCTCTTTGGGCTTTCCATGGGAGCCTCTGCCGCTCAGGATGCAGCCGCCAGCGCACCCATGGCTTATGCCATGAACGGCTCCATGAAGCGCATGGATATGGCTGTCACCGAGGATGCCGCCCCCATGGAAGAGTATATCATAGCAGAGGAAGAAGCTCCCATGGGTGACAACGGCTTCTATGATGAGGCGGAAGTCGCGGAAGTGGAAATGGAAGCGGATATTGACGCGGCGGAAGGTGGCAGTCTAAAGCGCTCTGCCGGGGAAAGCACCGTTAAGCGGAAGATCATCAAGAATTATTCTCTTTCCCTGCGGGTGGAGGATTTTGACGCTGCCTATAAACGCATCAGCGAGCTGGCCAGCGAATACGGCGGCTATGTGGTCAGCGGCAATACCTCCGATTACGAAGGGAGCATCGTCCGGGATGGCTGGCTTTCCATCCGTGTGGATGCAGAGCGGGCTGATGAGGTCATCGATCACATCGCAGAGCTGGGTACCATCGAGCACAATAGCTTCTCCAGCAATGATGTGACCAGCGATTATTATGATACGCAGACCCGTCTGGAGCAGTACCGGGCTCAGGAAGAGCGCTTGCTGGAGCTCTACCAGCGGGCGGAGACCATCGAGGATCTGATCTCTCTGGAATCCGAAATGACCCGTGTCATCGCAGAGATCGAAAGTATGGAGGGTACGCTGCGTTATTACGACCAGCTGACCACCTTATCCCTGATCGATGTGAATCTCTATACCCCCAGCACCTATACCCAAACCGTAGAACCCACCGGTTGGGCCGGCTTCTGGGAGAATGTGAAAAGCGGCTTCCTGCGGGGAATCAACAACACCCTGGATTCCATTGCTTCCATCTTCATCTTCTTTGTACGCATCCTGCCCACCCTGATTTTGCTGGCAGCGATCGCAATGCTTCTGCTTTTCTTCTTCCGCAGAGGCAGAAGGGGCAGGAAAGAGAAGCTGCCCAAAAAAGAGCAGGAATAAGAAACAGCGCATGCTGATACGGGCAGGGATTTCTCCCTGCCCGTATTGTTTTTTGGGAAAGCTGCATGCTATAATTAAATACTACACAGTGGTCACAAAGACCGAAACTACTGGCCGGGAGGCTTCCATGACCAAGTTATTGCTGATCGATGGCAGCAGTCTGCTGCATCGTGCTTTTTATGCCCTGCCCCTGCTTTCCAACGCGGATGGGGTTTTTACCAATGCTGTTCACGGTTTTATGATGATGTTCAATAAGCTCACTGCTCAGCAGCAGCCGGATTATGTGGCTGTGTGCTTTGATAAGAGCCGGATCACCTTCCGGAATCGGATCGACCCGGAGTATAAGGGAACCCGTGCTGCCACGCCCCAGGAGCTGAAGGGGCAGTTTGAGCTGATCAAAAACATTCTGGATGCTGCTCATGTGCATTGGCTGGAGCTGGAGGATTATGAAGCGGATGATCTGCTGGGGACCCTTTCCCGTCTGGGTGCTGAGCAGGGCATGTCGGTGGAGATCTTCTCCGGCGACAGGGATGTCTTTCAGCTGGTGGATGAATCTGTCCATGTGTTCATGACCAAAAAGGGCATCAGCGAGATCGAGCTTTATGACGAAGCGGCTGTTCGGGAGCGCTATGGTCTGGAGCCCGTTCAGCTGATCCAGGTGAAAGGCCTGATGGGGGATAGCTCTGATAACATTCCCGGCGTTCCCGGGGTGGGGGAGAAAACAGCCCTCAAGCTCATCAGCCGCTTTGGCAGCATAGATCAGGTATACGAAAGATTGCCCGAGGTGGATGGCCCGAAGCTCCGGGAAAAGCTGGCTCTCCATCAGGAGCAGGCTCTGCGCAGCCGGGAATTGGCCACCATTTGCCGCACCGTACCGCTGGAGGTGGATTGGGCAGACTTTGCGTTTGACCCGAACTGCGACAAGGCAGAGCTGGCCGCCCTTTATGATAAGCTGGGCTTGCGGCAGCTCTCCCGGGCTCTGCCCCAGCAGAAGGCAAAGACCCCTGCCGCAGAAAGTCTCTTCCCGGAGGAAGATCCCTTTGGTGAGCGCCCCTGGGAGGGCAGCAGTGGGGAGGCGGAAGCAGCCTCTGCCTGCTCTCCCTGCTCGGATGTGGCGGCCCTGGAAGCCTATCTGGCGAAGCTGCAGCCCGGGAAAAGCCTCTCTCTTTATGCCCAGTGGCATGGAGCGGCCATCGATGGGGATCTGGATCTGCTTTCCCTGTATACGGAGGAAGCAGGCCCCTTTATTCTCGATCTTCGGCCGGGCTTTGGCCCTTTGTCTGCCCTGCGCCACCTGCTGGAGGATGCAGCGCTGCCCAAGCAAACAGCTGCTGCCAAGGAATTGAAGGAGCTGCTGGCAGCTCATGGCATGCAGCTGCAGGGCGTAGTCGATGATGTGTATCTGGCAGCCTATCTTTTGGATCCGGCAGCGGGGGATTATGCTTTGGAAGCGCTGGCCCGGGAAAATGGCCTTCCCCTGGTTCTGCCGCCGTCTCCGCAGGATGGGGCTGCTTATGCCCGGCTCATCCCCGGGCTTGTGGAAAAGCTGCGCCAGCGCCTGACAGAGTGCGGGATGCTGGAGCTTTATACGGATATGGAGCTGCCGCTCAGCTTTGTGCTGGCAGATATGGAGATCAATGGCATCAATGTGGATAAAGCACAGCTGGAAGCTATGTCTCAGGAGCTCCTTGCGGAAGAAAAGGACTGCCAGAGCAAAATTTATGAGCTGGCCGGTATGGAATTCAATCTGAATTCCCCCAAGCAGCTGGGCAGCGTACTCTTCGAAAAGATGGGTATTCCGCCGCTGAAAAAGACCAAGACCGGCTATTCCACGGATGCGGAGGTTCTGGAGACTCTGGCGCCACTCTACCCGGTGGCACAGCTGCTTTTGGATTACCGCATGGTGGCCAAGCTCCGCTCCACTTATACGGAGGGCATGGCAAAGCTCATCAACCCCCGCAGCGGGAAGCTGCACACACGCTTTACCCAGACTGTCACTGCCACAGGGCGCCTCTCCTCTGTGGAGCCGAATCTGCAGAATATCCCGGTTCGCCAGGAGCAGGGTCGCCGCATTCGCAAGGTTTTCACCGCCAGCGCGCCGGAGCGTCTGCTGCTGGCAGCGGATTACAGCCAGATCGAGCTGCGGGTGCTGGCTCATGTGACCGGGGATGAAAAGCTGATCGCTGCCTATCGGGAGGGAGAGGATATTCATGCCCGTACAGCTGCGGAGGTTTTGGGCATTCCCCTGGAGCAGGTCACTTCTGAGCAGAGACGGCAGGCCAAGGCCGTGAATTTCGGCATTGTCTACGGCATCAGCGATTATGGACTCAGCCGGGATCTGAGCATCAGCCGGAAAGAGGCGCAGGATTATATTGAGCGCTATTATGCCCGCTACCCGCAGGTGGAGGAATGGCATACAATTTTGCTGGAGCAGGCCAGAAAGGACGGCTATGTTTCCACCATCTTTGGCCGCCGCCGTTATTTGCCGGATCTGAACAATCGAAACTATAATCTGCGCAGCTTCGCGGAGCGCATGGCCATGAATGCACCCATTCAGGGCAGCGCAGCGGATATTATCAAGATCGCCATGGTTCGGCTGGATCGGGAGCTGCAGCAGCGGAATTCCGCTTCCCGTATGCTGCTGCAGGTACACGATGAGCTGATCTTCGACATGGCGCCGGAGGATATGGAAAGCCTGCCCAAGCTGGTGAAGGAGCAGATGGAGGGGGCTGTCTCCCTTTCTGTGCCGCTGATCGTGGATCTGAAGCAGGGGCCGGATTGGTATACCATGGAAAAGATTCTGAAATAGAGAAAAGCATTTTGAAACAGAGGTACGCAAATGCCGGAATTGCCGGAAATTGAAAATCTGAAACGCAGTCTGGAGCCATATTTACCGGGGCAGAGAATTCAAAGCGTGGAAGTCCGCAGGAGTGAAGTGATCAAGCACCCGGATGCGGATTCCTTTGTCCGGGATCTTTGCGGAAAGCAGATCAAATCCCTGAGCAGACGGGGAAAGTATCTGCGCATACATATGGAGGATGGCTCCATGCTGGTGGCCCATCTGCGGATGACAGGGCGTCTGCTTTATTCCGAACCGGAGCAGGCAGAGCTGCCCCATACGCATCTCTGCTTTCAGCTGGAGAATGGACTGCTGCGCTATTCCGATGTGCGCCGCTTTGGCTGCCTCTGGCTGATCGCCCCCTGGGAGGACGATGATTTTACGGGAATGGCGAAGCTGGGGCCGGAGCCTTTGGAAGAGGGCTTTTCCGCTGCCTGCCTGATGCAGCGGCTTTCTTCCCGAAAGACAAGCATAAAGCAGGGGATACTGGATCAGGGCGTCATTGCGGGGCTGGGGAATATCTATGCGGATGAGGCGCTGTTTGAGGCGGGGATTTTGCCGCAGCGTCTTTGCAGCAGCCTGCGCCCGGAGGAATGGCAGACTCTTGCCGCAGCCATTCCCCCGATCCTGAACAGCGCCATTCAGCACCGGGGAACCAGTTTCTCCGATTATCTGGATGGGGAAGGCCGAAAAGGAGAAAACCAGATGTTTTTAATGGCTTATCAGCGGGGCGGGGAGCCCTGCCTGCGCTGTGGAGCCAGAATGGAAAAAACTCGGGTGGCCGGCCGGGGGACCTGTTTTTGTCCCCGGTGCCAGAAATAGGAGGCAGCAATGATTATTGGGCTCACTGGGAATATTGGCAGCGGAAAATCCATGGCTGTGACCTTTCTTCGGGAATTGGGGGCTGCTGCCATTGATGCGGATCAGGTGGGGCATGATGTGATCCTGCCGGGTGGGAGCGCCTATGCCGGGCTGGTGGAGGCTTTTGGCAAAGAATTTCTGGATGAAGAGGGCTATATCAAAAGAAAGCAGCTGGGCGCTTATGTGTTCAGCGATGCCAGCGGTCAACGGGTGCAGCTGCTGAATCAGCTTACCCATCCGCAGATTCGTGCAGAAATTCAACAGCAGATCGACACATTTCGCTCACAGGGCTATGCTATAATTGTAATCGAAGCCGCTCTGCTGGTGGACAGCCCTTTGATGGAGCTGATCGATCAGCTATGGCTGGTTAGCGCCAGCCCGGCTCTGGCCGTAGCCAGGGCTGCGAAGCGGGACGATTGCCCGGAGGAAAGCATTCTGCAGCGGAGAAAGTCCCAGCGGGATCAGGAAGAGCTGGCTCGCCTGGCGGATGTGATCCTGCAGAATGAGGGTTCCCCTGCGGATCTGCGGGCGCAGATCGAAAAACAGTATCGGCAGGCCCTGGATGGCCTTGCCGTGGAGGTTTGATGAGAAAGAAACCTGGAGGCTGCTGCCTGGGGCAGATCCTTTCCTGCATCCTGCTGCTGGCAGCGTTGTTCTGGCTTTGGAATCATAAGGAAGATTTGATCGAAGTGCTTTTTCCCACAGAGCATCTGGAGATCGTGGAGGAAGAATGCCGCCAATATGATCTCGACCCCTGGCTGGTCATGGCTATGATCCGGGAGGAAAGCAGCTTCGACAGCACAGCAGTCTCTCATGCCGGCGCCCATGGGCTGATGCAGCTCTTGCCTGCTACGGCCGCCTGGGCAATCAGCAAAAATGGCATGGAGATCAGCACGGAAGCTGCCCTGAATGAAGCGGAAGCCAATATTCAGGTGGGCGTTTGGTATATCAGCTGGCTGCGGGATCGTTATGATGGGGATTTATATGCTGCGGTGGCGGCCTACAATGCCGGGCAAACGGTGGTGGATGAATGGCTTTCTGAGAAAATCTGGGACGGCACACTGGAAAATGCAGCGCAGATTCCCTATGAAGAAACCGCAAAATATCTGCGTTCTGTCTGGCGCAGCTATGAAATTTATAATATCTTGAAAGATTCTGCAGAAAGCACTTGCAAGTAGCAAAAGTTTATGATATACTAACTTGCGCGTAAGATTTGCGGTAGTGCTGGAATAGGCAGACAGGTACGTTTGAGGGGCGTATGTCGAGAGGCGTATGGGTTCAAGTCCCATCTACCGCACCAGAGCAAGTAGACGGATTTCGTAAGAAGTTCGTCTACTTTTTCTTTTCAGTCCATTTTTGCCCGCCCTCCACTTTTGCTGGCCCATTTGGAAGAGAGGAAGCTTTTCATGAGACATATTCAGCTGCAGCAAATGAATCGGCCTGTGGATTTTGGCCCCTGCTATATTGCGCTTGGACATTTTGATGGCTTGCATCGTGGGCATCAGGCTTTGATAAAAAAGCTGGTAACTGCCGCAAGGGAGGCTGGCTTGCCTTCTGTGCTGCTCAGCCTGTATGATCCAAAGAGAATGGTTCTCAGCACAGAAGAAGAGAAGGCCTGCTTTTTGGCGGAAAGCGGTCTGGATGTGCTCCTTTCGCTGGAAGAAAACGGGGAACTGCCCTCTTCCGGACATGCGGAATGGATCGCAAAGGAGCTGAAGCCAAAGCTGGATATTCGGGCTTTGGTCTGTGGAGAAGCGGATGCAGAGGATTTGCAGCCTTGCGGCTTGCCCTTGCTGCCCTGCCCCATGGTGTACGGCGAGTCAGGGAGGATCATCTGCCGCCTGGATCTGCTGGATCGGCTGCAGCAGGGTGATCTGGCTTCTTATCAGGATTTGGCTGGGCGCAGCTATGCGCTGCTGGGACCAGTGGTGCATGGTGCAGCTCTGGGCAGAAAGGTTGGCCAGCCCACGGCAAATCTGGCTGTGCCGGAGCAGAAAATCAAGCCGCCGGAAGGCGTCTATGCCACGCTGAGCCGTGTTGCGGGTGGTCTGCATATGGGGCTGACCAATATAGGCCGCCGCCCCTCTGTGGATGATTCCAGCCATATCACGATTGAAACTTATCTTTTGGATTTTGACCAGGATATTTATGGGCAGACAGAGCTTTTGGAGCTATATTTCCCGGTGCGTGGAGTGATGAAATTCAAGGGGCTGGCGGAAGTCCGCGCCCAGGTGCAGAAGGACATTTGCAATGTCCGGGCGAAGCTGAGTGCAATTTATGCAGAGCAGAAGGCTGGATTCGATAAAAAAGCGCTTGTCTAAAGCTTTTCCGCTTCTTTTGCTTCAAAGACAATGGAAGCAGGGAAGAGGCTAAATCATAAACTCACAGGGAGCCGTCAGCGGTGTCCCTGTTTTTTTTGCCCGTATTTTACGCTGGCAGCCGCAAAAAAGAAAAACCGGTTCCTTTTTGTTCCCGGCTAAAGCCTCCCTTGTGTAAAGGGAGGTGGTACGGCATAGCTGTGACGGAGGGATTGTACTCACTGGGAAAGTATCATTTTCATATCAAAATCACAACCCCCCGGTAAGCCTGTCGGCTAACAGCTCAGCTTGCACATTGAGGCTTTTGGCTGTGCTGCTTACCAAGGAGCACAAAGCCGAATTGGAACGAAAAGAATAACCCTGCAGAAGCTTGGTCTGCAGGGTTAGATTTCGCGATTTATTTGCCGGGAGTCTCGGCCTTTTTTGCTTTTCGCCGCAGGGTGACCAGCAGCTTGGAAACGGTGAAGCCCAGCACGCCGGCAAAAAGAGAGAGAAGTGCTTTTAACAGTGCCGGTGCAAAAGAAAGCTCCGCCTGACTCAGAAAGAAGGTGGCC
>JAFSHU010000140.1 GCA_017440145.1 Bacillota bacterium
CGGCCCGCGCCGATATTCTGTCCCACAAAGGCGGAGAGGGACTGCATGGCCGCAGAGGGCACCAGCATGATGAAATTGCAGAGCTTTTCCGCCACGCCCACCCCGGCAGAGGCCACCAGCCCCAGAGAATTCACGATGGCGATCATGGCCATAAAGGAGAAGCTCACCAGACCATCCTGCACTGCCACGGGCAGACCCAGGCGAAGGATGGAGCGGACGGCCTTTTTCTCAAAGCGAAGATGCCGCTTTTCCAAGGGGAAGGGCAGGCCGCGCCTGCGAATGACCCAGAGGCAGCACAGGACACTGAGAGCCTGAGAAGCCACTGTGGCGATGGCTGCACCGGCAGCGCCCAGATGGAAAACCGCCACCAGCAGCAGATCCCCGGCGATATTCCCGGCACAGGCAATGCTCACCGCCAGCAGGGGCGTGCGGGAATCCCCCAGCCCCCGGAAGATGCTGCCCAGCAGGTTATAGGCGATGATGAAGAGCATGCCGCCGGAGCAGATGCGGACATAGCTTACCGTGCGGGAGAAGGCTGCCTCAGGAGCCTGCATCAGACGGGAGAGCGGCTCCGCTGCCAGCTCCATGATAAGGGTCAGAGCAAGGGCCAGCAGAGCAAAGAGGCAGATGGCGCTGCCCACGATGTGCCCGGACCAATCGTCTGCTTCCCGGCTTTGCTGCTTTTGGCGGCTGCCCTGATGCTGAGCCAGCAGCACCGTGGCACCCATGGAAAGGCCGGTGATGATGACTGTGGCGGTGAACATGAGCTGGCTGCCGGTGGCAACAGCGGATACATCCGCGGTGGCGGCGTATTGCCCCACCACCCAGACATCCACCGCGCCGTAGGTGGCCTGCAGAGCCAGGGCCAGCAGCACCGGCCCGGCGAAGCGCAGCAGCAGGGGCAGGATCTTCCCGTGGACGAAATCCGCTTCCTGCAATGTTTTTCTTTCAGACATTTTCTTCCTCCCTTTCCCGGAGTGGGGATTTATAAAAAAGCGGATAAAACAGCAGGCGTCTCAGCCTGCCATCTTATCCGCTTACTGCTTCTTCTGAGCATTCAGCCTCCGATGACCGGGAACAGTATACAGGAATCTTTTTGCGCTGTCAAGCGGGAGTCATATCTTCCGGGGCAGCGGCCAGGGCTCCTTGGAGATAGCCCAAAATGGAAGTTCTTTTGCCCCTGTTTTTTCAAGAAAAGAGGGGTTTTGCAGGGATTTTTGGACGATTACCCTGCTTCTCCGGCTGTCTTTATCCTCTTCGTTCAGCCGATGAGCAGACGTGGGTCAGCGTTCAGATCCCAGTCCGCCCAATCCTGAGCCAGCCATTTTTCGTAGGCGGCCACACCGATCATGGCTGCGTTGTCTGTGCAATAGACCGGGGAGGGGTAGCAGAGCCGGAGGCCCGCAGCCTCTGCCCGTTCCGCCAGCAGCTCCCGCAGGCGGCGATTGGCCGCCACACCGCCCACCAGGGCGATGGTTTTGACCCCTTCCCGCTGGGCAGCAGCCACAGCCTTGGCGCTCAGCACATCGCAGATGGCCTCCTGCGCGGCCCGGGCGATGGAGCAAATCTCCTGCTCGGTGGGCTCATCCCCCTTCATTCGCCGCTGGTTCAGGTAATTCAGCACTGCGGATTTCAGGCCGCTGAAGCTGAAATCATCCGTTCCCGGCAGCCAGGCCCGGGGGAATTCCACATAATCCGGGAGGCCTCGCTCTGCGGCGCGGCTGATCTCCGGCCCGCCGGGATAGGGCAGACCCAGAGCCCGGGCGATCTTATCGAAAGCTTCCCCGGCGGCGTCATCGTGGCTCATGCCCAGGAAGCGGCTGCCGCTTTCTTCGGTGAGCAGCAGGCCGCTGTGGCTGCCGGAGACCACCAGCGCCAGGAAGGGCTTTTCGATCTCATGCTCGATGTGGACAGCTGCCAGATGCCCCTGCCAGTGATGCACCGCGATGAGGGGCTTCCTCAGCGCGAAGGCCAGCGCCTTGGCATAGGAGACCCCCACCAGCAGGGAGCCTACCAGACCGGGGCCGTTTGCCACGGCGATGGCGTGAATGTCTTCGTAGCTGCAATTCGCATCCGCCAGCGCCTGCTGCACCACGGGGCTGATGGCCTCCAGATGGTGACGGCTGGCGATCTCCGGCACTACCCCGCCGTAGATGCGGTGTACCGGGATCTGGGTGGCGATCACGTTGGAGCGGATTTCCCGCCCATTTGCCACCACGGCGGCGGCGGTTTCGTCGCAGCTGCTTTCGATGGCCAGAATTTTTACTTGTTCCTGCTTCATGCTTTGCCTCTTCTTTTATCGTTTGTTTCGGAGAATCTATGAGAAAACCGGCAGGAAGCTTGTCCTTCCCGGAGGCAAGCCTGCGCCCTTCTCTGAGAGAATGGGGAGAGCAGCCGGGGAAGCTCCGCAGTCCGGGGCGTTTCGGGAAAATGAGAAAACCGGCAGGAAGCTCTCTTCCCGGCAGCAAGCCTACGCCCTTCTCTGAGAGAATGGGGAGAGCAGCCGGGGAAACTCCGCAGTCCGGGGCGTTTCGGGAAAATGAGAAAACCGGCAGGAAGCTTCTCTTCCCGGCGGCAAGCCTGCTCCTTTCTCTGAGAGAATGGGGAGAGCAGCTGGGGAAGCTTTTATTCCGGGCTTTCCTCCGGGAAATCCAGCTGCATGAGAACAGCATCCTCCGCAGGCTGGGTGTAATAGCCTTTTCGCAGGCCCACAGTACGGAAGCCCAGGGAATCATAGAGATTTCGGGCCGGGAGATTGCTCTCCCGCACCTCCAGGCTGAGGCTTCGGCCGCCCAGAGCCATGCAGCGGAGGATCAGCTGCTCCATCAGCTGCCTGCCCAGGCCTTTTTGCCGCCAGGCCGGGGCAACAGCCACATTGGCTACCTGCCCCTCGTCCAGCACCAGCCACATCCCGGCAAAGGCCACCAGCTCTTCCCCGTGGAAGCAGCCCAGATAGTGCGCCAGATGATTCTGCTCCAGCTCCTGCCGGTAGGCAGCCTCTGTCCAGGGGTGGGAGAAGCTGGCCTGATCGATGCGGCAGAGCGCTTCCAGATGCTCCGCACCCAGGGGAGCGAAACGAAATTCTGCGGACATCAGGCTTGTCCTCCTTTGGCAGCAGCCTCTGCGGCAAGGCGCTTCTCTTCTGCTTCGGATAAGCGTAGGTATACGGGGAGCAGGGCTTCCACCGGGGTGAATTCCTGCTTTGCATATTTTTCCAGAGCCAGCATGGCTGCTGCCGGGGCCATCACCAGACGGCGCTCCGGGGGGATGGCCTGCAGCTTTTCGCCCAGCCGCTGCCGCAGCTCTTCCTCATAGGGGGCAAAGCCGTCCCCCAGACAATAGACCGGCTCCTCCAGCTCTGCCAGGCGCTCCGCCAGCTCCGTGGGGGCAATGGCCAGATCCGGCCAGAGCCGTTCCCCGCCCTTGTAGAGGGCGGTATAGACCTGATCCCGCCGGGCATCCAGCATGGGGCAGACATAGCCCGCCTGCCCGGCTGCACGAGCCAGGGCATCCGTGCTGCTGATGCCGATCAGGGGCTTGCCGGTGGCATCTCCCCAGGCCTTGGCTGTGGCCAGGCCGATGCGCAGGCCGGTGAAGCTGCCGGGGCCGATGCACACAGCAAAGGCATCCATATCCGCAAGCTGCAGCCCGCAGTTTTTCAGCAGGCTATCCAGCAGGGGCAGCAGGCCAAGAGAATGATTTTTCCCGATGTTCAGTGCATATTCGCCCAAAAGGCCCTTTTCCCCCACGATGGCGGCGGAAAGGGCGGTGGCGGATGTATCAATGGCCAAGAGCTTCATCCAGCCAGGCCTCCTTCTCATCATAACAAAATTCCAGGCTGCGAAGGTTTTCTTCCTCCGGGCAGCGGCGAATCTCCAGATGGATGCAGCCTTTCGGCAGGCGATCCGCGATGAAATCCGGCCATTCCACGAAGGCCACCTTTTCCCGGGTCAGGGCATCATCCACGCCGGTGAGGGCGATCTCTTCTTCCTCCAGCCCTTCCAGCCGATAGGCATCCACATGGGCGAAGGGCAGGCGGCCCTGGTACTCCCGATAAAAGATGAAGGTGGGGCTGCTGACGCTTTCCTCCACCCCCAGCGCCTTGGCCAGGGCAGCGGCGAAGAGGGTCTTTCCTGCGCCCAAATCGCCTTTTGCGGCGATGACCGTGCCGGCAGGAATCTTTTCTCCCACCTTCCGGCCGATCTCCCGGCTTTCCTCCGGGGAATGGCTCAGCAGCTTGATGCATTTTTCTGTCATAGAAATATACCGTCTTTCTTTGCAGCGTTTTTGTATCTATAGATATGTTGCAGGGATTTTGCTCCCGGGGAATCTATCGAAATTTATGGAAATGTGCTTGTTTTTTCTTTGCGTAAGCCCGGGCGGCCTCAACCAAGGCCAGAAAGGGCGGCAGCTCCTGCAGAGCCTCCGGGTGCCATTGCAGACCCAGGGCAAAGCCTTCGCCTTCCCGGCTGAGCACTGCCTCACAAAGGCCATCCGGTGCCTGCGCCGCAGGCAATAAGCCGGGCGCCAGTCTGCCCAGCCCCTGATGATGAAAGGAATTCACCCAGAGCTGCTTTTGCCCGTAAAGCTGCTGCAAACGGGGGTGGAGCAGCTGAACCGTGTGGCTGCGCTGCTGCCGGGCTTGCTGCTGCTGGTGCCAGCCATGGCCGCCTGCCCGGGGGAGATCGGAGATGAGATCGCCGCCCAGGGCGATATTCAGCGCCTGACAGCCCCGGCAGATGCCCAGAATGGGCAGGCTGCGCCTTCGGGCTGTACGCAGCAGTGCCAGCTCCCAAAGATCACGCTCCGTGGGTGGCTGGAAGGGCTCTTCGCCGTAGCATTGGGGAGGGAAATCCCCGCCGCCGCTGAGCAGCAGGCCTTCCAGCCCATCCAGAGCTTCCTCCGCAAGGGCTTCCGGCAGATCGGGGAGCAGCAGGGGCAGGCCACCGCAGCGCAGCAGGCAGCGGCAGTAGTCCTTTCGCAGCTGGTAGCCTGCGTAGGCTGCATCTGTGCTGCAGGTGATGCCGATTCGTGGGCGCATGGGAGCCTCCGAAAGAAAGCATTTGCTTCATCCTATGGCTGATCGGCAGGGCATATGCCCGGCAAAGCTTTTCTGCTTCGGCCCCTTCCTGAAAGAAAGGGACACAAAGAACTTGAATATTTAGGTCGCTGCTTCAGTTAGCAATGCTGACCAAGGCCAGGTGTTTTTCAAAGAGGAACGAAACAGGCCCCTGATCTTAGCGCTCTGCCCAGAAGAAAAAGTCGTTTCGCTGCTGCAGCAGCACCACGGCCATGGCTTCCAGGCATTCCTGCCGCCCCACGGGACCCAGACCCTCGGCGGTTTTGGCCTTCACAGAGACACAATCCGCAGGGAGACCCATAGCCTTTGCCAGGCTTTCTTCGATCAGAGGGATGTGCGGCGCCAGCTTGGGCTGCTGAGTGATGATGGTGCAATCCACATTCACCGGCTGCCAGCCCCGCTCCTGCAGCAGGCCAAGAACGCTCTGCAGCAGCAGCATGCTGTTGATATTCTCATAGGCCGGGTCTGTATCCGGGAAGAGCCGCCCGATATCCCCCAGGTGCGATGCACCCAGCAGGGCATCGATCAGCGCATGGCAGAGGGCATCCGCATCGCTGTGGCCCAGCAGGGAGCGCTCAAAGGGAATCTCCACGCCGCCCAGGCGCAGGGAAGTCCCTTCGCAGAAGCGGTGCAGATCCCAGCCTTGTCCGATCCGTAATTTCATCGTCTTTCGCCTCCTGGGGCAGAATTGGAAGGACATTCCTTCTGCTATTGATTATAGCCCATCCCGGGCCGGGCTTCAATGGGAGGGCTTATTTTTCTCTGCTTTCTTTCCGGCACTGCCGGGCAGAGAGCAAAGCCTCGGCCATAGCCAGATCCGGGGGGAAGGTGATCTTTGGGTTGGGATCTCTCGCCGGGATGGCCAGAGGCTGAAGCCCCAGCTTTTCCACCAGCTCTGCATCGTCCGTGGCGGAATAGCCCCCTTCCCTGGCAGCGGCATAGGCTTCCAGCAGGAGCTTTGTTTCGAAGATTTGCGGGGTGAGGGCGGCGGAAAGGCTTTCCCGGGGGATGGTGGAAAGCACCTTTCCTCCCTCCGTTTGCTTGACGGTGTCCGTCATGGGACGCACCAGCAGGGCGGCGGAGGCATTTTCTGCCGCTTCCCGCAGGCGCTGCCAATCCGACAGGGAGAGCAGGGGGCGGGCGCCGTCATGGACAGCCACCCGATCCCAGGGCAGCTCCGCGACTGTCGCTTCCTGCTGCAGGGCCGCCAATGCCAGGGAGATAGATTCCTGGCGGCTGGCCCCACCCAGGCAGAGACGAGCCTTGTCATAGGGGAGGATCAGCTCCCGGAAGGCTTCCAGATCCCCGGGGGCCGCTGTGACCAGAATGCGGCTGACCAGCGGATCGTTCTGGAAAAGGCCAAGGCTGCGGCAAAGGAGGGGCAGACCCCCCAGGGGCAGCAGCACCTTGTTTTTTGCGGCTTCCATGCGGCTGCCGCAGCCTGCAGCAGCCAGGATGATGGCAATATTCATCAGGATCGCTCCTTTTTTGTTTTCGGATTTTGTTTTCGGCGGAAGCACGCAGCTGAAGTGGCTGCTTTTTTGAAAGGCTGGCAAACCGTCCCTTTCTTGAAAGAAAGGGACCCAAAGAACTTCAATTTTTGGCCGCTTTTCCCTCCCGGAAAGGGGCTTTCCGCAAAGATTGTCACGTTGTTTTGCCACAGCAAAAGCTTCCCCGCAATGACAGAGACAGGGCAGCTTCGACCCGGCTCCCCAAAGGCAAAAAGCGTATGGATATGCCATCCATACGCTTATGTTTGCGCGATATGCGATCAGGCAGAGGTGGATTCCGCGGCGGCCTCCTGCTTGATGACCTCCAGCACTTCTCCACCCTTCCCCAGCTTGGGACGGACGAAGATCATTCGCCCGGCTGCGGTTTGCAGGATGCTGGTGACAATGACCTGGATCTGCTTGCCGATGAGGCGGCGGCCGTTTTCCACCACGATCATGGTTCCGTCCTCCAGATAGGCCACGCCCTGATTGGCTTCCTTGCCTTCCTTCACCACCAGGGCTTCCATTTCCTCCCCGGGAAGAACTACCGGCTTCACCGCATTGCCCAGCTCATTGATGTTCAGCACCTGCACACCCTGGAACTGTGCCACTTTGTTCAGGTTGAAATCATTGGTCACCACCACGCCGTGCAGATCACTGGCCAGACGCAGCAGCTTGATATCCACCTCTGTTTCGTCCGGGTAATCCTTTTTGCTGATGACCACCCGGCTGCCGAATTCATCCCGCATGGCGTTGAGCCGATCCAGACCGGCGCGGCCACGGGCCCGCTTCAGGCTGTCGCTGCTGTCTGCGATATGCCGCAGCTCCTCCAGGACGAAATTGGCCACCACCAGCTCCCCTTCCAGAAAGCCGGTACGATAGATTTCCCCGATGCGGCCATCAATGATGACGCTGGTATCCAGAATTTTGGGGGTGACCCGGTTTCTTGCTTTGCCTTCTTTCTTTTCCCCGGTGGCGCTGCGCTCCCCATGGCGGAAGAGTGCGCTGAAATCCTCCCGCTTGCGGTAGCCCACCATGGCGCCGGCATAGCCCAGCACCAGAACAGCCAGCAGGCAGAGGTAGGTGCCGATGACTTTGATATTCGCCAGAGCAAAGCCGATGAGGGTGGCGATGAGCAGACCGCAGAGCAGGCCCATAGCACAGCTGAAGATTTCTGCCGGGGAAAGGGCGGAAATGGCGGAGATGATTTTTTCCGTCAGGCTTTCCAGCCATTTCCCCACCCGGGGCGTGAGCAGCAGACAGGTGCAGAGGATGATCAGACCGATCAGCGCGAAAATCAGGTAATGCATAAGTGTGGAAAGCCCCTGCAGCAGGGGGGAGAGGAGATTGACAAGCAGAAGAATGATGATTACAGAGAGAATGATGCTGATAAGTGCGTAGATGACTTTTTTCAAGAAAAGGTCACCTCCTTTGATCGGGAGAGGTTTGCTTTTTATAATCCAATATTATAATGAAAGCCCGGCCACATTGCAACCGGGCTTACAATATATCAGGAAAAATTCGGTTTTTCGACACAGGCTCAGCAGCAGCGGAAACGGCTGCGCTCAGCAGCAGCGGAAACGGCTGCGCTTGACGATCAAAGCTCTGCCTGGGAGAGGCAATCGTCCAGCTTCCGGATGGCTTCCTCCTGATTTACGCCCGCGCTGAGGATGACCTCGCTGAGCAGGATGCGCCGGGCATTGTCCAGCATCTTTTTTTCCCCGGCAGAGAGACCCTTTTGGGCATCCCGCAGAGCCAGACTGCGGATGACCTCTGCCAGCTGGCAGATATCCCCGCTTTTGATCTTATCCATATTGATGCGATAGCGTTTGTTCCAATTCTCCTCCCAGCTCTGGCTGGGGCCGCAGAGAATCTTTTCCACCTCATCCAGCTTGGCCGGGGCGCAGATGGGACGCAGACCGGCCTTTTCCACTGTATCCACAGGCACCAGCACCTGCAGATCCCCGGTAGAGAGCCGCAGCACATAGTAGCTGCGTTCCTCCCCCAGGATTTCCCGGCTTTCGATGGATTCGATGGTCCCGGCGCCATGCACGGGGTAAACAACCTTTTCGCCAATTTTAAACATAATGCACCTGCTTCTTTCCTGCCGAAGCCGCCGGGGGAGCCCGGGGCAAAAACAACGGGAAGCTACAATCTGATTATAGCAAATTGGACAAGAATTTGTCAAATCTAAAATTATTTATAATATCATGCTGTATATAATAAGTCAATATAAATTGCAATAGAAATTTTATATGGGCGGTATTGGCAAAACGATAGCTTTGGCAGAAGCCGGGAAAAATAGCGGAAGGCCAGCAGAAGTATGGAAAAAGGAAGAGGATTCCACCTGAAATTTGGCCGATGGGCTGGCAAGAGGCCTGATTTATGATATAATAAATAAAATAAAGGAGATTTGCGCTGTGAGTGAAAAGATACAAGGATTTTTGGTCCTGCGCCGGTTTCTTCTTAGCCTGCTTCTTCTGAGCCTGCTTTTTCTTGGCCTGCTGCTCAGCGCCTGCGGGCCGGAGCCCCGGGAAGAAGAAGCCCCGCCGGCGCTGCCGCCCAGCAGCCGGCCGCTTTCCGCCATCTATGTCCATGGGGAATCCGCTTTGCTTTATGCGCATGCTTCTTATGCGGAGCGGGAGCTTTTTCCTCATCTGGAGCTGTGGCAGGGGGAGGCCCCGGTCTTTCTCTGGGAAGCGGAAGAGCCGGTGAACAAGGGCCTTCTGCTCTGGCAGATCCCCCCGGGGGATTACAGCCTGCGCTGTGGAGAGGATCTCCTTTCTGTGGCGGAGGATGTGCATCTGCCTGCGGGCTACACCATTACCCGGCAGGAAAGCAATCTGCACTGGCAGTTCTACCGGGACGAGGGGGGCTTTCTGGGCTTGCGGCTGGAAGCGGTGGCAGAGCTGCCGGAGGATGTTTATGATATTCTCATCGACCCGGGCCATGGCGGCATTGATCCGGGCGCTTCCGGAAACGGGCTGGTGGAGGCAGAGCAGAATCTGCAGGCTGCCCTCTATCTGGAGGAGCTTTTTAGCGCCATGGGGCTGAAGGTAGCCCTTTCCCGCTATGATGCGGAGATCCCCGGCGCCTCCTGGGAGGAGGATAACCCCTATGCTTCCGGGGCCCGTGTGGATCAGGTCTATCGGAAGCAGGCGAAATATCTGCTTTCCTCCCACCTGAATGCAGGCGGGGGCAGCGGCTTCCAGCTTTACAGCTCTGTTTATACGGATACGGACTGGGCCGGAAGGGTGCAGGCGCAGCTGCTGGCCTCCGGCTGGCACGGGGACGAAAACGGCCTGGGCTGGGTGGAGGATGCTTTGTATAAGCGGAGCAGCAGCCAGCGGACCCTGATCCCCCGGGATTATTATTTCATCATCCGGGAGACAGGCGGTTATGCCCTTTCCCCCTACACCTACCGCCTCTTCCGCATCGACCGGCATGCGGAATTGGCCCAGGGTGCGGAGGCTTTGCTTCTGGAATATATGTTTTTGGACAATGCCGGGGATGCACAGTATTGGAAAGACAACTGGAAGGAGCTGGTGGCTGCGGTGGCAGCCGGTTCAGCGGAATACTGGCAGCTGGATGCTGCTGAGCAGCCCCTTCCGAAAGAATAAACCTGTTTTTCTGCAGAAGCCGGGCTTTTGCAGGCTATAAAAACCGATTTGTGTTTCGGGATGATTTTTTAATGGAGGGCAAAGGATGATTGCCAAAGCTTCTTTGCGCGCTGCGCTTGTTTTTCTTTGTGTGTTGTTTGTGCTGCTTTTGCTGCCCCAGCCGGCCCCGGCTTATGATGGGCCGGTGGGGACCGCTCAGATGCTGGTGAATAAGGAATACCTGCTGAGCAGTGATTTTGTGGGCGGGGATCTGGTGAATCTACGGGATTATATGCGGGTCAACGGCACAGTGGAGATGTGCCGCCCGGCAGCAGAGGCTCTGCAGCGCATGTCTGCCGATATGCAGGCCGCCGGGGTGACGGGGCTTTCCGGCAGCAGTGGCTTCCGCAGCTACAGCACACAGGTCTACCTCTATCAGCGGAAGATCAATCAGTATAAGGCCCAGAATTACGGGCAGGCGGATGCAGAGCGGCTGGCGGCCCAGGTGGTGGCGCCCCCCGGCGCCAGTGAGCACCAGAGTGGACTGGCCATCGATGTGACCGCAGGCGGAACCGGCCTGACGGAGAGCTTCGCCAATACGCCGGAGGGAAAGTGGCTGGCAGAGCATTGCTGGGAATACGGCTTCATCCTGCGCTATCCCCAGAACCGCACAGCAGATACCGGCTATATCTACGAACCCTGGCATTTCCGCTATGTGGGGCTGCCCCATGCGGAATATATACATAAGAATGAGCTGATCCTGGAAGAGTACGTGCAGAAGCTGCAGCAGGAAGGCGTGATCGGCATGATCTCCGGCCAGAGCGGCCAGGCCTATGCTGTGTATCACTGCCGGGATGCGGCGGAGATCGATGCTCTTCCCGGGCAGCGTATCTCGGTTTCCTATGCCACAACAGCGCGGGACAGCTACATCGTGACCACCCTGGCAGAGGCCTCCACCCTCTATGATATTGTGGGGCACTGGGCAGAGGAGAACATTCGCCATTTGGTCATGCTGGATATTGTCACCGGCTATACGGACAATACCTTCCGCCCCGGGCGAAACATCAGCCGGGCAGAGCTGGTCACGCTGACCGCCCGCACCTATCGCCTGCTGTTCCGGCCGGAGGAAGAGACCCCCGGCTATCTGCCCTACACGGATGTGAAGCCCAGCGATTATTATTACGCAAACCTTTGGCTCTGCTATCGCCGGGGCCTGCTTCCCCGCTCCATGCAGGTGCTCCAGGGGGAGGCGGCCTTTCTCCCCAACCAGCAGGTGCTGCGCTGGGAGGCCGCAGAGGCCCTGTCTCCGCTTTTTTCCGGCTTCCCGGAGCTGGGGAGCAGCATCACCTTTGGGGATATGCTGAACGCCAGCCCGGAGCTGCGCCATGCTGTGCAGCTGCTGGCAGATTACGGTATCCTCACCGGGGATCTGCAGGGGAATTTTAACCCGGATGCGAACATCAGCCGGGCAGAGATCAGCGCTATGCTGGATCGCATCCTTTGGTCGCTGTATGAGGAGGCTCCGACGGAGGAAGAGGCTGGAGAAAAAAATTTGCAAGCGGAAAAGGAAAATCGCTAGATTGCGTCGAAAAGAAATAGAAGAATTTAATGAGAATTATTATCATGAAGCTTGATGAAAAAATAGAAAGGGCGTGGTTTTATGGCAAAGCGCAGAGCGGCACAGCTGCTGATCGGGGCGCTGGGTCTGGCTGCACTGCTCATCGGCCTGCTGCAGGGCGGCTATGTGGATACCATGGGGAAAGCCGTTCGCCTATGTTTGGAGTGTGTTGGCATTGGATAAACGAAAAGCATCTCCACAACGAAAGCTTTCGTTGTTGCGAAAAGCATCGCTGCAACGAAAAATTTCGTTTCAAAGAAAATTCATTCAGCTGCTGAGCGCTCTGATCTATAATGCAAACCTGCCGGGCTTTGTCAGCGGTGAATTGTATAAAGGCAGTACAAAGGGAATTTGTGTGCCGGGGCTGAATTGCTATTCCTGCCCGGGTGCGGTGGGCGCCTGTCCGCTGGGTTCCCTGCAAAGCGGGCTTTCCGCAGTCCCGAGGAAATTTCCCCTCTATGTGCTGGGCTTCCTGCTGCTGGTGGGGCTGCTGCTGGGGCGGCTGGTTTGTGGCTTCCTCTGCCCCTTTGGCCTGATCCAGGAGCTGTTTTATAAGATTCCCAGCCCCAAGCTGAAAAAGAACAGAGTGACCAAGAAGCTCTCCTGGCTGAAATACGCCGTTCTGGTGGTGCTGGTGCTGCTGATCCCTCTGTGGACGGCCATCGCCAATGGGGTGGCGGTTCCGGCCTTTTGCAAATACTTATGTCCTGCCGGTACTCTGGAAGGCGGCTTTCTGCTGGCTGCGCTGCGGCCGGAATATCGACCCCTGCTGGGCTGGCTTTTCAGCTGGAAGGCTGCGCTTTGTGTGCTGATCCTGGTCGCCTGCGTCTTTTGCTATCGCAGCTTCTGCCGCTTCCTTTGCCCGCTGGGTGCGATTTACGGTCTCTTTAACCGGGTGGCTCTGTTTGCCTTCCGCATCGATGAAGACAAATGCACCCGCTGCGGCATCTGCACCCGCAAATGCCTGCTGGATGTGGAGCAGCTGGGGGATCGGGAGTGTATTCAATGTGGTGCTTGCCGGGCGCACTGCCCGCATGATGCAATTTACTTTGGTAACGATACATTTCGTTTTGCAAAGAAGAAAGCTTCGAAATAAGTTTTCCAAATAAGTTTCTGAAAAAATTTTAAAAAAACAGGAAGGAGAAATCACATGAAACAGACAAAAAGTATGAAAGATAAGAAGGGTTTCCTTTTCTCTTTGCTGCTGGTTTTCGCCCTGCTGGCTCTGGCCGGCTGCGGTGAGGAGGAAGTGGTCTTTGACCCCAGCGCGGCTCAGCAGGGGCCCATTCAGGTGGGGGATCCCATCCGGGATTTCACGGCGAAGCTGGTGGACGGAAACAGCTTTACCCTCTCTGAGCAGGAAGGCAAAGTGGTTCTGATGAACTTCTGGGCCACCTGGTGCGGCCCCTGTGTGAAGGAAATGCCTGCCTTTGATATGCTGCTGGAGGAATATGGGGATCAGATCTCCATCCTGGCTGTGAGCTGCGATACCGATGCCCAGGCTGCCAAGGATTTCCTGGAGGAGGAAGGCTTTGGCTTCCCGGCGGTTCTGGATCCCATGGGTTCCATTCAGTCCCTTTACCCCACCGACGGCATTCCCTATAGTGTGCTGATCGATCAGGAAGGCACTGTGGTGGAAACGGTTCTGGGCGGCGGCGATGCAGAGACGGTCTTTGCCCATTATAAGGAATTGATCGACCCGCTGCTGGCAGAATAGAGCAAAATAAGGGATGTTGTTTCTCATTGAAAAGGCTGAGAAGCCTGCTCAAATGAAGGCTTTTCTCTAAGACGAAAGCGCCTGAAGAAGGAGGTATTCTTCGGGCGCCTTCTTTTTTTGCGAGGCTGCAGGGCGCTGCTTTCCAGCGAAGGCTTTTCTTTTTCGGCAAAAGGAGGGAAGCCCGGCAGCTTTTTCAGAGGCTGACAGCGGGCGCAGGAGGGAACAAGCCGCATATTTGGCCACTGCCTGTCATATATATGGAGCAGACAAGGGACAGGAGGGGAAATTATGAATCTGTGGCAATATCTTTTGGTGCTGCTGGCCGGCCTGGCCTTGGTTTTTGTGGCCTGCCTGGTGCCGGAGCGCTTCTTTCGTCTGGTGGGGCGGGCCATGGCCAATGTGGCCATGGGCATGGCTCTGCTACTGCTCATCAATGCCTGTGCAGGCTGGACGGCTTTGCAGCTCCCGGTGAATGGCCTGACCATGGCGGTTTCCGCCCTGTTGGGCGCGCCGGGCATGGCCACGCTGGCTGTGATCGCAGCAATATAAAGGCAGGCATCCCGGGTCGCTTTGATCCGGGATGCTTTTTGTGAATGGGAAAGCTGCCGGAGCAGGGAGGATGCGATAAGCAATTCGGATTCGCTTTCCCCGGAGATTTTGCAGCAGAAAAAAGCGGGCAAACTTGTTTTTCCGGCAGGTATAAGGCGGCGGATTCCCGGGCAGACTGTAAGCATCAACCAACTGACCGCCGGGAGGCGGCAGAAAACAGCAGGTGATCCTATGGTCCAGAGAGGAGAAATTTATTTCGCAGAGCTGAATCCGGTTCAGGGCTCAGAGCAGGGCGGCACACGGCCGGTGCTCATCATCCAGAACGATGTGGGCAATACCTACAGCCCCACCACCATCGTGCTTCCCATTACATCCCAAATTGACAAAGCCAGATTGCCTACCCATGTGGAGGTGCGTTCCGTGGAAAGCGGTTTGCAGCGGGATTCTGTGGTGCTGGCAGAGCAGATGCGCACCATCGATAAAAGCCGCCTGAAGCAAAAGGTGGCGGAGCTGCACCAGCCCACCATGGCCAGGGTGGATATGGCGATGGCGGTTTCCATCGGTCTGAGCTGAAAAAAGCCCCAGGAATGCCTGGGGCTTTTTTCTGTCTAGTTTTTGTTCAGCGCCTGGGACATGCGGGCCGCCAGATCCTGCAACTGAGAGGGATCGGAACCCTTTTGCAGATTGCCGATCAGTTCCTGAATGAAGGATTGGTTCTCGCTGCTCAGAAGAGGGCCAAATTGGGACAGCAGCTGCTGCAGATCCTCAACGGATCGCGGTACCGGAATATTGGGGAGCAGCTCCGGCGGCAAATTCTGCTGAGGCGGACGAGGCCCCGGCTGAGGCGGACGAGGCCCCGGCTGAGGCGGACGAGGCCCCGGCTGAGGCGGACGCGGCCC
>JAFSHU010000141.1 GCA_017440145.1 Bacillota bacterium
AAATGGCGAGAAGGAAGAGGCACTGGAGCTGCATCTCAGCTGCTTTGAGGCCTTCCAGAAGATGTTCCTCACCACCAATCCCCTGCCGGTAAAATACGCCATGCAGCGTCTGGGCTTCCAGGTCGGTCCCTGCCGTCTGCCCCTGACCTGGGTCACAGAGGAGCAGGCTGCCAGCATTGATGCACTGCTGACAAATCTGGGGCTGCTCTAAATTCACTCTGCTTCTCCGCAGAGCCCCGGAGACTTTCCGGCCACAGGCCGCCCCTAGCGAAAAGCTCCTCATATCTGCCAAAATCAGGACTTCCCAGCGGGGAGTGCTGTTTTTGCTTTGCCTGCAGAAAGATAGACAGCAGGCTGCATAAAAACCCAACAAGATCCGGCACGAGCCGGGATAGAATTCCCTTCCCCATCCGGCCCGGCGGATTGCCGTGGCCCAAAAACAGCAAAATGCAACGCAGCCCGGCGCAGACCGGGATAGAATAGGAGAAAGAAAAGTTATATGACAGAAAACAAAACAGAAAAGAAGAAAGGCATCGATCTGGTGGTGCGCAGTGCCATCGAGCGGGTGCTGGCCGCTGATCAGGCAGAAGGCGCAGCCTCCGTAGCTGCGGAGAAGCCCGCAGCCGCCGCACAGCAGCCCAGGGCCGGGCAGCGAAAAAAAGCGCCTGCCCCCGGCAACCAGGCAGAGCAGCCTTCTTCCCCACAGGCGGAGGGCCAAAAGAAAAAGCCCTCGCCGAAGAAAAAGGCAACCGCGGCTCCGGAAGCAGCTGCCCCGGTGCAGGAAAGCCCGGCGCCCCAGAGCCGCCCCTCCACCCGCCGGAAAAAAGCGCCAATAGCCCCGGCTGTGGAAGCTCCGGCTGCGGAAGCCGCCCCGGCAGAAAAGCCTGCCGCCAAAGCGCCGCAAAAGAAGAAAAAACCCTCTGCGGCCAGCCCGGCCCAGGCAGAGCAGCCCGCAAAGAAAAACAACTCCGGAACGAAAAAGGGCAAAAGCAGCCCCGCTGCGACAAGCCAGCCCACCAAAGCTGCGGAAAAGACCGGCAGCAGCAAAGCGCCAAAGGCAGGCTCTGCCCAGGCAAAAGGGAAAAGCAATGCCAAGGCCAAGCCGGTAAACCAGCCCAGCCGCAGCCAGGAGGCAGATGACAGCCCGCTGGCCATCTTCAGCAGCAACAAGCTGGCCTCCAACAACCAAAAGCGGCAGGCCATTTCCGTTATCACGGAGCGGCGAAAAACGCCCCGGGATCATAAAATCCGCATCATTCCCCTGGGTGGTCTGGGGGAAGTGGGCAAAAATATGACCATGATCGAATATGACGAGAACATCCTGGTGGTGGATGGCGGCGTTACCTTCCCCGGGGACGGCATGTTCGGCATCGATCTGGTTCTGCCGGATTATTCCTATCTCATCGAGAAAAAAGACCAGGTCCGCGCCTTCCTGCTCACCCATGGGCACGAGGATCACATCGGCGCCATGCCCTACATCCTGAAGGATGTGAACGCCCCGGTTTACGGTTCCGCCCTCACCCTGGGTCTGCTCCGGGGCAAGCTCAACGAGCAGCAGGTCAGAGGGGATCTGCGCCGGGTGGAAGCCCGGCAGGAGCTGGAGATCGGCCCCTTTAAGGTGGAGTTCATCCGCCTCACCCACAGCATTCCGGATTCCATGGGTCTGGCCATCCATACGCCCATCGGCTGCATCCTCTTCATCAGCGATTTCAAGATGGATATGACCCCCATCGATGGCAATCTGATGGATTACGGCCGCATCTCCGCACTGGGTGAAAAAGGTGTGCTGCTGCTGCTGAGCGACAGCACCAATGTGGAAAAGGAAGGCTTCTCCCAAAGCGAGCGCAGCGTGGGGCATAATCTGGAGCGTTATTTCGCAGCCGCACCGGGCCGTATCATCGTCACCAGCTTTGCTTCCCACGTACACCGGGCCCAGCAGGTGATCTGGGCCGCAGCCCGCACCGGCCGAAAGGTGGCCGTGGTGGGGCGAGGTATGCAGAATATGTTCAATGTGGCGGGCAGCCTGGGCTATCTGCAGATCCCGGATCGCCAGCTCATTGATGTGGAGGATATCGACAATTACCCGGCCAGCCAGGTGGTGGTGATGACCACCGGCTCTCAGGGCGAACCCCTTTCCGGTCTGACCCGCATGAGCTCCGGTGAGCATCGGCAGGTTCGCATCATGGCCGGGGATACGGTCATCATTTCCGCCACCCCCATCCCCGGGAACGAGCGCACTGTGGGGAAAACCGTGGACAATCTTTTCCGCCTGGGTGCCAACGTGATCCACGAGCGCAGCCAGGGCATCCATGTCAGCGGCCACGCCTCCAAGGAAGAGCTGAAAATGCTCATCAATATGGTGCATCCGAAATTTTTCATGCCCATCCACGGGGAATACCGCATGCTTTATAAGCATGCACAGCTGGCCCAGAGCCTGGGCATGCCCGCAGAAAACACCGTCATCATGGAAAACGGTCAGATTCTGGAGCTTTCCCGGCGGCAATGCCGCATCAGCGGCACCGTGCCCAGCGGCAAGGTCTATATCGATGGCCTTGGCGTGGGCGATGTGGGTGCCTCCATCCTGAAGGAGCGCCGCCAGCTCTCCGAGAGCGGCGTCATCGTCATTTCCCTGATCTATACCGTGAAAAAAAATACCGCCCGCATCCTTTCCGGGCCGGAAATTTATACCCAGGGATTTATATTTGAGAAGAATTATGAGCATATTATAGGCGAGATGAAAGAAAAAGTCCTGGCGCTTTGCAGCCCGGAGACACTCGCCGATGGCAGCCTGAATGATCTGCGAAACCAGGTCCGCAGCAAAATGTCCAAATTCGTACAGGAGCGGACCGGCCGCAAGCCGGTGATCATGGCGGTGATCTCTCAGGTTTAAGCACTGCGCCTCCTAAGGAGGAACGCCTGTGTCTGAATATGCCCATTTGTGCAACGAGATCAACCCGGATCTTCTCCCGGAGGAGAACGGGGACACTTGCTCTGCTGAGCAGGAAAACGAGAATCTGACGGATTTCGGTCAGCTTTCTCTGCCTGCCCAGCAGAGCAATATTCATGTTATCACCATTATCGGCCAGGTGGAGGGGCATCTGGTCATGCCCTCCCAGAACAAGGCCACCAAATACGAGCACATCATCCCCCAGCTGGTGGCGGTGGAGCAGAGCAAGGAGATCGAGGGCCTGCTGGTGATCCTGAACACCGTGGGCGGGGATGTGGAGGCTGGCCTGGCCATCGCGGAGATCATCGCCAGCATGAGCAAACCCACTGTCTCCCTGGTGCTGGGCGGCGGCCATTCCATCGGCGTACCCATCGCCGTGGCTGCGGATCGCTCCTTCATCGCCAGCACCGCCACAATGACCATCCATCCCATCCGTCTCACCGGCATGGTGGTGAGCGTGCAGCAATCCTTCGACTATCTGGAACGCATGCAGGAGCGGGTCATCAATTTCGTGGCAGAGCATTCCCAGATCAGCGCCGAGAAATTCAAAGAGATGATGATGACCATCGGTGAGCTGGCCCGGGATGTGGGTACTGTGGCCGTGGGCAAGGGCGCCGTGGAATGCGGCCTCATCGATCAGGTAGGCGGCCTGCGGGATGCCATGGATTACCTGAAGCAGCGCATCGAGGAAAACCGCAGCCAGCAGCCCCCGGAAAAGGGAGGCGAGCAGGCATGATCTGGAGCGTCATCCCGGAGGAAGTGGTCTTTAAGGCTGGGGAAAAAAGCAGTGATCTTCAGCTCACAGAGTATCTGGGCCGCCGGGTCATCCTTCGGCAGGGGCGGGTGGACAGCCTGCTCTCCACGGATCCGGCGGATTTTCTGGATCAGCGTTTCATGCCCGGCTCCCTGGTGAATCAGGGGCAGTGAAAGCTCTTCGGGTAAAAGCTGCTTCTGCTCAGCCGCCGCTAAAAACAAAAGCTCTTTGGCTCCCCTTCTTTCAAGCTTTGAGAGGCTCTTCCCCGCAGAAACTTTGAGAAGCAAAAGAGTCTTAAAATGCATCCCGCCATCATATATATAGCCTACCAAACAGAAAAGGTAGGCGGATGGAATATGAAATGGATGCGTTATCTTGTGTATGGAAGCCTTGTTTTGTGCATGGCGCTGGCGGTATCCGGCTGTGGCTGGGTAGATGAGCTCCGCTCCTATAAAGGCACAGCGGATACGGGAGAGCAGCAGGAAGGCCAAAGCCCCGAGGGCGAACAGGGCGCCAGCATCGTGGAGCAGCGGCTGGGCCTGGTGGGGAACGAGCAGGAGCCGGCCAATGCAGCAGACCCGGGCAGCCCGGATGCCCAAAATCCGGAGGGCAGCAGCACCGGCCAGGAGAAGGATGCAAACAGCCCCGAAAGCCAGGAGACCAAGGAAGTCTTGCTTTATTTCGTCAGCGCGGACAGCAAAGCGCTGGAGCCGGAACTTCGGGATATCCCCAAGGAAACCGGCCTGGCCCGGGCCACGGTGAACCAGCTTCTCGCCGGGCCCCGGGATGAGGATCTGCTGCCGGTGATCCCCAGCGGCGTCAGCCTGCGGGATATCGATGTGAGCGAGGGACTCTGCACAGTGGATCTTTCCGCAGAGCTGAGCGAGCTGGCAGCCATCAGCCAAACAGAGCAGGTGCTGGCCCTTTACAGCCTGGTGAACACCCTGAGCCAGTTTGATACCGTGGATTACGTGCAGGTGCTGATCAATGGGCAGCAGCTGAGCGACTTTGGCGGCGTGGATGCCTCTCAGGCGCTGGCACCCATGGATCTATAAAAACAATCCCATAAAAAAGCAGCTCCCACTGGTTTTCCCAGCCGGGGGCTGCTTTTTTGCGTGTTTTTTATTCCAGGATCCTCAGTTCCAAATCATATTCCTCTGCCACCTGCCGAAGCCG
>JAFSHU010000142.1 GCA_017440145.1 Bacillota bacterium
CGATTTTTGCCCGGGAAGATTGTTTTCCGGGAGAGCTGCTGTGGGAGCGCTGCGGCGCAGCAGCGGAAAAGCCGGGGCAGTGGGCTTTCCCCTGGGAGAGTGTTTCCCGGGGGGAGCTGCTGTGGGAGCGCTGCGGTGAGGCGATGGGGAAGCCGGGGTAGCGATTTTTGCCCGGGAAGATTGTTTTCCGGGAGAGCTGCTGTGGGAGCGCTGCGGCGCGGCAGTGGGAAAGCCGGGGCAGTGGGCTTTCCCCCGGAGAGAGTGTTTTCCGGGAGGGATTGCTATGGGAGCGCTGCGGCGCTATTCGGCCTGCCAGCACCACTGGTCAACGCTGTTCACGATGCTCCAGCCGTGACCGTGGGGATGCAGCTTTTGCTCGCTGACCTGCAGACCCTCCCGCAGCCAGTAGAGGTGATCAACATTCACCAGCCAGATCCAGGGCAGATCCCCGGCCAGACCCTGTTCGCCATCCCACTGGGCGGCTTGCCAGAGGGCATAGCTTTCCTGCCAGTCCGCAGAACGCAGCGCCTGATCCATATAGGCATCTACCTGCGGATTGCTGTAGGGGGAATAGGCGGCATCCTCTTCCCCGGGGACGGTGTGATAAATATTATACAGCTCCATGGGCGTATGGGCACCCCAGCCCCAGACCATAGGCTCGCTCTGAGCGCGGTCATAGGCCACATCCCAGCCCACAGCCTCTATGCCGGAGCTGATGCCCAGAGAAAGCAACTGATTGGCTGTTTCCGCAGCCAGAGCCTGCCGCAGGGAATCCCCCACGGGGTAGAGCAGCTTCAGCTCTGCCGGGACTCCATCCTTGCTGCGGAGGCCGCTTTCCCCCGGAAGCCAGCCCGCCTGTTCCAGCAGAGCTTTGGCGGCCTCCGGATCGTGGGAGACTTCATTGGCCGGGGTATACCAGGGCATGCCGTCGCAGACGCTGTAGGCCGGGGAGCCGTAGCCGTTCAGCACATGCTCGATGATCTGCTGCCGATCCAGACCCAGATTGATGGCACGGCGCACCAGCGGGTCGGCGGTGAGATCATTGCCCTTGCTGCCGTCAAAGGCCCGGGCCGGCAGATTGATGCCCCGATTGTCCACTGTTTTGCAGGAAAACAGCTGATAGCCTGCCATTTGCTGCTGGCTGTAGGTGGCGGCAGTATAGGCCAGATCCACCTGCCCGGCCCGGACAGCGGCCAGGGCAGCATCCTCTTCCATAAAGAGCACGACCACTTTTTTCATCTGCACCTCTTCGCCGTAGTAATTCGGGTTGGCGGTGAGGATGAGCTGCTGGCCACGATCCCACTGGCTTAGCAGGTAGCGGCCGGAGCCGATGGGCGCGTGGCCATAGTCCGCATCATAGGCGTGCGCAGGGACGATACCCAGATGGGCCATGGTGTAGGGCCAGATGGAATAGGGCTGGTTCAGGTGGAATTCCACGGTAAAATCATCTGTAGCAATGGCTTGCTCCAGCATGGTGAAATCATTGACTGTGCTTTCCTGCCTGGCCGTATTATAGGTAAAGACCACATCCTCCGCAGTCAGGGGCTGCCCATCGCTGAAGCAGGCATCCTGCCGCAGTTTGGCAGTCCAGATGAGACCGTCCTCGCTGACGCTCAGCTCTGTGGCCAGGTCATAGGCGATTTCCAGCTCCTGATCGGTGACGGTGAGGGTGCTTTGGATCAGCGGCTCGTGGACATGCTCCCCTGCGCCCCAGCCATAGATGGGGTCAAAGCCGGCCTCCGGCTCGGCAGAAGTGGGCAGGACGATGATGACAGAATCCTTTGGGGCTGTACTTTCTGCGGGGCTGCTTCCTGCTCCCTCCTGAGAAGAGCAGGCGCAGAAAGAGAACAGAAATAGAAGAAGAAAGGCCAGAAGCAGGGCTTTGTTTCTCATAAGGGGAAACCTCCGTAAGGGATAGCTTAAAAATGGCAACAAAAAAAGCTCTTGTGAGAGACAAGAGCCTTCGGACTCCGGACCTGGATTCGCTCCGGGCCATAGTATTGTTCTGGGAAACGAAGAAAAGCCGCCGCCCCGGAGAAGGCGGAGGGAATGATTCGAAAAAGCGTTCTTCTGAACGCTGAGGAGGCTTCCTGCCCTCCATAGCTTAAATTATACAGGAAAACAGAGATTTCGTCAATGCAGCAATCCGGAAGGCGGAAGCACAGAAAGGGAATTCAGCAAAGTGCGGCGGGAAAAACGAACGCGGCAGAGCAAAGAAAAAAGCAGATGATAAACATACAGAAGAAAGGAAGGGGATCAGGCCAGGCCTCTTTCCTCCGCGTGTTTGCAGATGGCGGCAAAGCTCTCATCAGAGAGATCATGCTCCATTTTGCAGGCATCCTCCCGGGCGGTGGTTTCGTCTACACCCAGGGCTGTGAGGAAGCGGGTCAGCAGCTGATGCCGCTGATACATGCGCTCGGCGATCTCCCGACCGCTTTCCGTCAGGTGCAGGGAGTTATCCGCATCCATGGTCAGGTAGCCGTTTTCCCGCAGGCGCTTCACCGCATGGCTGACGCTGGGCTTGGTAACATTCAGCTCTGCAGCCACATCGATGGAGCGGGCATAGCCCTTTTCCTGCGTGAGCATGAGGATCATTTCCAGATAATCTTCGGCAGAGCGTTTGATTTCGATCATGGCGGAACAACTCCTTCCTTCGATGAGAAAGATTCGCTTGAAGAAAGATTCGCCTGCTTTTGGCTGAAACCTTCCGGGCCTGAGGAATTTTTCCTCTTTGCAGCTGGGCTCCGGGGGAGCAGGGATCGTGGAGATGGGTTTTGGCGAAAAAGGAAAAAATTTTGTGGAGGGTATTGACTTCTGCGGTTAGCTGAGATAAACTATTTATGGTTAGTAAAATCTAACTTTATTTTTTGCTTATGAGTTAGAAGCTTCTAACTGTGAGATATGCATTGATTTATGCAAGGAGGAAGAAAGATGCGAACGCTGAAGGAGATCAAGCCCGGGAAAAGCGCTACCGTGGTGAAGGTGCATGGGGAAGGCGCGCTGAAACGGCGCATCATGGATATGGGTGTGACCAAGGGCGTGGAGATCTATGTGCGGAAGGTGGCTCCCCTGGGAGACCCCATGGAGCTGACCCTGCGGGGCTATGAGCTTTCCATCCGCAAGGAAGATGCGGAGCTGATCGAAGTGGAATAGCCCGGAACGGGCCCTGCCACAGGGGCAGGAAGAGTTTGGATTTCCGGCGATGAAAGCCGGTGCAGGAGGAGGAAGTCGTTTTATGGCCATCAATATCGCCCTGGCGGGGAACCCCAACAGCGGCAAGACCACAATGTTCAACGACCTGACCGGTTCCAACCAATATGTTGGCAACTGGCCCGGCGTTACCGTGGAAAAGAAAGAAGGACATTTGAAGGGACAGCCGGATGTGATCGTTCAGGATCTGCCGGGCATCTACTCCCTTTCCCCTTATACATTGGAAGAAGTGGTATCCCGGAATTATCTGGTGGGAGAAAAGCCGGATGCCATTATTGACATCGTGGATGCCACGAATATTGAACGAAATCTTTACCTGAGCACACAGCTGATCGAGCTGGGCGTGCCGGTGGTCATGGCGCTGAACATGATCGACCTGGTGCGGAAAAACGGGGATCAGATCGACCTGCAGCGTTTGGGCAAATTCATGGGCTGCCAGGTGGTGGAAACCTCTGCTCTGAAGCATGAGGGCTCTGCCCAGGTGGCAGAGCTGGCCACCAAGCTGGTAGGGAAGCCCCTGCCTGCCGAGCATCCCATCATCTTCAGCGGGCCGGTGGAGCATGCCATCGCCCACATTGAGGAATCCCTGCAGGATCTGGTGGAGGCCCGCTTCCTGCGCTGGTACGCCATTAAGGTTTTTGAGCGGGATCACCGGGCTCTGGAGGAGCTGAAGCTGCCCAAGGAGCTGCTGGAGCATCTGGAAGAACATATCGTGGCCTGCGAAGAGCTGCTGGATGACGATGCGGAAAGCATCATCATTGACCAGCGCTACAAATTCATCAGCCATGTGGTGGAAAAATGCGTCAAACGGAAGCGCAACATCATCAAGGGCTCTGCCAGTGACCAGATCGACCGGGTGGTGACCAACCGTGTGCTGGCCCTGCCCATCTTCGCGGCTGTGATGTTCCTGGTTTATTATGTCTCCATCGGTACGGTGGGTGACTGGACTGTGGGCTTCATGAACGACACGCTCTTTGGGGAATGGATCAGCCCCACGGTTCAGGCCTGGCTGGAAGGCGCCAATGTGGCACCCTGGCTGGTTGGCCTGATCGTGGAAGGCATCATCGGCGGTGTTGGCGCTGTGCTGGGCTTTGTGCCGCAGATGCTCATTCTCTTCCTCTTCCTCTCCATCCTGGAGGACATCGGCTATATGTCCCGCATTGCCTTCATCATGGACCGTCTGTTCCGCCGTTTTGGCCTTTCCGGGAAGAGCTTCATCCCCATGCTGGTGGGCTC
>JAFSHU010000143.1 GCA_017440145.1 Bacillota bacterium
AGCTGATCTCCCTGGGTCTGGTGGCGAAGGACAAAGGGAAAGTACCCCCTGCGTCCCCGATCCACTATTACGACGAAAGCGACGATTCGGAATACTCCTTTTTTGACCGTTCTGTGGGAGAGCTGGTCTATACCCAGGCCGGGCAGGCGCTCTGCCGCAGCATCCGGGTGCCGAAGGTGGAAGGCTTTTTTAATAAAGTCTGCATCCCCTTCTGGCGAAAAGAGACAGAAAAGCAGAAAAAAGAATTGGAAGAAAGAGTCAGGGAAATAAAAATCGAAATGTTTCAGGGAGATAGAAAAGAAGTAGAAGAAGCATTCAACAGATGGCAGGAACAGGAAGTGGAAAGCGCGGAATAGCCCACTGCTCTCCCGCCACCGCGCAGTATACGCACAATATCAAAAAGAAAAGCAGGTATACACACCATGAACATGCAAGTCATCATCAACCAAATGATCCAGCTCTTTCTCGTCATCGGTCTGGGCTATCTTCTGCGGAAGCTCGGCCTCTTTGACCAGGGGCTGAACAAGAAGCTCTCCACCCTGCTGCTGCAGGTCACCATGCCCGCCATGGTGCTTTCCGCTGTGCTGAAGGCAGACAACAGCGTTGGCCTTTCCCAGCTCAGCACCATCTTCATCGTGAGCATCGCCGCCTATCTGCTCCTGCCGCTGCTGGGGCTGCTGCTGAATTTCATCCTGCGGGTGCCGAAGCCGCAGAAGGGGCTTTACCTCTTCATGACCACCTTCGGCAATGTGGGCTTTATGGGCTTCCCGGTGATGAACGCCATCTTCGGCAGCCAGGCCATGCTCTACACGGCCATCTTCAATATGTTCTTCAACCTCTTCCTCTTCACCATGGGCGCGGCCATGATGCAGATGGGCAGCGGGGAAAAATTCCAGCTGAACCTGAAAAAGCTGATCTCCCCCGGGGTGCTTTCCGCCCTGGCTGCCCTGCTCATCTACCTGCTGAAGATCCCCTGCCCGCTGATCCTGGCGGATACGGTGGAGCTGATCGGCTCCGTGACCACGCCCCTGGCTATGCTGGTGATCGGCTCTACCCTGGCCAGCATGCCCCTGAAGGAGGTCTTTAACGACATTCGGGTGCATTTCTACAGCATCCTGAAGCAGCTGGCCTTCCCCCTGCTGCTCTATCCCCTGCTGCGCTGGCTGATCGCGGATGAGCTGCTGCTGGGGGTCAGCCTGATCCTGCTGGCCATGCCGGTGGCCAATGCAGCGGTTCTCTTCTCCACTGAATACGGCCGGGATCAGAAGCTGGCGGCAAAGAGCGTTTTCCTCACCACCCTGCTCTCTGCTGTCGTCATTCCCCTGCTGGTCTATCTTTTCCTGATCTAGCGGTCTCAGGAGAAGCGGAAAATGCTGGATATTTTACTGGATATTCTGGCAGAGATCGGGGATTATTTCCTTGATCGATGGCTGCACAGAGGCAAAAAGAAGAAAAAGCAGCCGCATGAAAAGGCTGCGGAGGAAGCCAGCGCCTGAAAAAAGCAGGCAGGCCCTTCCCCAGCCCGGGATTGGCTGCAGATAGAAAACTTGCGGATCATGGGCGAAAGAGCGACAAAGCGCCCTGCCGCAGGGAAAGGGCGCAGACGCTTGCCTTTTGCAGAGGCGGATGAGGCTTCTCCAAAGGAAGCGCGCGGCGCAGGCTGCTTTCCGCCGCAGAACAAGTACCAGACGATCGAGAAAAAACTTGCAGAAAGCGGCAAAAAGGTCTATAATAGGATATTATTTTTTGTAACAATTTCTCAAAAAATGCGCCGCAAACGCGGCTCTGCATTCCGACAAAAACTTTCCGGGAGGGAATATCATGGATCCGAACAAACGTCCAGAGAATATGGAACGCATCACCACAGCTGCCCTGGCAGAAGCTTTCATCGAGGAGCAGCTCCAGGCTGTCCGCGCCCAGGTGGGCGATAAGAAAGTCCTGCTGGCACTCTCCGGCGGCGTAGATAGCTCCGTTGTGGCCGCGCTGCTGGTGAAGGCCATCGGTCAGCAGCTGGTCTGCGTCCACGTCAATCACGGCCTGATGCGCAAAGGCGAAAGCGAACAGGTCATCGAAGTTTTCCGGAATCAGATGAAGGCCAATCTGGTCTATGTTGACGCGGTGGATCGCTTCCTGGACAAGCTGGCCGGTGTGGAAGAACCGGAAAAGAAACGGAAGATCATCGGCTCCGAATTCATCCGCGTGTTTGAGGAAGAAGCCCGCAAGCAGGAAGGCATTCAGTTCCTGGCACAGGGTACCATTTACCCGGATATCATCGAAAGCGGCCCTGTGAAGGCGCACCATAACGTAGGCGGCCTGCCGGAAGATCTCCAGTTTGAGCTGGTGGAACCTGTCAAGCTCCTCTTCAAGGATGAGGTACGCGTGGTCGGTAAGGCCCTGGGCCTGCCGGACGATATGGTCTATCGTCAGCCCTTCCCCGGCCCCGGTCTGGGCGTGCGCTGCCTGGGAGCCATCACCCGGGATCGTCTGGAAGCCCTGCGGGAATCCGACGCCATCCTGCGGGAGGAATTCGACATAGCCGGTCTGGCCGGCAAGGTCTGGCAGTATTTCACCGCAGTCCCGGATATGAAGACTGTGGGCGTGCGGAATGACAAGCGTGCGGACGAGTGGTTCGCCATCATCCGTGCGGTGAACACCGTGGATGCCATGACCGCCACCATCGAAGAGATCCCCTATGCTGTGCTGAACCGCATCGTGGAGCGCATCGTCAGCGAGGTTCCCGGCATCTGCCGTGTGGTCTATGATCTGACGCCGAAGCCCACGGGGACGATTGAGTGGGAGTGATCCCACAGGTCTAAAAAGCCCAGTCATCACCGGACTTTTTAAGGATTTGAGCCATTCGTGGCAACGAAATGGCAACAAAACTTCATTATTCAACAATAAAGAGCTAACTGATTTTGATTAAGTCAG
>JAFSHU010000020.1 GCA_017440145.1 Bacillota bacterium
CTTCAACTACACCTTGACGGAAACGGACGAAGGCGCGGATCATGTTACCTACAGCGATGTGGAATACGCTATCTCTGTCGCCATCACGCTGGACGAAGTGAACAACAAGCTGGTAGCAACCATCACCAAGGACAGCACTCCTGTGGAAGATGTAATCGCGGACTTCGAGAACAGCTATGATGAGGACTATCCGGACGACATCACCGTAGACATCACCGCGAAGAAGACAGTGCAGAATCTGGGAACGAAGGAAATCGGCCCTGAAGGCTTCGAATTTGTGCTGAAGGATACTGCAGTGGGCGGCAGTGAGCTGAAAGAACGCTCTGATGAAGCGGGTCTGGCAGAGTTCCAGCTGAGCTACACTTGGGAAGACATCGGCAAGGTCTTCAACTACACCTTGACGGAAACGGACGAAGGCGCGGATCATGTTACCTACAGCGATGTGGAATACGCTATCTCTGTCGCCATCACGCTGGACGAAGTGAACAACAAGCTGGTAGCCACGATCACCAAGGACGGCACTCCCGTGGAAGAAGTTGTGGCTGACTTCGAGAACAGCTATGATGAGGATGAGAAAGAGGATCCCATTAAACCGCAGAAGCCGGATGATGAGGATGAACCCGATGTTCCTGTGGTACCGGTGATCCCGGATCAGCCCTGGATTCCCAGTGATCCGCCTGCATCCAATGCCCCTGTTGCTCCTGAGGTGCCGGATGTGGAAGAGGAGCTTGGCAGCCCGCAAACCGGCGACAACAGTAGATTGAGCCTGTGGCTGGCGCTGCTCTGCTTCAGTGGATTCGGCTTGCTTGGCAGCAGATTCTTAGCCAGAAAGGCTAAAAAAGGACAGCGGTAAAAGAGAAGTATAGCAAAACAAAAATGCCCTGCGGCTTTTCAGTCGCAGGGCATAGTTTGTCTTATGCTTTGGATTCAGGCAGCCGTAGCTCAGCGGGAAAACAGGCAAGCAAAGCCTTTGTTTTGCCTTACAGCTCCTGACTTGTTTTGGAATTCGTTTTTCTATTGCTTATGACGGCGCAGAAGAGGATTTTCCCAGGAAAAGTTCTCCTGCCCTGCGCCCAACTCAAAATGATAGCGCACGATTCCTAAATCCACCAGGGAATAGGGGCCGCCGGTGGCTTCAGCCCGCACCTGATCCCCATGAAGGTGGAAACGGAATTTTTGCTGATTGATGGCAGTGGGAGCCAGCATTGCTGCCTCCATTCCCCGGAGGAACCATGTGGGAATTTCCCCCTCGTATCGGCAAAGGGATTCCAGCGGCTTGTTCCGATGGGGGCGGCCCTGATTGGTACCATAGCCAAGGGCGATGACGCAGACCAGTTTTTCGTCTGCGGCGATTTCTGCCTTGCATTTGCGGCGGGAAAAGCTGGCTGCCACCCAGCAGGTGTTCAGGCCCAGCATTTGGGCTTTCAGAACAAGCCGTTCCCCGTAATAACCCACTTTTTCTTCCAGAGAGGCACTTTCTTTTCCCACCAGGGCGATGTAGTTCTGCACGCCGTGAAAGAGTCCATAGTGGGCAAGGAGGCTGCCAAAAGCCTCGGGCGCTTCCGTGAAGAGCTGGATCCGCAGGTCGGCTTCCTGATTGCAGGCAGCAATTTCTTCCTGCAAGGCCTGTACTTTTTCGGGCTCTATTTTTTGTGCGGTGTATTTTCGCACCGAATGGCGGGCCTGCATGGCCTGAAGAATATCCATAGTGTGCTTCTCCTGTTTTTACGTATGTTTGCTGCCCCCAAAGGAGGGATTCATTCGGATAAAAAGGGAATACCGGGTGATATTCTGCCCATAGAGATTGCTGAGGGCAGGATATCACGGGCTTTCTCTTTTATCGGATTTGCTGGAAGGCTACGGCAACGACAACCCGGGTGCATTTCAATCCACGCACCCCATGCGGGGTGCGACTGCAATATTGCCTTACAATGGGGTAAGGCTCTACCGCGAAATTATTAAATTCTACCACCATTGGTAAAATTTAACTACTCATAGTTTAACATAAATCAGGCGCGAATACCAGAGTAAATCAAAATTCCGTGCGAAGTTCCGGCTGCTTTTCTGTTTGCTTTGGGTTCGCACGATCAAAGCAGCAGAAGCCCTTCCGCAGCATACGCTTCCTTCACTCCAAAGTGTCGAACCCGGTTTTCATAATGATTTCCCAGGTAATAAAAGCGCAGGCTGTCCCTTTCGGCATCGATCAGGCTGAGCAGCTTTGCCTCCAGCTGCTTTCCCTGGGCTGCATCAACAACGCACTCAAACACAGAATTCTGCACACGCTGCCCATAGTTGCAACAGGCCTTTGCCACCAGTCGCAGACGTTTGCGCCCTTCTGCATTCTCCGTATTCACATCATAAGTAACCAAAATCAGCATAGCTATTTCCACAAAAATGTCGGATACCCATCCAAATCCCCCCGTAGATGTCTGGCCAAAAGAAGAGCCTGCACATAGGGAACCAGCCCCCAGGGGATTTTTTCCTTCAGGTATGGATGAGTAATGACTTCTTTTTTCCTTTCCTGCCAGGCAGAAAGAAATTTCTTTCTGGCATCATCCCTCAGCAATGTCGCGCCGTTTTCCCGGGTTTCAAAATGCTCTGCCCGCAAAACGCGGTTATTGATCAGGGTGATAACAAATCGGTCCGCCATGATGCAACGCAGCTCTTCCATTAAGTCCAAAGCCAGAGATTGCCGCCCGGGCCTGTCCCTGTGCAAAAAACCCACATAGGGATCAAGCCCCACACTTTCCAGCGCGGAGGCGCAATCCCCGGCCAGCAGAGAGTAGGCAAAAGAGAGCATGGCATTTACCCGATCCAGCGGTGGACGGCGGCTCCTCTTTCGAAAGAAAAAATCTTCCTTCTGATTGAGGATCAGCTCGTCCAGGTGGGCGAAATAAACCATAGCTGCGGAGCCCTCCAGACCACGCAGCTCCTCCAGATTTTCGCATTCCAGGCAGAGGGGCAAATACCCCATCAGAAGCCCGTTTGCCCGCCGCAGCTCTTCTGCATTTACCCGCATTCCGTGGTCGCGGATGCTCCGATCCAGGCTCCAGCGGCAATTATGCACTTTTCCAAAGATAAAGTTTCGTGCAATCAGGCAGCTGGCTGAGGGGTCATCAGAAATCCGATATTGCTGCTTGCGCAGCAAAACATTGCCCCGGTTCTTTCCGCAGCTTCTGGCCAGAAATTGCCCCTTCGGAGAGAAAAAGCTGAGCTGAATGCCCCTTTCCCCGCAGGCGCCCATTAAGGCCGGGCTGGCTCCTTTGTAGGAGAAGCTGATGATGCCCTCCAGGATCAGCAGAGGGAATTGCCCCAGCTTTTCCTGCTCCTGCCAGACGATCACGCTTTCCCCTTCCAAAGCCAGATATGCCTCTGGGTTTGTGATAAACAGGGTATTCAGTAATTTTCGCATTGCAATTCCCCCAATCCGGATTGCAGATAGTCCTTGACAGAGCTTTGCTTTGGCAGCTTGGGAAGACAAAGCTCCTTCAGAGAACAGGCACTGCAGCGCTTGGATGCCTTTGCCCGGGGTGTGTGGCCCCGCTGGTAGAGCTGCTGCATCTCCAGCAGGGCCTGCCGTACCTCTGCCCGTAAATCCTCGTCCAGGCTGATTCTCTGCCTGCGTCGCGGTTCCCCATAAAAGAGGCTTCCTTCCTTGATCCGGCAGAGAAGCTGCTCTTCCAGACACATGGCCTGGCAGCAGAGCTGCAGCGCATCCGCATTGTGCTCCTTTGGGCTGCCCCGCTTATATTCCACGGGGTAGGGGAGCCATAGCCCTTCTTCGCCAAAAATACTGATTCCATCCGGGGATCGGTGGAATTCCACTACATCGCATACGCCCATCACGCCAAGCTTTTGGGAGACCACAGGCAAGCCCCGAACGATCAGCAAATCCCCCCGGCGCTCCCTGGCTGAGCTGTCATGGCTTTTTTTATGAAAGGCCTGTCCGTCTGCGGTGAAAAAGCTTTCTGCCCACTGCTCTTCGATGTGGATCAGCGCCCATTGCCGCGGACAATAGGCATAGTGCTGCAGACCGGAGATCGCCAGCAGATCATCGATCATACCAGCTGCAGGCATTCCACGCCTGTGGGAATGGCCTTCTCATCAATTTGGATCTCATAATCCTGGAAGCAGCGGGCCAGCTCCACGCCGTCTTTCCGCTGCACCTTCACGGCTTCGAAGAGCTTGTAGGCCGGTGCGCAGCCCAGCTCGGAATCATGCTTAAAGACGATCAGCTTCCGCACTGCCATATTGCCCCGCGCTGCGGAATGGTCATGCTCAAACATATTGATGATGGCCTCCCAGAGCAGCTCCAGATCTGCTTCGGAAAAGCCGGTGACCTTTCTTGCCAGGTTTGCGGAGATATAGCCTTCGCAGCGGTAGAGGCCATAAGGGATGATGTATTTGCGGCCCATCTCTGTATTCTTTTTCTCAGCGTCCGCTTCTTTCGTGATGGCTATGCGGGTAATGGTGATTTCCTGGGGAAGGACAGGGTCGATGGATTGCGCAAAGCCCAGCTGCACCGGTCCCCGAACCTGCCCGCAATTCAGTGCGCCCTTTGTGAAGGTGGTCATTACAGCGCCAAAGGTCCGGATATCGAAGAAATTCCGGCACATGTAGTCCCGCAGCTTCATATCCAGCTCCGGATCGTCCTTCTTTTTCGCTTTCAGCTCTTTTTCATCTGTGCCTACGTCTGCAGCGGCACAGGCTTCTGCGTCTGAATGGTTTAGCGGAACCCCATCCTTAATATAAATGCGGTATCCGCTGCAATCTTCTTTGACCGATTCCACATAGTTGCGGATCTTCCGTTTCAGGCAGACATCCGTTACCAGGCCCAGACCGGTTTCCGGATCGATTCTGGGCATATTGCCTGCATCCGGGTCCCCATTGGGGTTGCCGTTTTTCACTTCAAAGAGAATGATGAACTCATAGCGGTTTTTGATGATCTCGGTCATGATTATTTATCCTCCTTTTTGCTGTAGCGCGCCTGTTTTTGGTGATAATAGCCGATCTGGAAGATGCCCTTGTCCTTCAAAGAGAGAAGATCCGGGAAATCCTCTTCCAGCAGGTTCATGATCTCACTCAGTCGTTTTTCCAGGTAGATATGCTTTCCCGTCTCCCCCTTCAGCTTCCGCAGGTGTTTGTTTGCCAGATCCAGCAGAGTAGGGAAGATCCTGCTGGGTGTGGAGCCCGCTGATGTGAAATATTTATCCTGAATGGTTGTGTTGATGCCCGGGTTTGCTGCTTCCTGAATTTCCTCCAGAACGGAAAACAATCTTCCCAAAACGTAGGCAATGTGCCTGCATTCTCTATCCAGTTTCACGCTGATTTCCTCCCTGTAGTTCTTGATCAGAAAGGCCTTGATAACAGCAGCCTTTCTGTAATTGATTTTTCGCTCTGCCTGAATCCGCAGCAGGATGTTTATGTATAATGTGTTCGGGTAGGGTTTGCCCAGCAAAATCGATCGGAGATAGTCCCCGGCCAGCTGGGGAAGAGGCTTTTTGTCCTTGGCCTTCGGGTTTACAGTTTCCTGTAATATCCACCAGGGAGAAAGCTTGTCTCGCTCTTCCTTGTATTTGTCGATTTCCAGCCGTTCCTCATGGCTTTGAATGTTTCGCATGAAGCTGCCAAAGCTGTCGCGAAGGAAAAAACGAACCGAAATCCTCCCTGCATTCGGGGAAAGCCCCAGAATGTAGAAATGCTCATCAGGCTGCAGCTCCACACTTTCCCAGGGAACGGATTTTCCCTTTGCCAGGGCATTTATGGCAAAGTGCAGATTCTGCTCCAAATCTTCATCAAGACTGTCCAAGCCCATCGTGAAAAGATCCTGATAGGCCTTTTCTCCGCTTTTCGCCCAGAAAACCAGGGTCGTATCCCCCAGCTGCTTCACATGCTCATAATCTGCCAGCAGATAATTCAGAGCAGTGCCATAGGCGAAGGCTGCATAATGGCTGACAGGTGCATTGTAGCCCTGCTCCCGCTCATAAGATTCAAAGGCTGGAGCATTGAAGCTCACCAAAGATGCGCCTGTGGACTGCGCGCCTCTGACACCCTTGAAGGCTGGGTGCAGCTTGGCCACCGGGCCGTATTCCCCTGTGACCAGACAGCGCATCTGTATTTCCTCTTCATCTGTTTTCTCCTTGTTTAGCCACAGCTTCCGAAGCTCCGGTGCATCCTGCAGACAGCCGCCTCGAAAGCGGAAAATCAGGTTTCCCCCTGCGAGAATCTCATCTTTGTATTCCTGCAGAGCCGGGTGCTGCTCTGCCGTGGCCGGATCCCAATTCCGGAAAAAGGCGCAGATGGCCCGGGCTGCTGCTGTCTCCGAGCTGCCGAAGGTCCGGATGTGCAGATCCTTTGCTGCTTCGAAACACTTTTGGCTTCGATCCGGCTTCCCTTTCGCATCGATACCTAAAAAATATGTGGAATTGTCACACAGCAGGTTCGGGGCAATGCCAGAGGAACGCTTTTTTTGCTCCGGTACCTGCATCTGCCGTGGAAACAGGGCTTTCTTTTTGCCCTTTCCCTGCTCCGCTTCCTCCCGCAGGTCGATCACATCCAGCAGGCTTCCATCCTCACCGATGCTGAGCGCAAAGGAAATTTTCGCCAGGCTATAGCCGGGGCGAACCACCTCTCCCTTTTCTGCCAGCGCTTCGTAGTACTCCACCAATGCCTGTAAGATCATCTTTTCACCTCGCAATCCCGCAGGTCAATGATGCCATCCTGCATTCTGGCCCGGAAGAACATGGGCCGGATATCCTGCGGATCGGAATAATCCATGTCATACAGCATCCAACCCAGATCCCGTTCCCCTTTCAGTTCATCCGGCGCAGCCCAGTTCCCGTCCCAGGGGCGGAAACGAACCGGGAATTCCCGGGTCCCGAAATAAGGCTGGTGGAAGCACTGCCCCTTTTCCAGACGCCGCCGCATAATATCCAGAAATTTCCCTTCGTTGTCCGTGGCATTGGCCTTGTTCGTCATCTCAAAGTGGGCCTCGATGATGTAGCGCACATCGGTCAGCACCATCGCTGCCCTCTGCACAATATCCTTTGAGGTGGCGATATACAATTCACTTAGATCCTTTCCGATGGACTTTCTTACGCTGTCTGTTGAAATTTTTGATTTCACCTCGTTGCGGCGGATGTTGCTGAAGCGAATGGGATTGCAGACGCGGATTTTGTCAATGCGCCAGAACAAGCCCGGATGAAAATAGATCGCATCCAGAATGCCCCGGGCTGCGGAGGGGGGCATCACATCATAAGAAACCCTTTCCGTTTTCATCTCCGGCCGGGAGAAAAGCGCGTATTTCCCCCAGACCTCCACTTGAACAGCCATAGTCTCAGCTCCTTTCTTCTTTGTGTCTTCTATACAAACATGGCCTCCCCATGTGGGATTTCCAAGGCCAAACCTATATCCTCCTGATAAAGTTTTTCGTCCATCAGCACATAAAGCTCCAGCTCATCCCTGGCCCTTTGCACGGCACCCCGTTTCAGCAGGGAGGAAAGATGCTGCGGGTATACGCTCACCGTATGCTTTCCCAGTCTGCGTAAGAGGGGTTTGTCGTATATCCCCTGCAGGAGTAGCTGCAGATCCTCTTCATTCTCTTTGCAGGGGATCAGCAGGGGAATGGCAGAATTCTCCACCAGGTGAATCTTTTCTGCCACCTGCCGGAAGGGGAAGCAGCAGCCCTCGATCCCTTTTTCAAAGGCCTTTAGTACCTCTTTTTTATCCAGCTGATCACTTTTCAGGGAGAAAAGGGCTTCAAAATAGGCATGAACCGCTTCTTCGCTGCTTAAATCCGGAAAATGAGGCTCGATTTCCCGCAGCATACTGATCTGCTGCCCGAATTGCCTGGCCTTCGAGCCTTCCAGCCGCAAAATATAGACCAGGCTCTCCTTCGGGGAACGCTTTCCTTCCCGGTTGCAGCGTCCTGCTGCCTGCAGGATGGAATCCAGCCCCGCTTCTTCCCGGTAAACTCTGGGAAAATCCACATCCACACCGGCTTCCAGAAGGCTGGTGGAAACAACACGGCAGGTTTTTCCCTCGTTCAGCCGCTGCCGAATCTCTTTTAGCACACGGCTGCGGTGCTCTGCTGTCATCAGGGTGGAGAGATGATATCTCCCCGGCTGTTCGCAGAGGGAAAAAACTTTCTGCGCAGCGGCCTTGGTATTGAGGATGCAGAGCATCTGCTCCTCTGCGTTCAAGGCTTCTGCCAGCTCTTCTTCTGTGCAGGCCGGGCTGGCGGCATCGGTTTCCCCCTGCTCCGGCCAGCGGTGGAGGCTGTAGCGGCGGAAGCATTCCCCGTCCGCACCGGGGCAAATTTCTTCAAGATTGTATTCCGGTGCGAATTCCCGGAAAAAGCCCTCCAGTGCAGGCTGTGTGGCTGTGCAGAGCAGGATGCTGGAACGATAATGCCGTACCAGCTCTGCCATGGCAAAGAGGCAGGGCCGCAAATAGTCCGGAGGCAGGGTCTGAGCCTCATCGAAGATGATGACACTGTTGGCGATGTTGTGCAGCTTCCGGCAGCGGGAGGGTTTGGCTGCATAAAGAGATTCGAAGAATTGCACCGCCGTGGTGACGATGAGCGGCGCATCCCAGTTTTCTGTGGAGATGCGCTGTCTGGCCAGGCGCAGGCAGCTTTCCTCATCCTCAGATTCCCAATCTACATTGGAATGATGCTGTAGTACATTTTCCTCTCCAAGAATATCTGCAAAAACCTTTGCGTTCTGCTCGATGATGCTGGTGTAGGGAATCACATAGATGATGCGATCCAATCCCTGCTCCAGTGCATGCTTCAGGGCGAAGGCCAGGGAGGCGGTAGTTTTGCCGCCGCCGGTGGGGACGCGCATGGTATAGATTCCCCGGGGCTTTTCTCCCTGCGAAAGGGCTTGGCTGAGGATCTCGCTGCGTTTTCGATTCAGCTCGTTTCGGGGCTTGCCCCATTTTTCGATGTGCCTGCAAAGCTTCTCATAAAGCTGCTGCAGATCTTCATAGCCGCCCCGCTCCACCTGACCGGCCTGCATGAAGCGCTCTGTATCCAGAAAATCCGCATCCACCAGGCAGGAATAGAGCATACGGGTGAGAAAGCTGACTTCTGCCTTGTTTCTGGGCTGAAAGGGGTTCTGCAGCTTCGGCAGCTGTGGCAGCGGCATTCCCAGCTCTGGCAGATTTTCCCGTTTCAGCCGTCCGGCCAGGCTGCTGTCCTCTTCTTTTGCCAGGAGAAAATTTCCTCCATCCGGCAGGCCGCCGTGGTGTCCGGCGATGGCATAAGCCAGGGGCATAAGCTTCATTACATAGGCAGCCTGGGCGCCGGCTGTGGAGTGGTCTACCCGCTGCGTCCCTCCGCGGATACGCTGTTGAAATTCGACGCTGCTCTTGCCGATGTCGTGCAGCAGACCCGCTGTATATCCCCAATCCTCGGCGCCGAAGGCAGCAGCGAATGCCCGGGCCAGCTCTGCGGTTCCCTGTAGATGTGCGTTTAAACTCTGTTCTGTTCCGTCTTCCCGAATATGGGCAATCATTTTTTATTACTCCCATCTGTGACTTTTCTTTATTGTACTAAGAGTGCAAATAAATGTAAAGTTTTTGCTGTCCGATAAAACGGACTATTTCTTTCTGCTTTCGTTCTGGAGGCATTTCCCCGTTTCGCGAAAAATTTTAGCTTATACAAAGGCGGCTACTATACAAATTCCTTTGCGCTATGCTATATTGGAGGAAAGAGAGAAGGAGGGGGCTCCTATGATCAAAATTTTGTTTCTCTGCCTGGGGAATATCTGCCGCAGCCCCATGGCGGAATTCGTGATGAAAGATCTGCTGGAGAAGGAAGGTCTTTCCGGGGAATTCGA
>JAFSHU010000144.1 GCA_017440145.1 Bacillota bacterium
CTTCCTCGCGATGACAATAGGAAGCGGCTTTCTTCTTATCCGAAGCAGCCCAAAGGGAAAAGTTTTTTGACCCACTTTTTTTCAAAAAAGTGGGGGCTTTCCCGCTTTCCTGCGTCAGCAGGAAACGTAAGATCGCCACGTTGTTTTGCAGGGAGATACTGCGTATCTCCGCAGCAAAAACTTCCTCGCGATGACAATAGGAAGCAGCTTCCTTCTTATCCGAAGAAGCCCAAAGGGAAAAGTTTTTTGACCCACTTTTTTCAAAAAAGTGGGGGCTTTCCCGCTTTCCATGGGTTTCGGGCATCCGAAACGCTTCAGCAACTGTCCACTTTCACCTGTCAACGATCAACTGTCAACTCTTCCCGGCTTCTCCGGGAAACCTTCCATACCTCTGTGTTCTGCAAAAGAACAGGGGCTGGGCAAAGGCTCAGCCTCTTTTCTCTGCCGCAGAGCAAAACAAACAGACAAACACCGGGTCTCCCCCCTCTGCCGGGAATGGACAAGCCCCGGCTTTGATCTCAGAAAGAATAGGAGTTTTCATATGTCTCAGAAGATGCCGGCAGCAGGCCGGCCCCAGGAAAACCGCATGGGCAGCATGCCCATCCCCCGGCTGCTCATCAGCATGGCAGCGCCCATCATGATCTCCATGATGATCCAGGCGCTCTACAATGTGGTGGATAGCTTCTTCGTGGCAAAAATCAGCGAAAACGCCCTCACCGGCGTTTCCCTGGCCTTCCCGGTGCAGAACCTGATGATGTCCGTTGCGCTGGGCATCGGCGTGGGTGTGAACGCCCTCTGCTCCCGCTCCCTGGGGGAAAAGGACCAGCCCGGCGCAGAGCGCATCGCCATGCAGGGCATGCTCATGGCGGTGCTGAGCTTTTTGATCTTCCTGCTGCTGGGGCTTTTTGCCGTCCGCCCCTTTATGATGAGCCAGACGGACATTGGGGAGATCGTGGAATACGGCGCAGAATACCTGCGGATTTGCTGCTGCTGCAGCATCGGCGTATTCATTCAGATCATCAATGAGCGCATTCTGCAATCCACAGGCCGCACGCTCTGCACCATGTTCACCCAGGGGACGGGCGCCATCATCAATATCATCCTGGACCCCATCTTCATCTTCGGCCTGTTCGGCTGCCCGGCCATGGGCGTGCGGGGCGCTGCCGTGGCTACGGTGATCGGCCAGTGCTGCGCTGCCCTCTTCGCCCTGATCCTCAACCTGACGCTGAACAAAGACCTGCGCCTGCGGGTGGGGAATCTGCTGCCCCGGCTGCGGATCATGGGGCGCATTCTCTTCATCGGCTTCCCCAGCATGGCGATGATGGCCATCAGCTCGGTGATGATCTTCTTCCTGAACCGGATTTTGCTGGGCTTTTCTGCCACCGCAGCAGCGGTCTTCGGGGTATACTTCAAGCTGCAGAGCTTCGTTTTCATGCCCATCTTCGGTATGAACAACGGCATGGTACCCATCATCGGCTACAATTACGGCGCGGGGAATCTGGAGCGCATCAACAAAACCTACCGCCTGGCGGTGCTTTATGCCATCGGCATTATGTGCCTGGGGCTGCTCCTCTTCCAGCTGGAGGCAGACTGGCTGCTCACCCTCTTTGAGGCCTCCCCGGAGATGCTGGCCATGGGCGTGCCTGCTCTGCGCATCATCAGCGTGCATTTCCCCCTGGCGGGCTTCTGCATCGTCACCAGCTCCCTTTTGCAGGCCCTGGGGCGCAGCATGTATAGCCTTTATAGCAGCATCCTCCGGCAGCTGGGGGCGCTTTTGCCCGCGGCCTGGCTGCTTTCCCTCAGCGGGAATCTGGATCTGGTCTGGTTGGCCTATCCCATCTCAGAGCTGGTCTCTTTGCTCTTCTGCCTGCTCTTCCGGGCGCGGACCATGCGCGGCGTGAATCAGGAATTCCTGCAGCGGCAGGGGGCTGCTGTCTGATTTTCGGAAATCCGGCTGAATCTTTTCTTTTTCGGCATGATTCTGCCCCCGGATGCCGAATACCTAAATAAAGCGTTTTTCTTCGTACGAAAAAGCCCAGCCGCTGCCCCGGAAAGGGCTGCGCCGGGCGGGAAATCCAGGAAGAAGAGGGGGAAGAGGGATGCGAGTTTGTGAATTTTGCGGCGCTGCCCTGCAGGCGGAAGCCATTTTCTGCGGGAGCTGCGGCCGTCGGCAGCGGAAGGGGCCGTCCGGCGGAAGCCCCGGGGACAGCCTGGAGGAGACCCGCGTCTTCCGTCCGGAAGAGCTTTGGCCCTCTGCCCCGGCTGAGATAGAAGAAACCCCGGTGGAGGAAGCTGCTGCCCCGGCTGAGATAGAAGAAACCCCGGCGGAGGAAGCTGCCCCGGCTGAGGTAGAAGAAGCCCCGGCAGAGGAAGAACCTGCTGCGGGGCTAACTGAACAAGAAACCCCTGCTTTTGAGCCGGAAGGAGAGCCCAATCCCTGGGCTGAGGTTCTGTTTGGGGAGGAGAAAGGGAGCCGGATCCGGGGCTGGTGGCAGAGCCTGCCCGCTTTGGCGGCCTCCCTGCTCGCCAGGCTGCGCCCGCTGCGGAAGCAGGCAGAGGAAGCAGCAGCCGCAGAGGAAATCCCTGTTCTGCTGCCCCCTGCGGATGCGGCGAGCGCCGAAGCAGCCTCTGCCGACCCTCTCCCGGAAGAAAGCATTCCGGGAGAGCACATCTCCGAAGCGCCGGTTCCGATAAAAGTCCCCGGTGAAGCTCCTCCCGAAGAGGAGACCCCGGTGAATGTTCCCCCGGCTATGCCCGAAGTCCCTGCTCCGGCAGGCGCCTCGGCTTCTCCCGAAGGGGAGCTTCCCACAGGGGAGTTTCCCTGTGGAGAGCTTCCCTGTGGGGATTCTCCCTTTGAAGCACCTCCGCAGGGGGAGAGCCTGCGGGATCAGGCAGATTATTTTTCCCGGCTGAATCAGCTGGTGGAGAACCCGGCTCTGGAGCTGAAGACTGCGGAAGCCCCCCCGGAAGCAGAGGAAGCGCCGCAGAAGAGCCGCGCCCACTGGTGGATCCTGGGCGGCGCTGTGCTGCTGCTCCTGCTGCTGCTGGGCGGCGGCCTGCTCTGGTATCATGAGCCGGTGCGCAGCTTTGAGCGGGCCTTTTCTGCCGGGGATTATGCCCAGGCCCTGCAGATCTACAACGGCCGCGCCCTGGAAAAAGAGAACAAGGCCGCTGCCATTCAGGCCCTGCTGGATGCGGAGATCGCGGCCATTTATCAGGAATATCTGGATGAGCAGCTCAGCGCAGCTGAGGCCAAAGACCGGCTGCAGACCCTGAACGGCTTCCCCTTCCTGGGGGATCGTCTGCAGGAGCAGGCCCAGGCGCTGGAGGCCATGGAGGCCTCCCGGAAGGCCTTTGCCGCACTGGAGCAGGCCATAGCGGAGGGGGATCATCTCGCCGCGCTGGAGCTGGCAGAGCAGGTTCTGCCGGAGGATGCCAATTACCCCGCAGCACAGGCCTTGAAGGAGCAGGCGCTGGAGGCACATGCCCAGCTCATGCTGGATCAGGCCCGGGATCTGCTGGAGGCCGGGAATTATGACGATGCCTTTGCCAAGCTGGTGGAGGGGGAAGCCCTGCTGGGAGCTTTGCCCCAGTTCCAGAGCGCCCGGGAGGAATTCTACCATTATATTAACAATCTGGCTCTGGATGAGGCCGCGGCTATGGCAGCCCAGAGCAATTATTCCGCTGCGGTGAGCCGATTGAAAACAGCTGCGGAGTATCTGGGAGAGGAACACAGCGCGCCGGAGCTGCTGCATAAGATCGAGGTTTATACCAGCTATATCCCGGTCTCCCTGATGGAGCTTTCGGTTTATGCCACGAACTGCACAGCCAATGACCAGGTTTACCGCAATTTTTACCTGACGGACAACCAGGGGAAGAGCTACGGCTCCAGCCTTTCCATGACGGCCGGCTCCATCACCTATCAGCTGGGCGGGAAATACCGCAGCCTCAGCGGGGTGGTTGCCTTCCCGGCGGATGCCACCTCCTCTGCGCTGGCGCCCTCCGCCCGATTGGAGATCTACGGCGACGGGGCCCTGATCTGGGCCTCCGGCGAGATGAGCGGCGCGGTCTCCCCGGTGGAGCTCTGGGTGGATGTGCAGCCCTATGACAAGGTCGCTCTGAAATGGGTCTGCACCGGCCTGGAGCTGTGGAATTCCTGGGGCTATTACGCCACGCTTTTCAGCCCCATGCTGCAGCCGGTTCCCATCGAATAGAAAAAGAGCCCTGACCCAAACGGGTCGGGGCTGCTTTGCGGCTATAGCTTCGGTCTGCGCTGCCTTGGCGGGGCTGAGCGTTCGGCAGGCATTGCAGGGGGACAGTGGACAGTTGACAGTGGATAGTTGACAGTTGTGGAGGCGCTTCGTTCCGAAACGCATGAGAAGCAGAGAAGCCCACTCCCTGTCATTGCGAGGAAGAATTTGCTGCGAAAATACGAAGTATTTTCCAGCAAAGCGACGTGGCAATCTTAAAGCCAAGTCGCAGCGGAAATCCAGATTCAAGATTGCCACCTTGTTTAGCTGTGTACTGCTGCACAGTCCTGCAGCTGAACTGCCTCGCAATGACAGCAAACCGGAAGCATCAGCCCAGCATTAAAGTTTTTAGCCACCGCATCAGCGCGCGCCCCGCGCCCCGGCTTTTCAAAAAAGTGTGGGGCTTGGAAGCGTAAAACCGTTCCTCTTTGAAAAGAGGAACCGAGAAACTTTTAATATTTGGCCTGTCTGATCATGATAGAAGCCAATGTTGAATGAAAAGAGAGTCCCGACCTGCGCAGGGGTGGGCTTTCTGCCGCCGCTGCCTCGGCGGGCGGCTGTGGAGGGATATTTCATGAAAAAGAGCCTGGCAAACCACGCTTATTCCGATTGGCAGCCCTAAGCCTGCCACGCTGCTGCTCTCTCTGCCCCCTGGCGCAGTTCCCTTTAAATCAAGTGCAATCCCCGGCCCTGGGCTGGGGCTTTCTTTGGGAGGTATCTTATTATGGAAGCCTTACGATTCAGCTTCAACTCCATTTTCCCCATCGTCCTGCTGATGGCTTTGGGTCTTTTCCTGGGGCGCATCGGCCTCATCAAGCAGCAGCTGATCGATGACAGCACCAAGCTGCTCTTTAACGTGGCCATCCCGGTTTTGATCTTCGTAGACCTGATGAACAGTGAGATCGGCGAGACCTTTGACCCGAAGCTGATGCTTTTTTCCGTGCTGGGGCTGGTGGTGGTGGTTCTGCTGCTGCGGCTCGCCGTGCCCCGCTTCATCCGGGAGCCTGCTGCTGTGGCCACCTTCGTCCAGGGCTGCTTCCGGGCGAATATCATCATCCTGGGCATCCCCATCATCAGCAATGTCTGCGGCGATCTGGCTGCAACCCGCCTGGCCATGATCGCCTCAGTGATCGGCCCGCTTTACAGCGTCTTTGCGGTGCTGATCTTTGCCAGCTGCTCTGTTTCCGCAGACGGGGAGAAAACGCGGCTCAGCGGGAAGGCCATGCTGAAGCTGATCTGCACCAACCCCATTATTATCGGCTGCCTGGCCGGTGTGATCGCCTCCGCCCTGCAGCTGGGGGATCATATGCCCCAGGTGCTTTCCAAAAGCCTGGATGAGTTGGCTGGGATGGTGCTGCCCCTTTCCCTGCTGGTGCAGGGGGCAGGCATCCGCTTCCAGGGGGTGGGGCAATGCCTGCGCCGCAGCCTGGCCGCTGCCCTGATCAAGACCCTGCTGCTGCCCATCGCGGCTCTGCTTATCGCCTGGCTGCTGGGCTTCCGGGGCATGGATCTGGCGGTGCTGATGGTGATCTTTGGTGCGCCCGCCTCTGTTTCCAGCTTCGCCATGGCGCACCAGATGGGCGGCGATCATAAGATGGCCTCCATGATCGTGGTCTTTTCCAATGTGCTTTGCATCTTCACCATTTTCGGCTTTGTTTTCTGCCTGCGTTCGCTGGGGCAGATCTGATTTTGGCCCGCAGAATTCCCCTCCCGCATGGGAGGGGAATTTTTTGCGTGAGAAGCTTGGTGAATCCTTCTTCTTTGAAAGGCTGAAACCCCCACTTTCGTGAAAGAAAGTGGGTCAAAGAACTTTGACGCTTGGATCGTGCTTCCCAATTCCGGGCGGCTGGCCAAAACGAAGTGTTTTCTCGCTTCCCCAAAGTTCGGCGCGCTCCCTGCGCCCCGAACTTCTTAAAAAGAGGAAGGATTTACCTGCTCTACCCCTTGGCTTTGCCGCCAAAGATTGCTACCTTGCTAAGCTTAGCCTGCCTGCCTCGCAATGACAGCGATCCTGTCTTTTGCCATCGCGAGGAAGCCTTTGCTGCGAAGATACACAGTATCTTCCAGCAAAACGACGTGACGATCTTACAGGATTCTTGCTTCGCAGGAACCTGTGGGATTCCTGCTTCGCAAGAACCTGTGGGATTCCTGCTTCGCAAGAACCTGTGGGATTCCTGCTTCGCAAG
>JAFSHU010000145.1 GCA_017440145.1 Bacillota bacterium
AGCAGGAATCTATTAGGATTGCCACGTTGCCAAGCTGGGCTTTGCTGTGCAAAACCACAGCTTGTCTGCCTCGCAATGACAAAGCTTCAGCTTTCTCCGCTCCACCGGCAAAAGGGAGCGGCAGCTCCTTTTTAAAAGCTTTCCGCATCAGCAGGAATCTATTAGGATTGCCACGTTGCCAAGCTGGGCTTTGCTGCGCAAAACCACAGCTTGTCTGCCTCGCAATGACAAAGCTTCAGCTTTCTCCGCTCCACCGGCAAAAGGGAGCGACAGCCCTTTTTTGAAAGCTTTCCTGCGCCAGCAGGAATCTATTAGGATTGCCACGTTGCCAAGCTGGGCTTTGCTGTGCAAAACCACAGCTTGTCTGCCTCGCAATGACAAAGCTTCAGCTTTCTCCGCTCCACCGGCAAAAGGGAGCAACAGCTCCTTTTTGAAAGCTTTCCGCATCAGCGGAAAGCGAGAGACACAGCAGGGGCGCCAAAAGCGCCCCTGATCGTTTCCATGCTATGAGAATTTGCTGTGCCTGGGGATTACAGGTTATAAGGCATATTGTAAAGCAGATCCGAACCCATGGCATCGAAGAGCTCCACGCCCACGAAGATCATGACCACCGCAAGCACGATGTAAAGAATAATGAAGATCAGCAGCCAGAGCAGATAGGCACGGAAGAAATTCTGCTTGCTGGGGTTGACCCGCTTGTTAAAGGCCATCACGAAGGGGAAGATCAGCTCATAAAGCAGGGCAAAGACCGCAGCTGCCAGGGGGATGATCGTCGCCAGTTCCGTGGAAAGGGGGATGAAGGCCGGGCAGAACGCACCCAGGAGCAGGATCACCACAGGCAGGGCCATCCACAGAGCCATGGTTCCGAACCAGCTGCTGGTTTTCACGATGGGAGCCAGGTTATCATCAAAGAAGGGGCGCCGTGCCGGGGGAACCTCCCCATCCGGGCTGGCATAGACAAAGGTCTGAGGCTGGGCTTCCGTCTTCGGTTCCCCGGGCGGGGGGCCAAAGGGATCGCGGAAGGATTGGCTGCCTTCGCTGCTGCCGGGGGTAAAGGCCGGGGGCGCTGCTGCTGCCGGAATGGGCTGTGCCTCTACCGTCTGGGCAGCATAGGGAATGGGGGCGGGCTCAGGCTCTGCCTGAACCGGGGCCGGCTGCTCAAAAACAGGCTGCTCGGGAACGGGCTGCTCAAAGGCAGGCTGCTCCACCGTCGGTGGCGGGGGTGCCTCCTGCTGCGGGGCAGCTTCCAGCTTCGCACCGCAATTCAAGCAAAAGAGATGGGAATCACTGACCTCAAAACCGCAGTTCATACATTTCATCATCTGCTCACCCTTTCTCATTTTATACTATAGCCGATTTCATGGATCATAAAAACGGGGCAACAAAGGAATACAAAAGGGAATAATCTTTTATTATTTCTACTATTTTTCTGCAATTCCTCCTGCTGCCAGCGGAAAGCGGCTGTGGGTAAGCGCAGTGGGCAGTTGTTGCGGCCTTTCGTACCGAAACGCATTTGAAGCAGAGCAGACAGCTTCTTCCCTGTCATTGCGAGGCTGGCAAGCTGAGGTTTTGCGAAGCAAAAGCCAGCTTGTTTTGCTGTGTGCTGCAGCGCAGCCCCGCTGCAAAAGCTTCCTCGCAATGGAAGCGGATTTTCCCCGCCGCCCGGGAGCAGAAGCAGCAGCCCCAAAAGAAGTGTTTTTTGGCCCCGCAAGTTCGCTGTGCGGAGAGCGCAGCGAACTTTTCTAAAAAAGTGGGGGGTTAAGCTTTTCAAACCCTACCGTTCTTGAAAGAAAGGCAGCCAAAGAACTTCAATTTTTGCCCGCCCACCGGAAGCTCCCCCGGCAGGTATATTCTGGCGAAAAGCAGAATACTATATGCTTTACCACCCGACTTTCCGGGGGAGGGCAGAGCCGTTCCCCCAAAACATAGCCAAGCGCACAGGCAGGGGCGCCTGCTTCCGGCCTGTGGGAAGGAGGGGCCTATGCCCGAAAATACGCCTGCCATCACCATCACCTATGACCGGGAGCAGAGCATCCGCGTGCCAAAGGGAACCAGCCTGGAGCAGCTGCTGCAAAAGCTGCCGCCCCGCCCCCGGCCTGCTCTGGCTGCCACGGTCAACGGCGCCCTGCAGGAGCTGGATTACCCCCTTTACATCGACAGCCGGGTGCAGTGGATCGATTACAACTGCAATCTGGGCTGGCGCATCTACCGCCGCTCCATGGTGATGCTGCTGGCTCTGGCCTGCCGGGAGCTTTTCCCGGAGCGGCAGCTCTGGGTCAGCCACAGCCTGGCAGACGGGCTTTTCTGCCGCTTTCAGGAGGGGCAGCAGGTGGAGGAAAAGGAGATCCGCGCCCTGGCCACGCGCATGCAAAGCTATATCCGGGCCGATCTTCCCATCCGCCGGAGCCAGCTCTCCCGGGAGGATGCCATCCGCTATATGCAGGAAAACGACAAGCAGGATCAGGCAGAGCTGCTTTCCCAGCGGCAGGAGGAATACCTGAATCTGTACTGCCTGAAGGAGCAGCGGGAATATTTCTTCGGCCGCATGGTGAACCGCACAGGCCGCCTGGGCTATTTCGCGCTGGAGCCCTATGAGGATGGCTTTGTGCTGCGGCTGCCTGCCCGGGAATATCTGGGCTGCCAGGAAAACCTCCCCCTCATCGTGGGGCAGCTCCACGCCACGCTGGACAGCTACGACGAATGGAGCGCCCTGATGGGCATCCGCAGCATCGCCGATCTGAACCGGGTGGTGCGCAGCGGCGAGCAGGGCTTCATTCAGCTGATGCTGGTGGCGGAGACCCTCTACGAGCGGCAGCTTTCCCACACCACGGATCAGATCCTGCGGGATTTCCCCCGGGTTCGTCTGCTGCTGCTGGCCGGGCCCTCCAGCTCCGGGAAAACCACCTCCACCCAGCGGCTGGGCATCCAGTTCCGCACCATGGGGGTGGAGCCCATCCCCATCTCCATGGACGATTATTTCATCGATCGGGAGCTCACCCCCCTGAATGAGCGGGGCGTGAAGGATTTCGAAAGTCTCTCTGCTCTGAATCTGGAACTATTCCGGGAAAATATGCGTGATCTGCTGGCCGGGCGGGAGGCCTCTCTGCCCCGCTATGATTTCAAAAGCGGAAAGAGCATCCGGGATCACCGCAGCCTGCGGCTGGAGAAGGATCAGATTTTGCTGGTGGAGGGCATCCACGCCCTGCACCCCCAGATGAGCCGGGGCATTCCCAGGGATCAGCTGCGGAAGCTCTTTGTTTCTGCCCTGACCCAGCTGAATCTGGATGCATATAACCCCTTTTCCGCTTCGGATAACCGCCTGGTGCGGCGGATGGCCCGGGATATGCAGTTCCGGGGCATCGAGCCCTCCGCCACCCTGGATCGCTGGGATGAGGTGCGCCGGGGCGAGCATCGGAACATCTTCCCCTATCAGGAGGAGGCGGATTTCTTCATCAATTCCTCCCTGATCTACGAAATGCCCATCCTGCGCCCCCTGGTGGAGACTGCGCTGGAGGCCATCTCCCCCCAGCAGGGCTGCTATCTGGAGGCACGGCGCCTTCTGCGGCTGGTGCGCTACTTTGCCCCGGCCCCGGCAGAGCTCGTTCCCCGGAATTCCATCCTGCAGGAATTCATCGGCAACAGCCTCTTTTCCGTGTGAGCCCGCTGCGGCCTTGCCCCCATGGCCCGCGAAAGGGGAAAGGTCTTAAAAGCAAAAAGCCTTTCAAACCGTTCCTCTTTGAAAAGAGGAACCGAGAAACCTTTAATGGGCTTCGCCTCTTCTGTTTAAAACGTCCAGACCAAAAAGAAGTGTTTTTGGTGCCGCTTTTTTCTAAGTTCGGTTCGCTAAAGTTTGCTTTGCAAACG
>JAFSHU010000146.1 GCA_017440145.1 Bacillota bacterium
ACACAAATGTAAGAATACCATTTTATATTGCACTCAATACCGGACTAAGAGAAAGTGAATGTATGGGGCTTAGATGGAATGATGTAAACTTTGAAAAGAGAACTATAAGCATAAATAAATGCCGCCGTGTTCCTGAGCAACGCCGGGCAGGTAGCCGGGGGTATCCACGAAGGTCAGGAGCGGAATGCCCATGGCATCGCAGAAACGGATGAAGCGACCGGCTTTATCGGAAGCGTTGATGTCCAGGCAGCCGGCCATGGCTTTGGGCTGGTTGGCGATGACGCCGACGCTGACGCCGTTCAGACGGATGTAGCCGGTGAGGATGTTGGTTGCCCAGTAAGGCTGGACTTCAAAGAAATCATGATTGTCTGCGATGGCAGTGATGACATCATGCATATCATAGGCTTTGTTGGGATCATCCGGCACGACGGTGGCCAGGATCTCATCAGCACGTTCCACAGGATCCGCGCAATCGAAGAGAGGAGCGCCTTCCAGGTTGTTTGCAGGCAGGAAGCTCAGCAGACGACGGATCTGGCCGATGCATTCCGCTTCATCAGCAGCATAGAAATGAGCGTTGCCGCTGACTCTGTTGTGTGCCATAGCGCCGCCCAGCGCTTCGGCGGAAACATCTTCACCAGTGACGGATTTGATGACCTGGGGGCCGGTGATGAACATATTGGAGTTATTGACCATGAAGACAAAGTCGGTCAGGGCCGGGGAATAAACTGCGCCGCCTGCGCAGGGGCCCATGATGACGGAAAGCTGCGGCACAACGCCGGAAGCCAGGGTATTCCGTTTGAAGATTTCGCCGTAGCCATTCAGCGCGTCAACGCCTTCCTGGATACGAGCGCCGCCGCTATCGTTGATGCCAACGATGGGAGCGCCGACCTTAACTGCCAGATCCATGACCTTGCAGATTTTGGCAGCGTGCATTTCGCCCAGGGAGCCGCCCAGAACGGTGAAATCCTGAGAATACACATAAACCAAACGGCCGTCTACAGTACCGTAACCGGTGACAACGCCTTCGCCGGGGGCGACAGCCTTGTCCATGCCGAACTGGGTGCCACGATGGGTCACAAACTGATCCAGTTCAACGAAGCTACCCTCGTCAAGCAGCGCATTGATGCGTTCACGGGCAGTCATTTTGCCGCTCTGATGCTGCTTTTCGATTTTCTTTTCGCCGCCGCCAAGCAGTACTTCCTGTCTTTTGGCAGCCAGCTTTTCCAGTTTTGCTTCTCTCGACATCTATATACCTCCTGTTGAAACTAAAAAGTAACAATAAAGTACGGGTTCACGAAATTAGTCACGCTGGCAGAGTTCCAGCAGAACGCCGCCGGTAGCTTTGGGATGCAGGAAGGCGATCTGTGCGCCGCCGGCACCGCCGCGGGGTTCCTGATCGATCAGGCGAACGCCTTTTTCTTTCAGTTCAGCGAGAGCTTCTTCGATATTATCTACACGGAGAGCGATATGCTGAATGCCCTCGCCTTTGGCTTCGATGAATTTTGCGATGGGGCCGTCTTCCGCAGTGGATTCCAGCAATTCCACTTCGCTGTCGCCGCAGGGGATGAAGGCGGTGATGACTTTCTGCGCAGCCACTTCCTCACGAGCAGTGATTTTCAGACCCAATACACCTTCCCAGAACTTCGCGGCTTCATCGATATTCTTTACAGCAATACCGATATGATCCACTTTCAAAACTTCAGACATGTTCATATCTCCTCTCAAAAATAAATTTTGATAAAAAATATATCTTTTGGCATTCGATGCCATAGTAAACCCTAAGTATCATATCATATAAACGCCCAGTACAGCAATAACAAAAAAATTTCATAATATTCTCTTCAATTTGCAACAGGTATCAGCATATTTTTTCCTTTTTTTTGGTATTTTCCGTTTGACTTATATCCTGTTTTGCGGTAAAATAATCAAGCATGATATTTATGTGCCTGTAGCTCAGTGGATAGAGCACCGGCCTCCGGAGCCGGGTGCGTTGGTTCGATTCCAATCAGGCATACCAAATCAGAAAAACTCCAATGCAAAAGCATTGGAGTTTTTCGTGTGTAGAATACGGAGGCTCTTTTGCCCGGCCGGGCTTCTCCCCCGCTGTTTTCCGGTGCAAGCAGCTCACCAAAATCGCCCGTTTCCTTCGGTTGTATAAGCATTTATCTTTAAATATACTTCATACTTCATACTTCCCATCTCATGAACATTCTGGAGGAACAAAAAATGAAAAATTCACACCTGGTACCCAAGCTCTTCCGTGTGCTGAATGAATGCACGAAAGAGCAGCTCGTGAAGGATATCGTCGCGGGCATAATCGTGGCCATCATCGCCCTGCCGCTTTCCATTGCGCTGGCGCTGGCCTCCGGCGTGGAACCGGCATGCGGCGTTTATACAGCCATTTTTGCCGGCTTCATGGTCTCCTTTCTGGGAGGCAGCCGCGTGCAGATCGCAGGCCCAACCGCTGCTTTTGCCACCGTGGTCGCAGGGATCGTTGCCAGCCAGGGTATGGATGGCCTGATCGTTGCCACGATTTTGGCGGGCATCTTTCTGATCCTGATGGGCGTATTCAAGCTGGGCTCCCTGATCAAATTCATCCCCTACACCATCACCACCGGTTTCACTGCCGGTATCGCAGTGACCATCCTCGTTGGGCAGATTAAGGACTTTCTCGGTCTTACATATGCAGATGGGGTAAAGCCCATTGAAACCTTCGAAAAAATCAGCGCAAATATTGATGCCATCTCCACCTTCAGCTGGCAGGCGCTGCTGGTTGGCGTGATCTGCCTGGCAATCCTTATTTTTTACCCCAAATTCGAGAAACGCATTCCCCCGTCCCTGATCGCGGTCATTGTTGGTGCATTGATGGTAAAATTCATCCCCGGTCTGGATGCAGGCGTATATACCATCGGGGATCTGTATACCATTCCCTCCGGCTTTCCGGAATTCACCCTGAGCGGCATGAATCTGAGCTTCGAAACGATCTCCGCTGTTCTGCCGGATGCTTTTACCATTGCCATTCTGGCAGCGATCGAATCCCTGCTTTCCTGCGTTGTGGCGGACAGTATGGTCAATTCCAAGCATAACTCCAATATGGAGCTGGTGGCCCAGGGCGTGGGCAATATCGCCTCCGTCCTCTTTGGCGGCATTCCCGCCACGGGCGCCATTGCCAGAACTGCGGCCAATGCAAAGAATGGAGGCAGAACTCCCATCGCCGGCATGGTACATGCTGTGGTTTTGTTGCTGGTTCTGCTCTTCCTCATGCCTTATGCAGGTTTGATTCCCATGCCCACCATCGCCGCCATTCTCTTCATCGTGGCGTATAACATGAGCGAATGGAAAAAATTCCTGCGCATCCTCAAATCCGCACCCAAGAGCGACATCATTGTTCTGGTCATTACCTTTGCACTGACCGTGATCTTTGATCTGGTCATTGCCATTGAGGTGGGGATGGTTCTGGCGGCCATGCTCTTCATGAAACGGATGAGCGAGGAAACCGAGGTGACCAGCTGGAAATACGTAGAGAACGAACAGGATGCAGACAGCCTGGATCTGAAGGTGATCCCCCGGAATGTCCGTGTCTATGAAATCACCGGGCCCATGTTTTTTGGCGCGGCAGATAAAATTCTTGATATCAAATTTAAGGAGTATACCCATTGTCTGGTTCTGCGCATGCGCGCGGTGAATGCATTGGATGCGACAGCCATGCACTCCCTGGAAATGCTCTATGACAAATGCCAGAGCCGCGGCATTGAGCTGGTGCTTTCTCATGTGAACCCCCAGCCCCTGGAAACAATGAAAAAATCCGGTTTTTATCAAAGCGTTGGCCCTGAGCATTTCTGCAGCCACATCGATGAGGCCCTGCAGCTGGCGGCAAAACTGTAGATCAACAAAAAATATCATAGCAAAAAGGAGACTGTCTCATAAAATGAGACAGTCTCCTTTTGTAAATAGCACTTTGCTCAAAAAAGCACGCCCGGCCATCGTTGAAATATGACAGTTTCTGTGCTATACTTCTTCCAAAAATGAGCCTTGCACGATACAGGAGGTGCGCGATCATGATCGATCTTCTGGACGTAAATATCTCACACACATCCTTTTACTTAACAAACCGTTTTGCTTCCGCAGATGCGTTTTCCAATAAAGTAAAGCAAAACTTTCCTCATGCATTGCTCTATGCGCTACAGGGGAATATGGAACATCCATATTTAAAGGATATGCAGACGGCAGAGCGTTTTCTGCACGGCGGCGCCCAGACCTATAAGGTCTGCCGCTTTCTGCTGACCCAGTTCTCCCCGGATCTTAAACGAGCAGGAATGAAAGCCTTCTGTGTGATGCTTTCTTACTTTCAGGAAACCAATATTTGCGCGCTTTCCTTCCATTACTCCCTGTTTGGGACGAATAGCGACCACATCATTGGTCTGCGGCAATCCGGTGAATACCGCAAATATTCCTTCCCAGATGGGGAGCTTTCCTGCGCTGATCTGGCTGCGGAAATCTGCTGCAAGCTGGGGCTGCCGAAAAAGCCCAACGAGCGCAGCTTCTTATGCGAGATCACTAAATTCGGAGAATACAACAGCATTGAACAGATCGAAAAAAACGAAGCACAGCGTCTTTATGCTTTTTTATCCGGTGATGAAGGCTATTCCTTTGTGCCGGAGAGCATTTTCCGGGAGCGCTTGGCTTTTTCCTGGGGCAGCCGCAATTTTATACGCATCTATGCTGTAAGACAGGCCTTCTTATTCCTGAATTTGCTGGGCAGCCCTACCCATGAAGCCTATCTGCAGCGGCAGGATGTTTTCGGAACGGCAACTTACGGCGGCTGCGACTCCTATTTCACCATGGGCTCCTGTCCGCTTACCGTGAACCACGGAATTCTTTTCTCCGTAGAATTCGTTATGATGCTGAAAGCGCTGATCAATGACGTCATTTCCTTCCAGAGCGAATACAGCAAAAAAAGCCGCACTCCCTATTACCAGCGGATCCGCATTACCCGGGATTTCCGGCGGAAAATCATTCTGGTGCTGGAAAAGGTGGAATCCAGCGAGATTTCAGAGATCGGTGAGTTGAGTACGATATTGCTGGAAAGTCAGCATATATCCCCTATCGTGGATCAGGTCAAATACCTGCTGGAGCTGCTGGAAGCAGATCTCAATCTGATCTATTCCGATAGAAACAATAAACTGATGACGCTACTGACCATTCTTGGTCTACTGCTGGCAGGCTCTCAGGTCGTTCTGGCGCTGATTGGCTGAGTTGAAAGCAAACAAAAAAGCAAAAAGCACCCGTCCCCCAGGACGGGTGCTTTTTAGTACATAAAAAAACCTATGCAAGAAAACGAATCCCGAGCTAAAATCCTTCCGAAAAAGGCGCCTGCTCTCCCCTGCTTCGAAAAATCAGAGAACAATCTCTGCCGTCCCGGGGAGTTCCTCCTTTTTCAGCTCCGGCAAATCCGCCAGACTGTCGATCCCAAAGAAGCTGAGAAAATCATCGCTGGTGCCGTAAAGGATAGCTCTGCCCGGACCGGCCAGGCGGCCAACTTCTGCCACCAGCTTTTTCTCCAGCAGGGTGGTGATGACACCATCCGAATCCACCTGCCGGATCTCACTGACCTCTGCCCGGGTGATGGGCTGCTTATAGGCGATAATGGCCAGGGTTTCCATGGCTGCAGCAGAAAGCTGCTGGTATTTTGGGCGATAAAGCTTTTCCACCAGGGAGACAAAGCGAGGCGCTGTAACGAACTGCCAGCCGCCGGCGATTCGCCGCAGCAAAAGCCCCCGGCCCTCATATTCTTCCATCAAAGCCCGGGCCGCCGCTTCCACCTGCTGGGCCTTCACGCCGATCACCTCTGCCATCTGGGCATTGCTCAAGGGCTCAGCCGCAACAAAAAGCAGGCTTTCCACAGCGCAACGCAGTTCTTTTTCCTCCCCCGCAGCCGGAAAGAGGCTCTGCTCCTGCAGTTCCTTTGCATCATTCTCGCACATATTTGCTCAGGTCTCCCACATGGAGATAAATCTCTCCATACGCTTCATTTTGTGTAACTTTCAGAACGCCCTGATGCGCCAGCTCCAGCAAAGCCAGGAAGCTGACGATAAACTGCATTTTGCTGCAGCAATCCTCAAAGGCATCCTCAAACAAAATGCCCTTTGGATGCCGGCACAGCAGCTGATAGAGGTGCTCCAGACGATCCCGCAGGGTCACTTGCTCCCGCTCGATCTCCAGCAGCAGCTGCCCTCTGTCCTTCGCCTTCTTCAGAACCCTGGCAAAGGCTTTTTCCAGATCAGCCAGGGTCTTTCCCTCCAGGGGATTCTCAGCCGAAAACAGATTGGCATAAAGCTCCGGCTCATTGTCCCGGGGGATATAGGCTTTCTGCTCCTCATAGAGGCGATTCATGGCCTGGGCAGCATCCTTGAACACCATATATTCCAAAAGATCACGCACCAGACCCTCTCGGGCATCCTCGGCCTCATCCTCTGCTTCTTCCACTGCCGGGCGGGGCAGAAGCATCCTGGCCTTGATGGAAAGCAAAGTAGCTGCCATCACCAGGAAGCTGGAAGCAATTTCCAGATCCATTTCTTCCATTTGCTGCAGGTAATCCAGATATTGATCCGTGATCCGGGCGATGGGGATATCATAGATATCGATCTCATTCTGGCGGATCAGATGCAGCAGCAAATCAAAGGGACCCTCAAAGACAGGCAATTTAATAGTATAATCCTGCTCTGCCATAGAAGCTTAGACGCGGATGGCGTCACGCACCATCTCCATGGTTTCCTGAGCCACAGCACGGGCAGCGGTATTGCCGCTTTCGATGATCTCATCCAGCATGGTGGGATGGGTTTCCAGCTCCGCGCGGCGCTCCCGGATGGGATCCAGGAAGGCATTGATCTTTTCAGTCAGCTTCTTTTTGCATTCGCCGCAGCCAATGGTACCGGCTTTGCAGCAGGCGCAGATCTCCGGCTGTTCTTCTTTATTGAAGAAGCCCTGATAGGTATAAACAGCACAAACCTCCGGATGACCGGGATCCGTTTTGCGGATGCGGGCCGGGTCTGTGACCATCTGCCAGACCTTATCCTTCACCTCAGCAGCGGTGGAAGAAAGATAGATGCAGTTGTCATAGCTCTTGCTCATCTTCCGGTTATCCGTGCCGGGCAGGGTTTCGATCTTGGAGAAAATAGAAGAAGGTTCCGGGAACACTTCGCAGTCATAGAGATGATGGAAGCGGCGAACCAGCTCACGGCAGAATTCCACGTGGGGCAGCTGATCCTCACCCACGGGGACGCCGATGGGGCGATACATCAGGATATCCACAGCCATCAGCAGCGGATAGCCCAGGAAGCCGTAGGTGGCGATATCCTTACCCTTTTCCTGGAAGGCAGCCAGCTGGCCTTTATAGGTGGGGACGCGTTCCAGCCAGCTCAAGGGGGTGATCATGGAGAAAAGCACATGCAGCTCCGCATGCTCCTTGATATCGGACTGGTGGAAAATGTGGCACTTTTCCGGATCCAGACCGGCAGAAAGCCAGTCGATGACGATCTGCCGCTTATTCACACGCAGGCTTTCTGTTTCATCAAATTTGGTGGTCAGCGCATGCCAATCCGCAGAAAAGAAATAGGCATCATATTTTTTGGTCAGCTCGATCCAGCTTTCCACCACACGGTGATGCCCCAGATGCAGACGCCCCGTAGGACGCATACCACTCAGCACTCGTTGATTTTCAGCCATAGTCAGACTCCTTTATCTCAAAATTTTAGTTTATTGTATATCGCAGCTTAATAAAGGCCAAACAAAGAGAAGAAAAGGCTTCTGATCCAGCCCGCCGGAACGGAAATGAGAATGCCCAGAAGATCAAAAGCGGGAAGCCCCAACCAGGAAAGAATATTCGGCAGGAAGCAGAGGACCATCAGAATCAGGAAGCCATAACGCTCCAAAGTAAGGACGATGTGAAAATACCGATCCGGCAGCAGAGAAGCCAGGATCTTGGAACCATCCAGCGGCGGAATGGGAATCAGATTAAAGACCGCCAAAGAAAGGTTGATCTGCACATAGTAGCTCAGCAGATTGAAAAGATAAAAGCCAAAAATCCCCGGATCATGAACAAAATGCCACATGAGCGCCATTAAGCCCGTCCCCAGGAGGGCCTGAAGGATATTGGAAGCGGGCCCGGCCAGAGAGACCCAAAGAATACGCTGCTTACGGTTTGGCCCGAAATACCAGGGGTTGATGGGAACCGGCTTCGCCCAGCCAAAGCCAACAAAAATCAGCATCAGCGCACCCACAATATCCAGATGCTTAAAGGGATTCAGCGTCATGCGGCCTGCATCCCGGGCAGTGCTGTCCCCAAAGGCATAAGCAACGCGGGCATGTGCATATTCATGAATGGTCAGAGCCAGGATGATGGCCGGGACGACATAAAGCAGGCGAGTCAAATCAAGGTCAAACATCTGCATTCAACTTCCTTTTTCAGCAAACAATTTATTATAACAAGTATCTGAAACTTTGACAAGCAGGGGCTTTTCGGTAAAATTATTTTCCGCTCTTCCCTGCCGCTGCCTTCTTTTTCTTTTTGGATGCATCCCACTGCTTCCGCACATCCACCCTGGGCTGCTTACGGATATAGAACAGAACCAGGAGCCCGGCCAGGAACATCAGCGGGCAGGTAATATAGCACTGGCGTACCCCAAAGAGCATGAGCATATCCGTACGGAGCAGCTCAATAAAGAAGCGGCCGAAAGAAGCAAATATCAGGTAGATTCCAAAAATGGAACCGACGCGGTGCCTGCGGCGGATAAGCGCAAAAAGCAGGAAAAAGCCCAGAAGATCCCAGAGGAATTCATAAAAGAAGGTGGGATGATGATAGGCGCCCTCCGCAAAGACCTGGAAGGGGATCCAGGACCAGACAGAGCCTTCCTCGATCACCGGGCCATAGAGCTCGGCATTCACATAATTCCCCCAGCGCCCAAGGGCCTGTGCCAGAATCACACCAAGAACGATAATATCCGCCCAGCGCAGGAAGGACATTTTTTTATGCCGGCAATAGAGCCAAATGGCCAGAACCGCCAGAAGGATGCCCCCATGGATGGCCAGGCCACCCTTCCAGATCATCGGGATCTCTGCCAGATTCTGTGCATAACGCGGCCAGTGCATGATGACATAATAGAACCGGGCGCCGATCACACCCGCAGGGATGAGCAAAAGAACCAGATTCAGCAGCTCATCCGGATTCAGGCGTTCCCGCTTTGTCTCCTGATGGGCAACCGCAATGGCAGCCAGGATCGACAGGCAAATGATGACCCCATACCAGCGCACCGTCAGGGGCCCCAGCTTGAAGGCAACAGCCAAGGCAGATGTAAACACAGGCAAAACCTCCATAAAATTTGAATTAAATTATTATAGCATGAAACAATGAAAATTGATATAGCAGATATGCATATTTTCTGTGAAAGAAACAAATTATGAAACGGAGAGAAGCGCTATGACAGCCGAGCGGAGCTTCCCTGGCTTTTGCAAAATCCATCTGGAAGATCGGGCTGTTTTTACGGAATATCTGAAAAGGATGCTTTTCCCTCCCCAGCTGATCACCTATACCTTTGGAAATTTTTACCTGTGGAGGCACTGGGATCAGTTTTGCTGGCAAATCCGGGAGGATGCCCTTTGCATTCTGGCTCAGTCCCCCTTTGGTTTGTCCGCCCTGCCGCCCCTTGCTTCCGGAATAGAAAGCTTTATCCAGGCTGTGGACTACCTGACGGAAGAATTCCATCGGCAGCAGCAGCCCATCCTCTTCACAGAGCTGGACAGCAGGCTGTGCGCTCTGATCCAGAAGACCTGGCCCGGGCGCTTTCTGGCCGAGGAATACCGGCCGGGAAGCAATTATATCTATCGGCAGGAAGATCTGGCCGGGCTAAAAGGGAAAAAATATGATGGGAAGCGCAATCACCTGAACTCTTTTTTCCGGAACAACCCGGATTGGCAGCTCTGCCCCCTGAACAAAGAGCTGGCTGAACCCTGCAAGACGTTGTTCCGAAGCTGGAACGCACTGCTGCACCCGGATGAACCGGAGCTGCAGCTGGAGGCGCTTGGCATAGAGCAGGCGCTGGAGCATATGGAGGAGCTGCAGCTTTCCGGCGCAGTTCTGCTGAGCCGGGGGAAGCCCATTGCGTTCACCTTCGGGGAAGAGCTGAACGCCAACACCTTCTGCATCCATGTGGAAAAGGCGGACAGCCGCATCCGCGGGGCCTATCAGGCGATCAACAAGCTCTTCGCTGCAGAATACTGTCAGACCTATACTTACATCAACCGGGCAGAGGATATGGGGAATCCCGGTCAGCGAAAAGCAAAAGAAAGCTATCATCCCTGCTGTATGGAACGAAAATATATCTTGAGGGAACGCAATGAACATTCGCTATGCCCGCCCAAATGAAACAGAACAGGTACGTCGTCTCTGGGTCGAAGGCTTCGGAGAAACGCAGCCTTACACAAGCTGGTATTTTCGGCAAATCTACAGACCGGAGCGCACACTCTGCCTTTGGGAGGATGGACAGCTGGCAAGCTGCCTACAGCTGGCTCCCTACCGTCTTATGCTGAATGGGCAGATCCGCAGAGCAGCCTATCTGGTTGGGGTCGTAACGGAAAAAAGCCGTCAGAACAAAGGCTTTGCTCGCAGTCTGCTGCGCTATGCCTGCAGGGAGCTGAAGCAGAGCGGCTACAGCATGGCCATGCTTTATACGGAGATCCCCGGATTCTATGAGCCTTTGGGCTTCGTAGAGTGCTATCAGCTGCGCCACCAATACTTCCCAGCCCGAGAGGCTCCCCTGCCCCCAAACTGGCGTAGCGCACAAATAAGCCCCACAGAGCTGGCCCGCTGTGATCAGATCTACCACAATATGACACGAGGCTGGAACGGATACCTTTTGCGAAGCCCGGAAAACTGGCGTAATTTCATGGAAGACTTTCTCTGCGAAGGCGGCTCCCTATGGATGAGCAGCAAAGCCTATCTGCTCTGGCTGCCGGAAAAGGGAAACTTCCGCATCCATGAGATCGGATACGCAACAGAAGCGGCTCTGCAGGAGGCAATTTCCCTTGCACAAACCCTAGCCCGGAAAGAAGGCTTCCCCTCCGCACACTGGCACGCGCCCCTGCCAGCTCCGCAGCTGGGGGAGCTTCGGGAAATTCGGCCCCATGTGATGTGCCGCAGACTGGATGTTCCGGACAGCTGGTCTGAAGAGACGATTTCCCGCTTTACTGAGGAAAGCTACGAGATGACAAAGGATCGCAACTGGGTGAATGAGATCACCTGAGCGCCGGGGCGCGAATGCTCTGCCTCGGAAGCGAAATCCCCTTGAGAAGGCAGTTTCGCGGTCTTTCTGCGGGAGCGAAACAAAGAGGGGCTTTTCGGAAACCGCTAAGATACAAAAGCCCCTGCAAAAAAGCAAGCCTGAACCGGAAAGAATCGGTTCAGGCTTTTTCTCTAATCAATAAAATGCAGGGCAGCAGCCGAAAAGCAGGCTTCCCAACGGAAGCACATTTATCCCCGCAGCTTTTTCACCAGCTCGGCACAACGGGTAGCAAAGCGGACGGAATGCTCCAGACCCTCTATATCCTCCATGGCTTCACCGACCTCCCGGCCAAAGACCATGTTCCAGTAGGTGGAGCCGGGAACGATCATTCCGGAGATGAAGCAGAACATCAGCAGCTCCTGAATGCTGGCCGTGTGTCCGCCCCGGCGGCCGATGACAATCGGGCCGCCCACCATGCCATCCAGAAAGCGGCCATGATGTGCGGAATGGGCGGAAAGACGCTGCACAAAGTTCATTACATCCCCCCGGGCTGTTCCGTAATAGACCGGGGCACCCACGATGAAGCCATCCGCCTGCTCGATCTTGCGGAAGAGCTCCAGAGCATCATCCTGCAAAATACAATCCTTGGTTTCCCGGCATTTGCGGCAGGCGATGCAGGAACGAATCTCCTTCCCCGCCAGAGAAAGCAGCTCAGCCTCCACACCCTGCTCGCGAATGGCCTCCGCGCAGGCTTCCAGCACCTGCATGGTGTTCCCATTGGGACGAGGGGAACCGGACAACAAAACGATTTTCATAACACGCCTCCTGCTTATTCAGCCCAGGTAAGGATCAGAGGATCCTGATCTTCCCGAACCATGACCGTATATTCAAACTGAACCACCTGGCGGCGATGAGGCGTAACCAGCGTCCAGCCATCGTCATTGGCATCCTCCACATAGGTATCCCCCATAGCCACAAAGGGCTCGATGGCCAGAACCACGCCGGGCTGCAGGATGCGTTTATCCCGCCGCTCGTGGTAATTATAGATGCTGTCCGGCTCATCGTGCAAAGTATGACCCACCCCATGACCGCAGAGATTGCGGATGGTGGTGTAGCCATGGCGATGGGCTTCTTTTTCCGCAGCCAGGCCAATGCCGTTCAGGGGCGCACCGGCAACCGCCGCACGGATGGCGCACTGCAAAGCCCGCTTGCCGCAATCGATCAGCTTCTGGGTGGCAGCTTTCACCGGCGGTACAGCAAAGCTGGCGCCGTTATCCCCAAAATAGCCGTTCTTCACCGCGGAAACATCAATGTTCACCACATCGCCGGGCTGGATCACATAATCCCCGGGGATTCCGTGGGCAACCACCTCATTGACACTAATGCAGTTATGCCCGGGAAAATCATAGCAGGTGATGGGGGCGGATTTCGCACCATAGGAGGCCAGAATCTCCGCACCGATCAGATCCAGTTCCTTTGTGGTCATGCCGGGCTGCAGGGCCTCCCCCATTTTTTTCAGGGTGATGGCACAGATGCGCCCGATCTCCTGCATGCCAGCCAATTCTTCTGCTGTTTTAATAATCATATGGCCCGCCTCTTTTACTTAGATTTGCTTACCTGTCTTTCGGTGCAAATTTATGGGGCTGCTTTACCCGCAGTTCCAAAATCAGGCCGCAATCCGAACAAACCACAGCCTGCACCGCGGAACCGCGAAAGCCGGGCTTCCCGGCTGCATTGCAGACGGTCATGCAGGCATAGCCGCTGAACTCCCCGCGCCCCAGATTTTTGCTTCCGCATTCAGGACATTTTTCTACCTTCATTCCTGTTTTTCCTCCCCAAAATGGCGATACTTTTTCGGCAATCTTCCTTCTTTGCGCAGAGCCTCCCGCAGGACCCACTCGATCTGCCCGTTTACGCTACGCAACTCATCCTCTGCCCATGCGTTCAGCGCGGCAAAGAGCTCCGCGTCCACACGGAGCGCGAAGCTTTTTTTGCTGCTGTTTTCTCCTGCTGCCATCAATACATGCTCCCAACATTGATCACCGGCTGGGAGGACCGATCGGTGATGATGGATACCATCAGATTATTGATCATGCTCATTTTTCTCTCTTCATCCAGCTGGCAGCCGGCTTCGGTCTCCAGCTTTTCGATGGCCATCTGCGCCATCCCCACAGCGCCATCCACGATGATCTGACGGGCAGCCAGAATGGCGGCAGCCTGCTGCCGCTGGAGCATGGCAGAAGCGATCTCCGTGGCATAGGCCAAATGGGTCAGCCGGGCTTCCAGGATCTGCACACCGGCTACATCCAAACGGGCCTGCAGCTCATCCTGAAGCTGACGGCTGACTTCATCAGCATTGCTGCGCAGGGATGCGCGGCCTTCATCGAAATCATCATAGGGGTACTGGGCAGCCACATGGCGAAGAGAGGTCTCGCTCTGAATCTCCACGAACTGCTCATAATTGTTCACATCCAGCAGGGCCTTGGCCGGATCGGTGACCTTAAAAACGATCACAGCCGCGATTTCGATGGGGTTGCCGTTGGTATCATTCACCTTCAGCTTTTCGCTGTTGAAATTGCGGACGCGCAGGGAAATCTTCCGGGAAGCGGAAAAAGGGACCGTCAGCCAGACACCGTTTTCCCGAATCACGCCCATATAGCGGCCGAAAAAGGTAACGATGGCGGCCTGATTGGGCTGAACAATGACCAGACCGCAGAGCAAAACAAAGGCCAGGCAAAAACTGATGATCCCAAAAATCAAAAGCAAAGGCCAAAGCGCAGAGCCGGCAGAGAAACCGACACAGGCCCAGACCCCCAGACCGCAAAGAAGAAGAACCAACAATATCCCCAGAAAGCCGTTCCACTTCCAGGCCTTCCGTTCCGGGGTACCAAAGCTCTGTTCTATGTTCTTTTTGCTCATGAAAAGCACCTCCTTTTGATATTAAAATAATATCATTAAAATATTAGCCTGTCAAGAGAATCTCCGGGGTATTTGGCGATATTTTTGTCAAGGTTTCCCCTGCTGCAGGGCGAAATACTATTCCAGAAACCAAACGAGAGGAGGAGGCCTATGAAAAAAAACCTTCTTCCTGAGCGGCAAAAAAGGGGCTTCCTGAAATATTTGCTTTTCACAGGGCTGTTGCTGGTTTTTTTGCTACTACCCCAGGCCGCAAAGGGTCTGCAGGAATGGCAGGACCCGCAGCTGCGCATCGAACGCCTGCAAAAACAAGCTGCTGAGGAGCTGCGCCTGTATTATCAGGGAGAAGGAAACTGGCTGCGCTGCTATCGTTTGCTGCAGCGTCTGGATCGTCTTGAACGCCAGCAGGAAGGAGGCAAATAGGCAACACTGCAAAAGGAGGTACATAAAAAGGAGCAGCTTTTTGCTGCTCCTTTTTCATAATTTAACTTTATTGACTTCCCCTGGGCAGAGGCTTACAATAAAATAAAACAGATATGCGATTGGGTAAATCTACTGCAAAAGGAGTACAGCCATGAACGAGATCAAAAATCGAATCTGCGTTTATCAGGGGAATATCGTAAAGCTGGGGACAGATGCCATCGTGAACGCAGCCAACACTTCTCTGCTTGGCGGCGGAGGTGTGGATGGCGCAATCCATGCGGCTGCCGGCCCCGAGCTTCTGGAGGAATGCCGTGGGCTTCACGGCTGCCGGGTGGGCCAGGCCAAGCTGACCAAAGGCTATAGGCTTCCTGCTCCCTATATCATTCACACCGTCGGCCCCATCTGGCAGGGCGGAGGCCAGCAGGAGGCTGAGCTCCTGGCCAGCTGCTATCGCTCCTCCATGGAGATCGCAGCAGAAAAGAGGCTTTCCAGCATCGCCTTCCCGGCCATCTCCACCGGCGTTTACGGCTACCCCAGGCAGGAGGCGGCCCGGATCGCTATCCATACGGTGGCAGAGGCTTTACAGCAGCACAGCGGGATCAAAAAGGTGTATCTGGTGGCCTGGGATAAGGAAACCGCCCTTCTCTATCAAAGCCTGCTGGAGCAGCTCTAAAAGATACATTTCAGGGGAGAAGCTTTGCGATGCCTTCAACAAAGGAATACCTCTATTTCATTCTGGAGCAGCTATCCGGTCTGGAAGAAATCTCGTATCGCCCCATGATGGGAGAATACATCCTTTATTATCGCGGAAAAATTCTTGGTGGGATCTATGACAACCGCCTTCTGATCAAGCCTGTGAAAGCAGCAAAATCCCTCTTGCCGGAAGCGGTTTGCGAAGCGCCTTATGAAGGGGCAAAGGAAATGCTGCGGGTGGATGCCCTGGAGGACAAGGATTTTCTGCGGGGATTGTTTCAGGCCATGGAGCCGGAAATCCCAGCGCCAAAGCCCAAAAAGAAGAGCTAGCCAGAAAGGCAGCGTACAAAAAGCACCAGCGTTCGGCTGGTGCCTTTATTTATAAGCTACGAAAAATATATATTCCCGGGTTTGCAGTATGGATTTGAACTCTTATGAAAAAAATCAAGGATTCGTGAAACAAATACCCTTAGCTCTTCTCCATTCACGATCAGGGATTTCTTTCTCAAAATCGCCCTGGGAGAATGGAGAAAGAAAAAGAGACAAGTTTCTATCGAAACTTGTCTCTTTTTGGTGGGCCATCAGGGGCTCGAACCCGGGACACCCTGATTAAGAGTCAGGTGCTCTACCAACTGAGCTAATGGCCCGAACA
>JAFSHU010000147.1 GCA_017440145.1 Bacillota bacterium
GTCGCACCCCGCATGGGGTGCGTGGATTGAAATATCGCCGGACGTCCCAGCCCGGCAATGCGACCTGGTCGCACCCCGCATGGGGTGCGTGGATTGAAATAATGTAGATGAGGTCTGGCTCCGCACCGGCCAGGGGTCGCACCCCGCATGGGGTGCGTGGATTGAAATTACCGCTGCTTTGCAGATGCCAACAATGCCGAGTCGCACCCCGCATGGGGTGCGTGGATTGAAATCAGTATTCCCAGGACGGCAGCACATTGGTCGAAGTCGCACCCCGCATGGGGTGCGGCTCTCTTTATATCAGGAAGCCTGTTTTTTCTTCTAAAAGCCCCCAAAAACGCATAGACTGAAGCAAAAACAGGAGGAAGCCCATGGGAGAAAGCAAACAAAAATTGGTTTTGGATGACAGGAAACAGCTCTCGATCAGCGGCGTTCATAATGTAGACAGCTTCGGGGATCAGCAAATCGAGCTCAGCAGCGTTCTCGGCGGCATAGAAATCACAGGATCAGCCCTGAAGATCTCCGGCCTGGATCTGGCCAGCGGGAACATCCTGATCAACGGGGAAATCGACAGCATAAGCTATTGCCGCAGCCGGGAAGAAAAAAGCGCACGCCACAAAAGCAAAAATGCTCTGGCCAGGCTCCTGAAATGATTGCCGGGGATTGGATGCTGCTTCAAACCTGGCAGCTGGCGGTTTCCCTGCTGGCAGGATTCAGCCTGGGACTCTGCTATGATCTTTATCGGGGCATACTGGCCAGGGAGCGGCGTTTTCGGCAGGATTACTGGTGGCGGGATCTGCTTTTCGGGCTCTGTGCCATCCTGCTTTCCCTGCTGCTCTGGTTCAGCCTGACCGATGGCAGCCTGCGACTCTCTGTTTTTCTCTGGATGGCCGGGGCGGTTCTTTTTTATCGCTGGCACCTCTCCCCCCTCTTGCATCCGGAAAAATGGCTGCAGCAAAAAAGGAAAAAGCCTGCACCCAAAATCAAAAAAAGCAGCAAAAAACCGGCAAAAAAACCGAAGCAATGGAACATCACAATGGGCAGAAAAGCACTGCTGTTATGCCAAAGCCTGCAAAACAGGCGCAGGAAACGCGAGGAGGAAAGCCCTGAAGAAAAAATATAATTTTGTCCATGGTTTGTCCTTGATTTGTCCTTGAAAGCTTGCTATAATTAAAACAAAGAAGAAAGATATCCGCCAAAATGTTGAGGCAAGCTTATGCAGATCGAGATTCGCAATGCACAAAATCTCAGCTTTCGGGAGAAGCAGGTCGTCACCTTAAAAGAAACCGGGCTCAGCACGGCTGTGATCGCAAAACGGCTGGGGCTGGCAGAAAGCTCCGTGGCCACGCTTTATAACCGCGCCCGGGCAAAAGGCTATGAAACCGTCATCGTCATTCCCGGTGAAGCCCTGTCCTTGTTTGATTCCATGGAGGAAGAAGATGTCTAATACAGCCAAAAAAAGAAAAGGCTTCCACTGGATGAAACTGCTTACCCTGGTGGCTGTGTGCCTGAGCCTGGTAAGACTGGGTGGGCAGATGAAAAAATACCAGGATCTGCAGGATCAGGCGCAGGGACTGGAAAAAGAGCTGCAGCAGGTTCAGGAGGAATACCAGGCAAAACAGACGCAAATCGAGCTGCTGAATGACAATGCCTATATCGAACGCTTAGCCAGAGAACGTCTGGGTATGGTAAAAGCCGGGGAGACCCTGGTCATGCCGGTTGACCCGGAAAAAGAAGTGATCGCAGCCGCCCCCGCCTCCGAAGATGTTCCAATGGAATAGCAGCAAAAACGGACCAACTTTGGTCCGTTTTCTTGCGTCACCCATCTTATACAGGACTTTAATAAAAATTTCCCATGCGGTGCGCCAAAAATCATGAAACAAGACAAAAATCATAAAATGAGAAAAAATTTGACAATGCCCCCCATAAGACTGTATAATGAAAACGTGATTCAGTCATCGGCTCGGAGGACCCTGCATGGACATCAAAATTGACAACATCCTGGAAGGAAAAGTTTCCCGCATCATGCCCTTTGGCGCTTTTATTGATCTGGGTGAAGGAAAATCAGGTCTGGTACATATTTCGGAGATTGCAGATGCCTTTGTCAAAGATATTAACGATTATGTTTCCCTGGGGCAGGAAGTCCTGGTAAAAATCGTAAGCATAGACGAATCCGGGAAAATTGCCCTTTCCATAAAAAAAGCCGTAGAACCAAAGCCCGAACCCCAGCCTCAGCCGTTTTCTCAGGAAAAGCAAAACAGCTTCGAGGATAAGCTGGCTCGCTTTATGAAGGACAGCAACGAAAAACTGGTAGCCCTGAAACATTATCATGAAGGAAAGCGAAACCGCTAAGGCCATCCCCACGGATGGTTTTTCCTTTGAGGAGGAGAAAATGAAATTTGCAGCGATTGATATAGGTTCCAACACTGTGCAAATGATGATCGCAGAGGCGGATGCAGGACTGCTCAAAAATCGTCGCAGCTGGCTGCAGACGACCCGCCTGGGCTCCGGCGCAGAAGAAAAACGCCTGACCCCGGAAAGCATCACGGATACCCTGGAGGCAGTGGCAGACTTTATGCCCATCATCCAGGGGGAGGGGGTCTCCCGCTGCCGCATCCTGGCCACTTCAGCCGTGCGTGATGCGGAAAACGGCTGGGAATTGGCAGAGGCGATCGCAAAAGTCCCCCATGCTCCAGTCATGGAAATCCTCAGCGGCATGGAAGAAGCCCAAACCTCTTTTCTCGGCGTGCGGGCATCCATAAAGGCAGAGGAGCATTGGCCAGTCATGGATCTGGGCGGTGCCTCCACAGAGCTGATCTACAAGCTGGATGGCGAGCTGCACAGTGTCAGCGGCAATATCGGCGCCGTCAGAGCCCATGCAAATGCCTGGGACAAGCAGGAAATAGAGAAAATTGTTAGAAATACTTATCGGAAACTGAATGATGCCGATACCCTGATCGGTGTAGGCGGGACCATTACCACCGCAGCAGGGATCCTGTGCGGCCTGCAGAGCTATGATCGGGAGAGCATCGAAGGGAAGCGCGTAAGCATCAGCCAACTGCAGGAGCTGTATCAGCAGCTTCTTCCCTTGACGATCCCGCAGCGCTGCCAATTCTCCCCCCTGCTGATAAAACGCGGGGAAATCATTCAGGAGGGCCTGGAAATCATCTTTGCGCTGGCTGATTTGCTGCAGATCGAAAAAATTGCTGTCTGCGGCGGCGGCATTTTGGATGGCGCCATCTGGCAGATGGCCAACGGCCAAAAATAAAGCATATCCGAATTTCACATAGAACCAAGGAGGATTTTCTTCATGAGCAAACTGTCTAGTATGTCCCAGGTAGAGTTGGAGCAGCTGCATGAGGAGCTGCTGGCCCAGTATAAAGATTTTCAGGGCCGCGGCCTGAAGCTGGATATGTCCAGAGGCAAACCCGGTAAAGAGGTTCTGGATCACAGCAACGCGCTCTTTGCTGCCATGGAAAACTATACGAATGAAACGGGTATCGATACCCGAAATTACGGCAATCTGGCCGGCCTGCCGGAAGCACGCCGTTTGTTCAGCGAAGCTTTTCTGGATATGCCCGCAGAACAGATCATCGTTGGCGGGAATTCCAGCCTGACCCTGATGTTTGATACCATCGGCCGCGCCTTTGTCCGTGGCGTTCTGCCCGGCATGACCCCCTGGGGCAAGCTGGAAAAGGTGAAATTCCTCTGCCCGGCCCCCGGCTATGACCGTCACTTCATGATCTGCGATTACTACGGCATCGAAATGATCCCCATCCCCCTGCTGGAAGATGGCCCGGATATGGATCAGATCGAAAGCCTGGTGGCAGCAGATGCCAGCATCAAAGGCATTTGGTGCGTTCCCATGTACAGCAATCCGGATGGCGTGACTTACTCTGATGATGTGGTTCGCCGCCTGGCTGCCATGCCCACTGCCGCAGAAGATTTCCGCATTTTCTGGGACAATGCTTACTGCGTGCATCATCTCTACGGTGCAAACCGGGATCACGTCCTGAATATTTATAAGGAATGCGAAAAGGTCGGCACCACGGATCGTCCCTATCTCTTCGCCTCCACCTCCAAAGTGACCATCGCCGGCGGCGGTATCTGCGCCATGGCCATGAGCCCCGCAAACCTGGAATGGGCCATGAAGAATCTCAATGTCCAGGCCATTGGCTTTGATAAGGTCAACCAGCTGCGTCACTGCCGCTTCCTGCCCAATGCAGAAGCAGTCGAAGCTCTGATGGAACGCCACGCAGAGGTTCTGCGTCCCAAATTCGCCCTGGTTCTGGAAATGCTGGGCAAAGAACTGACAGAATGGGAGATTGCCCGCTGGACCAATCCCAAAGGCGGCTACTTCATTTCCTTCTACGGCCCGGAAGGCTGCGCGAAAAAGATCGTCTCTCTCTGCAAAGAAGCAGGTGTTGTGATGACCGGTGCAGGCGCCACCTATCCTTACGGCAAGGATCCGCAGGACATCAATATTCGTATTGCCCCCACCCTGCCCCCGGCCGAAGAGCTGGCCACCGCCATGGAGCTGTTCTGCCTGGTGGTAAAACTCTGCGCAGTGGAAAAAGCACTGGCAAAATAAGAAGCAAAAACGCTGCAAGCCAAAGCAAGCGCTGGTCTGTTCTCAGGACAGGCCAGCGCTTTTTCTTTTCAGCTGCGGCACAGGCTCTCCTCTTCCCGGCAGCTCTGAGCATCCCGACCCATAAAACAGGAGCTCCCAAAAAGCCGCATAAAGCGCAGAAAGCATCATATGCTGAAACAGGAGGTGTTCCTTATGCGTGTGATTTTCTTCCTGCAAAACAGAAAAGCCCAAAAAGCCACCCTTCTCTGCTGCATCCTCTTTGCAGCAGCCATGGCCCTTTTTCATCTGCTTCTGTCTCCCCCCGCGCTGGAAGCACTCAGCACGGAAAAGCGCCTGCTGCCGATTTATGAGGTGGATACGGATAAGCCGCTGGTTGCCATCAGCTTTGATGCCAGCTGGGGAGCAGAGCATACGCTGGAAATTCTGGATACACTGGATGAATATGGGGTGAAAGCCAGCTTTTTTCTGGTAAATATCTGGCTGGAGGAATATCCTGATCTGGCCAGGGAAATTGCCAATCGCGGGCATGAGATCGGCCTGCACTCCGTCAGCCACCCGCATTTCAGCACTCTGTCTGAAGAAGAGATCCGGGCAGAATTAGAGGGGAATTTCGCCATGATCCAGCAAAGCACCGGCTATTGCCCCACTCTTTTTCGCCCGCCCTTTGGGGATTACAACGATCAGGTGGTGGAGATGGTGAACGCCTGCGGCTATGATTGCATCCAATGGTCCAAGGATAGCCTGGACTGGAAGGATCTTTCTGCGGACGCCATCTGCCAGCGAGTATTAAAAGACATTCATCCGGGGGATATTGTGCTTTTTCACAACAACGGCCTGCATACCGCAGAAGCACTGCCCCGCATCCTGGAAAGCCTTGCTGAGCAGGGGCTGACAGCGGCTCCCGTGGGGGAAGTGCTGCTGGAGGGAGATAGCTATGTAGACAGCCAGGGTGTGCAGCGAAGCCGGGATTCCATATCCGAGGAAGGCATCTGAGCAGGCAGCAAAGCAAGCCCTGAGGGAGCTTTGCAGGAACTCCACAAATTAAATCAGAGCCCCAAATAGCAGTCTTCCCTAAAATTCACATAAAAAAACACCCTTGCAGAAGCAAGGGTGTTTGCTTTTCGGTTTAGTAAACGCTAACCTGTTTCCGAGTCCGGTCTTTCCGTTCGAATTTGACTTTACCGTCGATCATTGCGAACAGGGTATCATCTTTACCGATACCGACGTTATTACCGGGATGGAATTTCGTTCCGCGCTGACGCACAATAATGGTACCGGCATGAACCAGCTGACCATCACCACGTTTCAGGCCTAAACGCTGAGACGCTGAATCTCGACCGTTGCGTGAACTACCGCCCGCCTTCTTATGAGCCATGATTTTCCCCCCTTTTTCGGGTTATTCCATAACGGGTTATTCGATAAAATGAGAAAACTTAGCAGGAAATGGATTCGATCTTCAGCTTGGTATAGGGCTGACGATGACCATTTTTCTTGCGGATATTCTTTTTGGGTTTATAATGGAAGACAACGACCTTTTTGCCCTTGCCATGTTCCAAAACCTGGCATTTCACAGTAGCGCCCTTAACGTAAGGTTTACCGGCAGTGAGCTTATCGCCGTCATAAACAGCCAGAACCTTATCGATGGTCAGGGTGGATTCCGGCTCAACGGTGAGCAGCTCAACGCGGATCACATCGCCTTCTGCCACTTTGTACTGTTTGCCGCCCGATTCGATAATCGCGAACATAGTTGCACCTCCTCTACATATATAGTCTCGCCCGAGTAAAGGCGCCGCCGAAGCGAACTTGCAGCCTTTCCGGAGCGGATTGGCAACATTAAAATATTATCAGATTTTCATCAAGCTGTCAAGCATCTATGCTAATCTTTAATTAAAGAAAAGAAAACGGCGTTTCTTCGGACTGGAGGATTTTTCCTCCTCCTGACGCTTCCAACGCGGCCCCTCATCCATAGGCGGAAGCTCCAATTCCGGCATTTTGATCTGACCATCCGGCACAGTGGCGGCGCCTTCTCCGCCATTCTCCTTACCGAGCAGCTGATCCAGATTGATTTCGCTTCCTGTGGGCTTCGTGGCTTCCCCTTTGGTCTTTTCTTCCGTTTCGGTGCTTTCTTCACCCAAACTGCGGGTCAGATTCGCCAGCCAATCGGAGGGCTGATACAGATGGGGGGTCGTATTTTCTTCCTCCAGAGGGATAATGGTGTGCTCCAGCAAACGGGCGCTCACATCCTCCAGGTGCATGGTGTATTCCAGCTCTTCTTCTGTCATTTCCTGGCGTTTCCAGGAACCGGTACGCTCCATATCCTGCTCCAGCATGGGGCTGATCTCAGCAGTGAGCTCTTTCGCATCATAGGGCTGATCCCCGTCCTCCATGGGCGTCATACGGGCAGCAGCCTCGCTGACAGCCTTTCTCACGGCCTGGGCGACTTCGTCCACCTCAGGCTCTTCTGAGGATTCCCGGCTGGTCGTTTCCTCAGGACTCTCCTCTTCCTGAATCAGAGGCTTGTCCTCCGGGGCGGGGGAAGAAACTTCTTCCTGGCTCATGGGTGCTTCAGCCAAGGGAGCAGGCTCCTCCTCCTGCAAGGGAGCGGGTTCGGGCTGCGGCTGGGGGGCAGGCTGCACAATGGCAGCTTCTACCCCGGGGAAATCGGGCCCGGCATCCATCTCCGAGGCCAGTAAGGAATCCACAAAGGAGAAAACCTGGCTTTCGCTGCGCACAGGCTCTTCTTCCGTGATCAAGGGTTTCTCTTCCGCTTCTTCTTCCGCTTCTTCTTTCTCTTCTTCCGGAATCAAAGGTTTTTCTTCCGGAATTTCTTCTGCCGCCACAACTTCCGTTTCCGGGGCAGGCATTGCTTCCGGCTGTGCTTCCTCCGGAATAAGCGCCGCCTCAGCCTCCGCAGGCGGGTTCTCTGCAGAAGCCGGCACAGCGGCTTCCTCCTCCTGAATCAGGGGGAGTTCTTCCTCTTCCACCACGGGGTTTTCAAAGAGCATGGCCGGCTCTTCCGTTACCAAAAAATCATCCGAAGCGGCGTCTGCTACAGAGGACAGGAAGAAAGAGGCTTGATCCATCCAGCTTTCCTCTGACAGGCTCCCGGGCTGCGGAGCAGCAGGCTCTTCACCCAAAGGGCTTTCCGAAGGGCTCTCCAGCGGAGTTTCCGTAGAAGGAAGTACATCGTTTATCAAAATTTCTTCTTTTTCTTCTTCCGCAAGCCCGACCTGCGGCTCCGGATTCACAAGGCTTTCCTCAGAAAAGGCCTGGAATCCAGGAAACAGCATTTCCGGCTCCGGCTGGCTCACAGGGCTTTCCGGCTCAACGATCAAATCTGCCAGATTGCTCAGGCTTGTTGATTCCGCGGCACCCAGAAGCTGCTGGCTGGCAAAGCTCATTTTTCCTACAGCTTCCTCTGCCACCAGATGTGCGGTCTGCTCCGCTTCAGTAAGCTGCTGCAGCTGGATCTCCGCTTCCTCAATTTCTTCCGCACCGGCAGAAATAACGTCCTGCACATGGGCGGATGCAACATCAATCTGCGTTAAAATATCGGAAATATCCTGATGCAGGGAAGAAAGGATCCCCTGCTCCCGATCCCGCTTGCTTTCCAGATCTGCAGCCTTTGCGATGGCCAGGCGATGTTCTTCTGCCAGGCGGGCATTTTCCCGATCCACATAGTCCTGCAGCTCCTTCTGGCGCTCCGCCCCGGTGCTGCGAGCTTCGTCCAAACGCTGCGTAACATTTTCCAGCTCCTGGCCGAGTTCTTCCAAACGAAGCTGTGCCTGATCCCGCTGGTCTATGGCCTCGACTACATTCACAGCAGCCTGCTCTGCCGCGGCTGCCGCATTATGCAGCATTTCCTCTGCTGCAGCGACCTGCTGTTCCATCTTGGCCTGCAGCTCAGCCTTTTTGTTTTCTGCAGCAATTCCAGCCTGCTCCAGCTGCATTTCAGACTCATGGAAGGAAGCCTTTTTGATCTCCACCAGCTCTTCTGCCTGGCGGACTGTATTTTCTGCCAAAGTGGCCTGTTTGCTGATCCTGTCACTTTCATTCTGGGCAGCAGCACGCATCAGGCTCTTTTCATCCATCAGCTGCTGTGCAGATGCAGCGGCCTCCATCAGAACTTCCTGCGCATGGAACAAAAGCTGGGAGCTTTCGCTGCTGATAGATTCCCGGATCTTAATGGCATTCTCTGCCAAACGGTTGGCCGTGGCAGCTGCTTCGCGGGCAGAAAGCTCTTCTGCCTCTGCATCTGCCGCTTTCAGGGAGAAATCCTCTGCCAATTTGCGGAGACGTTCTGCTTCTCCCTCCGCAACGCCCTGCTTAGCAATGGCATCATCCAAAGACGCCCGGCTATGCTTGACGGCTTCCTCATATACTGCAAGCTGGCGATCCTGCTCAGCCAGGCTCTGCTCATACTGCTTCCGCGCATCTGCAATGGTATCCCGGCTTTGCGTCTGTGCCTGCGCCAGAAGCTCCCGGCGATCCATCTCCTCTGCCTGGGAATCCTGGAGGAGTCCCTTTGCGACTTCCAGCTCCGTTTCCGCAGTCAGATAGCGTTCCCGGCACTGGGTCTGTTCTCCGCTCAAAAGCTCTATGGCAGCAGAGCATTCCGCCTCACAGGTCTGCAGCTGCTGCTTAAGATCGGCAGCCACTTTCTGCTGGAGCTTGATGCTTTCCTCCACCTGCGCATTGGCAACGATCATTTCCGCTTCCAGCTGCTGAACGCTGTCCTGATGGGAATCCGCCTGCTCCTGCAATTCCGCTTCTTTCGCATTCAAAAGCAAAACTTCATATTCTGCAGCGCAAACAGCATGCTTCTTTTCGGCGAGAACCTTATTGAGCAGCTTTTCGCCCTCATTCCGCTCAGCCTTTGCCATGGTATAAAGCACTGCTTTTTCCGTGGCATACAAACGAAGCATCGCATTTTCGATCTCTTCGCGCTGTGCTTTCTTTTCCGTATAGAATTGGTCGGCCCGGTTTAGGGTCTCATCCAAAACTGTTTCGGCTCTTTCCAGGATCTTTGCAGTATCCTTATTCGAAGATCCCCGGACGGAGGCTGCGTCTTCGATCATTTTTTTGACCGTTTCTGCAGCGATGCGGGCATCCTCCTCATCCTGAACTGCGGCGGATAACTTTTCCTCGCCGGCGAGCCGGGCATCCTCCACCGTTTTCTTCTGCTTGGCAGTCAGCTCCACAGCTTTGGCCGCCTGCCGCAGCTCCTGGCCGCAGCTACGCGCCCGCTTTTCCGCTTTCGCTACTGCCTCATCCATTCCGGCAGCGCCAAGCCCGGCCAGATTATCCATATCCAAGCGGCACTGTTCAAGAATTTTGGTGTTGGTTTCCAGATTGTCCATTCCTTAATCCCTTGCCTTCCCTTTGGCTTTATTACCTGCAGGCAAATTGATCTTCCCCAAGCCTGGGCAACAAATCTTCTATGCAAAAATCGACGTCTTGGTGCGGGCGATGCGCAAAGCTTCCTCGCCCTCCCGACGGATACGGGCCAGTTTTTCTTCCTCCAAACGAATGGCTGTTTCGATCTCCTCTGCTTTCTGCTCTGCAATCAGGCAGCGGGACTGCTTGGCCTGGCAATCCGCCCAGGCTTTGGCAGCTTCATCCTCAGCATCAATTCGTTCAATGGTCTTCGTTCCCAGCAAGCGCAGTTTTTCTTCGGATGCAGCCCGAAGTGCAGCGTTCCGCTGCCGACGCAGGGCATCGCAATCCCGGGTCAGCTGCTCCCGGCAGGCAGAGGCAGCTGCCAGCAGGCGCTGTGCTTCCTCATAAGCCTGGCAATACTCCTGCTGCTGCTGGCTTGCGGCTTCCATAGCCTCCCAGGCGGCTTTCGCCATAGCCCGGGCTTCATCCCGCACATCGCAGGCTTTCTTTTGATCCTGCTGATACTGCAAGCTCAGCTCCCGCTCGAAACGCTGATATTCCCGGTCTGCGTTCCGGTGCTGCTCTTTCTTTTCCAGAGCCTCCTGACGCAAACGGGCAAGCTTCTCTCTGCTCTGGGACAGCGTGGCGTTCAGCTGAGAGGATTTTTCCTGTGCAGCCAGGCGCTCTTCTTTCATCATAGCCTGCTGCTGGCCGCTCTTCAGCTCCATAGAGGCAATCGCATCTGCCATTTCCAGCTGGATGGTCTGCACCTCGCTGGCTGCGGCGCTAATCTCTGCCGCGATGCCCATCATCTGGCGATTCAGCTTATCGACGCTGGCCTGGCTGATGGCCGCTTCCTCCCGGCAGCTGCGAACCGCTTCTTCGGCTTCACGCATATTTTCCTTCCGTTCTTCCAGGAAGCTGCGCAAAGCAGCACGGATGGACTGAATCTCGTCATCCGCAGTCTGGCGGAATTTGCTGTATTCACTTTCTGCCGCTTCCCACTGCCCACGGGAGCGCTCCAGCTGAGCGGGGGCTTCCCCAATGGCAGTCCGCACCCGGCGCAGCTCCGTCTCGGCCATGCTCAGAATGCTGGCAGCCTGGTCATAGGCAGCCTGCTTCTCTACGATTACGGCTTCCGCGGTATCCACAGCAGCGAAGAGGCCTTCTGCAGCCTTCATCAAAATCTGTGCAGTGGATTTATCCATATCCTCATGCACAACAGAAGCCTGCTGTGCCAAAATGGTGGCTGTTTCCTTGGCAGCCTGAGAGGACTGCAGCTCCGCCTGAGCTTTTGCTGCAGCGACCTGTGCATCGCTATAGATGGAGGAGGCGTTCTGCAGCAGGCTGCTGCTATCCTCCAGCATTTTCTCTGCTTCCCGGTAGGCCCGCTCCTTAGCTGCGGCATCTTCCTTCAGCCAGGCGAGTCGGGATTCGATCTCCTGAATTCTCTGATCCGCACGGCTCTGCTCCTGCTGCTGCTGGTGCAGACGTTCGTTCAAATAGTTTTCCACATTGGACTTGGCCAATTCAGATTTTTCCGCGAAATCGCAGCTTTCTGCATAGGCCGCCTGTAAGCTTTTCTGTTTTTCTTCCAAAGAAAGCAACGCCGTCTGGGCTTTGTTCAAAGCAGCCTGTTTTTCTGCACGCAGGGCTTCGATGTTCTCTGCCAGCTGCTTCGGCGCGTTCAATTCCTCCTGCAGGCAGCTTTCCACGATTTCAGCCTGCTGCCGGCAGGCAGCTTCGGCCTCATCTGCGTCTACCTGCTGCTCCGTAACAGCGGCAGCGGCAATGTTTGCTTCCTCCAAAAGCTTGGGAAGCCCGGCAGAAGCCTCCGCCAAACGACGGCTGTAATTTTCTTCCAGCTTCTGCAGGCAATCTTCTGCGATACTCTCAGCCTGCTCCCGCTGGGCAGCGGCATCTGCTGCCTGTTTGCGAATGTCTTCCAAACGGATTGCAGCAGCTTCCATTTCTTTCTTTGCCAGGGCAGCCGTGCTGCTGCAGGTTTCCGCCTCGTTCACGCAATCCTGCAGACGCTGTTCCAGCTCCTGAAGCTGCGTATTCGCACGCTGTTCCAGCTCCTGATATTTGGCATCCGCTTCATTATTGATCCGCTCTTCCTCAGCCCGCAGAGCCACCACCTGATCATTGATCGCCTGGTATGCCTGCTCTGCTTCATTCAGAACCTCTCGTTCTGCAACAGCCAGCTTCTGCAGAGGCAAAGCGGTTTCTTTCAAAATTGCAATCTGATTCTCTACCTTACAAATGGACACAGCATTTACGGCGCTCAAACGCTCCGTAAAGGTATGCGCGGCAACGCGGACAGCCTGCTCTGCCAAAGCGCGGCACTGGCTCAAGCGTTCTGCCAGGGCATTTGTACGCTCCTCTGCGGTACGCCGGGCTTCTGTTATGGGGTGAAGCAAAGCCTGATGCTCCTGCTCCAAAGAATGCAGAGCATCCGCACAGGATTTTTCCACCTTCTCCAGATCATCCTCAGCCTCAAGATAGGCTTTTTCCAGATCCCGAATCGCCACAGTGGCAGTGGAAACGGTCTCCTTATACTGCTGAATATCCTGGGTCAGCTGATCGATCCGGTCACGAACCGCCTGCAGGCGCCCCTTATATTCTATTTCCTTCGTATTGGCATCCTGGTTCAGAAGCTCAGCTGCTGCGGTCTTTTCATCCAAAGTTTCCTGCAGCTCTTTTCGATCCGCCAGGAAGCTTTCCAGCTTCTTGCTCATGGCTTCAGCCTGGAACTCCTGCTCTGATCTGGTTTTTTCCAGATTTTCCCGGCAGGAAGCAACTGTCAGCAGCGCACGCTCCAAATCACCGGAAAGCTCAGCCAGACGATCATCCCACTCCGACTGCAAATGATCCAATTCATCCTTCTGATCCGCAAGCAGAACATCCAGGCGGGATTGCAAAACCTGCAGGGTCTGACGTGCCTCGCGGCTGGCCAAAGCAGCGGATTCTACATTCTGGCGGGCAGCCCGAAGCTGTTCACCCCAAGCCGCCACCTGATCAGACAGAGCCTTCTGCTTGTCCTCATATTCTTCCAGCGCAGTTTCCAGCTGCATCTCCAAACGAGCTTTTTCAGCTTCCACATCGCTGGTGGTTTTCACAAAGCTTTCTTCTGCAGCCAGCCAGACAACGATCATATCATTGGCTTCTGCAGTGGCTTTATTGGAGGCAGCTGTGGCGGCCTCCGAAAGCTCCTGCTGATAATTGAATTCCCGCTCCGCTGTCTGGCGGGCAGTGGTCTTTTCAGCCAGCAGCACACTGGTGCTGTCAATCGTGGAAAGCAGCACGGATTCCGCCTTGCTCAAAAGCTGAGAGGCGGCCTCATCTGTATTGGTTTTCGCAGCCAAAGCATCGGAACGCAAACGCTGCGCCATGTTGTAGGCAGTTTTTGCATCCTGCTCCTCTGCGAGGGCTTTATCCAGTTTTTCCCGGGCAGTTTTGGCCAGGGCGTTTACGCGCACCAATTCGGTTGTGGCAAGCTCCACATTTTTCTGGGACTGCTGATACTGATCCTTCTTCCGGGAAACCGCTTCCTTCGCCTGATCGATCCGCAGCAAAACAGCAGCCAGATGTTCCCGAATCTGCCGCTCATAATCCTCTTTATCCAATCCCAGGGAGCGAAGCTCCTGCTCCCCATCTTCCAGCTGCTTCTGGATCCGGGAAAGCTCGTCCTGCACCTGCTGTTCATGCTGCAGTGCTTCCTGATAGCGCTGGTTTGCTTCTTCTGCCTGCTGGCGGGCATGGCTCAAACGCCCACCGGACAGCTCTTCCTGAGCGGCATAAGCAGCGGAAGCCTCTGCATCCAGAGAATCCCGCTTTGCTTCCAGATCTGCCACCCGCTGCTCTGCCCGGGCCAGCTGCGCTTCCAGATCCGTGACCTGTGCGGAAATGCTCTCGTAGCCATGGTGTTCGCTATTGATCCGCTCTTCCAGCACAGAAATCTGCCGACGGATCACAGCCGTTTCTGCGTTGGCTTCTTCCACGGATTTATTCATCCGCCGCAGCAGCTCATTGCCTTCATTCTGGATACGCAGCAGCTCAGCTTCGGATTCTTCCAGGGCATCTTCAGCCTGAACGCAGCTTTCGGAAGCCTGTGCCGCAGCCTGTTTCCGGCAGTCGATCTGCTCAGCCAGGCTGGCAACAGCTGCTTTTGCCGTCTCCAGTCGGGACTGATTCTCTGTGTGCAGCTCTGCCGTTTCCTGCTCCACGCGGGCATGGGCAGCAGCTTCCTCAGCCACTCTTTGCTCCGCTTCCTTCTGAGAAACGCCATAAGCCTGCTCCACACGGCTCAGTTCTGCCAGCGCATTGCTCGCCTCCTGCTGCGCTTTGCCGCTGGAGACCTGGAGGGACTGGGCTTTTGCTTCTGCCTGCTTCAGGGCAGCTTCTTTTTCTACACGACGAAAAGCCGCTTCGGCGCGTTTGGCTTCCTCGACGGCTGCTTCTGCATATGTACGTTTTTCTTCCTCTTCCATAGCCAAGCGGGCCGCAGCGTCCGCCAAAGTCTCCGATGCAGCCGCAGCGGAGGGCTGCACACGCTCAGGCACAGGCGCAGGCTCCTCAGGGCTCAGCACAGCCTCCTGCTCAGATGCAGCAGAGGGGGAAACAGGCTCCTCCACCGGAAGCTCCGCCGCCCCGGAAAACAGAAATTCCTCTTCTGCCAGACCCTTTGTTTTTCGCCAGAAAGATTTTGTGTTCGTATTCTTTGCCATACGATAAACCCTCTCTGTCACGGATATATTGTAACTTCTCTATTAAAAGTATCACTTGCAATAAACGCCAAAAGGAGCGAAGTCAGCAGCCTCATCTTTTGCTTTTCGACCGTGCTTGCTTTGTTTCGCCCATAAACAGCATCATGTTAAAATAAAGCTACAGAAAAATATCAAAATCGCAAGATACTGCGCTGAATTCAAAAATCCAGCCAGATACTTCATTATACACAATTTTTCTTTGTAATGCAAACGCTATATATAGATTCTATAGGTTCTCTTCTTCTAAACTTAGGCGCGCGGCTTGGGAAAAACAGGGACTCGTCCTTTCCCACCGCAGCAGCTGCATTCTTTTTCCACCAGAGAGGTCAGGTCATGCCCGTTCTTTTTCCGGGTCAGCTCCACCAGGCCCAGCTGTGTCATGCCCATAACCGTTACACGGATGCGGTCTTTCTTCATCTCTTCTTCCAAAGCCTTCAGCAGCTTCTCCCGATCCTCGTCCTCTTCCATATCAATAAAATCAATGATGATGATGCCACCGATATTCCGCAGACGCAGCTGCCGGGCGATCTCCACCACGGCCTCCATATTGGTTTTGAACACTGTATCGTTCAGGTTGCTTTCCCCGACATATTTTCCGGTGTTCACATCAATGGCGGTCAGCGCTTCCACCTGATCCACGATGATATAGCCGCCGCTGGGCAGCCAGACCTTGCGGGCCAAAGCCCTCTCCATCTGGGCGTAGACATCGTAATCCTGAAAAAGATTCTTGCTTTCCTGCAGCTTCAGGTGGGAGCGGAGGCCGGGAGCCACCGCATTGATCACATCCTCCACCCGCTCAAAATCCGCTTCCGAAGCCACCAGAATATTCCCGGGATCCGCCGGATTGGCGCTGCGGATGACCCGGCGCAGCTGATCCATATCGCTGTGCAGCAGCATGGGGGCATTGGATTTGGCAGCCTTACCCAGGATACGCTTCCATTCCTTGACCAGGGTACGCAGATCATTGAGCAGGGGATCCGCACTGGCATTCTCCGCCACGGTACGGATGATGGCACCCATATGCGGCGGCAGCTCTTCCCGGATCAGGTTCTTCAACCGTTCCCGCTCAGCCTCATCCTCGATACGGCGGCTCACGGCAATATAATCCCCGCAGGGCAACAAAACCAGATAGCGCCCGGGCAAAGAGGGGTGCATGGTGACGCGGGCGCCCTTCGTTCCGCTGGGCTCCTTAAAGATCTGAACCGTCAGCTGCTGCCCTTTTTTTACCAGCTCATTGATGGCTCGGCGCTCCTTCCCCTCCTGGGCAGGAGAAGCATAGGCAGCCATGGGAGCCAGAACATCCTCGACATACAGGAAGCTGTTCTTCTCCAGGCCGATATTCACAAAGGCTGCCTGCATCCCGGGGAGAACATTCTCCACCTTTCCCAGATAGATATTGCCCAGCAGGTGATTCTCATCCCCATGGGGCGGATACACCTCCATCAGGCGGCGCTCCTCCAGGATCGCCACAGCAGCACTGTCTCCCTCAAAATGGATCAAAATATCCTTATTCATGCTTTTTCTCCTAGAAAAATTCACTTCTCAGATCAGGGAAGCTCTTTTGTTTCCGCATCCACAATATACAAGCCGCTGCGTCTGCAGCGAGTGGGCCGATCCCCCAAAAGCAGATGGATGATCTCCCCGGGCTTGGCAGCCGCGCCCCGATCCAGATACACAGCAAAAAGGAGGCTGTTTCCTTCCCGGCGCAGCTCCGCCAGAGAGGGGCGCAGATCCGCACGCTTTGTTCCCTTGCTGCTGTAGCGCTCCACCACAAGGCTCTCGCATGACAACAGCTCCTCGATCTTTTCATCCACATCATCCGGAAGACCCTCTTCCGGGAAGGCCTGATATTCCGCATAATTGACAGCTGCCATCAGAGCTTCTGCTTCCATCGGCACCTGGCGGTATTCCAGCATGGAAACCCCCGGGGGGGCAGCTGCATTGAAGCATTCTGCCAGATCCTGCCCTACATCACTGTGCAGCAGCAAGTCAACATATTCACTGTCGCTGTATAAACCAACCGGGTGAGCCGGCCCCCAGGAAATCAGCATATGGGGGTTGAAGCCCTGGGAATAGGCCATGGGAATGTTGGCCCGGCGCAGGGTTTTCTCCACTGCACCCAGCAGATCCAGATGGGAAAGCCAGGCCGCGGGGGAAGAGATGGACAAACGGCAGCGATATTTCA
>JAFSHU010000148.1 GCA_017440145.1 Bacillota bacterium
CAGCAGCTTTACCCTGGCTGGGAAAACCCTCAGCCTGAGCAGTGAGACGGTCTATGATGCGGATTGGAATGCCCAGACCCTGTATTATGTGGGGGAAGGGGAAAACCGGCAGCTTCTTGCCGGGGATGGCTCTGCCGCAAACCCCTTCCAGCTGAATATTTATGTGGCAGATGATCTGGAGCTGCAGAAGCTCAGCGCAGAATACAGCACTTCTCTGCACCCCGAATACCGACAGCTGCTGCCTGATCCTGGGGAAGCACAGGATTACAGTAAACCCCTGGAATTCACGCTCAGCACCCGGGGCGGCATTCTGCAAAGCCATTATCGTGTAAGCCTGATGAAGGAGTCTGCGCCGAAGTTCTCGGATGTGCCGGAAAACCACTGGGCCTGCAGCTATATTTATGAGCTGAGCCAGCGGGGCGTTGTGAAAGGGGACGGAAAAGGCGGCTTTGGCGCCCAGGAGCCGATCAAACGCTGTGATTTCATCACCATGCTGGCACGGCTGAGCGGAGAAAGCCTGCCGGAGAGCAGCCCGGCTTTCTCTGATGTGCCTGCTGATGCCTATTATGCCCCGGCTGTCTCCTGGGCGCTGCAGGCAGGGATCACCGGCGGCAGAACCGAGAGCAGCTTTGCCCCCACGGAGTATATTACCCGTGAGGAGATCGCAACGATGCTCCACCGCTACAGCAAATATAAGAAGCTCAGCGCTGAACAGCTGGATGTGGACAGCCTGAGCCATTATGCGGATGCAGAAAGCTGCTCCTCCTTCGCCCGGGAGGGCATGGAGTGGAGCCTGGATACTGGCCTGCTGGGCGGCTACCCGGATGGGACGCTGCAGCCTCAGGAAGCGGCGACCCGGGCGGCTGTGGCAAAGATGCTCGCCCGCCTGCTTCTGTTTACGGAAGCATAAGAATCAATAGGGATAAAATCAAAGAGGATAAGGATTGAATATGAAGAGAATCATCAAGGGATTTTTGCTGCTCTGTCTGTCCATCTGCCTTTGTCTTCCCAGCCTGCCTGCTGCGGCAGCGGAAGCTTCCATGGAAACGGATCTGCGCTTTGCAGCGGAGCAGGTGCAAAAGATGACACCTTCCCCCACCTTGGCCATGACCGGCGGGGATTGGGCGGTTTTGGGTCTGGCCCGCTCCGGACAGGCAATTTCGGACAGCTATTTCCAGAGCTATTATCAGGAAGTCTCCCGCATCGTAAAGGCGCAGGAGGGGATTTTGCACCAGCGCAAATATACGGAGTATTCCCGTGTGGTGCTGGCTTTGACTGCAGCGGGCTTCGACCCCCGGCAGGTGGCAGGCTATGATCTGACGAAGCCTCTGCTGGATACGGATCAGGTGATCTGGCAGGGCGTCAGCGGCCCGGCCTTTGCCCTGCTGGCTTTGGATTCCGCTGCTTATTATTCGGATGTCGAGGGTGCCGCTGCCCGGGATGCCTATGTGGGCTATCTGCTCAGCCAGCAGCTGCCGGATGGCGGTTTTTCCCTGAACGGGAAAAGCCCTGCAGATCCGGATGTGACGGCTGTGGTGCTGCAGGCGCTCAGCAACTACCAGAGCCGGGAAAAGGTTCCTGCCGCCATTGAAAAGGCCCTGGATTGCCTTTCCCACCTGCAGCAGGCAGATGGCGGCTATATCAGCCAGGGGGAAGCAAACAGCGAGAGCGTGGCCCAGGTGATGCTGGCCCTTTCTCAGCTGGATATTTCCCTTTCGGACAGCCGTTTTGTGAAGAACGGAAAGAGCCTGACGGATGCCTTGGCGGCCTATAAGCTTTCCGATGGCTATAAGCACCTTCCCGGGGATAGTCAGGCCGATGCCATGGCAACGGAGCAGGCGCTTTACGCGCTTGCTGCTGCGGTACGCCAGGAAAAGGGGCTGAACCATCTTTATGATATGGAAGATGTGCCGCCCAGAAGCATTCAGTCCGGGCAGAGCAGCGGAAAGCAGCATGCAGATGTTTCTCTTCCGGCAGTCAGCCATCCCAATCGGGATTTTTCGGATATCCGCAGCCATGCCAGCCGGGAAGCCATTCTGGCACTGGCCAGCCGCGGCATCATTGACGGCATGGGCAGCAGCGGCCGCTTCGCCCCGGATCAGGGCATGAGCCGTGCTCAGTATGCAGCCATCGTGGTGCGGGCCCTTGGCCTGCCACAGAAAGCAGCCTCTTTTACGGACGTTTCCGCAGGCAGCTGGTACAATGGCTATGTGGGAGCAGCCTCCGCCTATGGCATCGTGCAGGGGGTGGGGCAGAATGCCTTCAATCCGGAGGGCAGCATCACCCGGGAGGAAGCCGCCATCATGACGGCCCGGGCCGCCGCACTTTGCGGCATGAACAACGCCCTGGGCAGCGCAGAAATTCGGAATCAGCTGGCCTCTTTCTCGGATTATACCAAAAGCCATGATTGGGCCAGAGCATCCCTGGCTTTCTGCTATCAGCAGGAGATCCTGAACCCTGCTGATCTGTCTATCCGCCCGCTGGAGCCGGTGCTTCGCTGTGAGGTGGCGGATATGCTCTACAATATGCTGCATGCTTCCGGCCTGCTTGCGAAGTAAAAACAGAGATGTTTTGCTGAGAGGTGTTTTGCTGAAATGAAGATCAAAACGAAGTTCTTTTGCCTTTTTTTCCTGCTCCTGAGCCTTTTCCTTTTTGCTGCCTGCGGGGATGGAGAAGCCCTTCCTGCGGAGGGTGCCGCTGCTATGGAAGTCCAGCCGGGGCAGAGCCTTCCGGAAGAAGATCCGGAAGCGCCTTCCCTTTCCGGGGAAGAGGATAAAGAGGATAGCAGCTCAGAAGATGGGCTGACCGAAGAAGCTGCTGGCGAGGAAGACCTGGAAGAAGGCTTGAACGCGGAAGCAGAAGCTGAAATTTCTTCCGAAGCGCAGGAGCTGCCCCCCACGGATACGCCCACAGAAACGGTGGAGCCCCCTGCAGAGGCAGTAAGCCCGGAAAAGGCCCCGGAGGCGCCTGCTGCGGACGCTCACCCGGAGCCGGTGGAGCCGGATAGCGTCAGCATCAGCGATGTGGCCCACAGCTGCTACATGAGCATCAGCTGTGCCACGGTTCTGGAGAATATGGAGCTGCTGGATCCGGAAAAGGTGGAGCTGATCCCCAGTGACGGCATCCTCTTTGCCCGGAAGGAAGTCACCTTTTATGAAGGGGAATCCGTGTTTAACGTGCTGCAGCGGGAACTGAAGCAGGCCGGTATCCAGATGGAGCACAGCAGCACGCCGATTTTTAATTCCGCTTATATTGAAGGGCTGGCCAATCTTTATGAAATGGATTGTGGCCCCCTTTCCGGCTGGATGTATCAGGTGAATGGCTGGTATCCCAATTATGGCAGCTCCCGCTATCAGCTGCAGCCCGGGGATGAGATCCAATGGCGCTATTCCTGCGATCAGGGTCGGGATATCGGCGGGGAATATGCGGCGGGCAAGCAATGAGCAGCCGGAGCGGAGAAACCCCTTTCGGCCGCTATCACCCGGCTGTGAGCTTCCTCTATTTTCTCCTGGTGATGCTGTATTCCGTGCTGCTGCTGCACCCCATTTGCCTGGGGATCAGCTTTCTCAGCGCTTTTGCCTATTCCCTGCGTCTGAACGGACGGAAGGCCTGGCGCTTCAACCTGCTTTTCCTTCTGCCCATGCTGCTGGTCTGCGCGCTGATGAACCCGGCCTTCAATCATGAAGGCGCTACGATCCTCTTTTATCTGCCCAATGATAACCCGGTCACTGCGGAATCCATCTATTACGGTCTGGCTTCCGCCACCATGCTGGCCACGGCAGTCTGCTGGTTCAGCTGCTTCAATGCCGTGATGAGCTCAGATAAGTTCATCTATCTTTTTGGGCGCCTCATCCCAGGGCTTTCCCTGGTGCTTTCCATGGCGCTGCGGATGATCCCCCGCTTCAAGGAGCAGGCTGGGGTGATCGCCAATGCCCAGCGCTGCCTGGGAAGGGATATTTCTACCGGGAATGCCTTTCAGCGCATGAAACAGGGCTTTCGCATTTTTTCCATGCTGCTGACCTGGGCGCTGGAGAATGCCATTGAAACGGCGGACAGCATGCGCAGCCGGGGCTACGGCCTGCGGGGGCGCACAGCCTTTGCCCTCTATCGCTGGGAGCGCCGGGACAAGCTGGCCATGGCTGCTGTGCTTTTCTGTGGGCTTTCTGTGCTGATCGGGCGGCTCTGCGGCGGCCTGTATTATCGCTATTTCCCCAGCTTCCGTCTGGGGGAGATGGGCTTCTGTGATTTATCTCTGCTGCTGATCTTTGCTTTGCTCTGCACCCTGCCTCTATGGATCGAGGCTTTGGATGCCCGGGCCTGGAAGCATAGCCTGCAGCAGGCCTTCCCGGAAAAAGGGAAGCCGGGAACACAGCTTTAAGTCCTTCTGCTGTGATCCGGAGACGATCAAACGATAAAGGAAAAACATGTATACCTATTCACTGGAAAATTTCACCTTTCACTATCCTGGGCGGGAGAAGCCGGCTCTGGATCATTTGAGCCTGGACATTCACCCCGGGGAATTTTTGCTGGTTTGCGGCAGCTCCGGCTGCGGGAAAACCACGCTTCTGCGGCAGCTGAAGCCTGCTCTTTCTCCTCATGGAGAGAAGCAGGGGCAGATCCTCTTTCAGGGGCGGCCTCTGGATTCCCTCAGCCAGCGGGAGGAGGCCCAGTCCATTGGCTTTGTGCAGCAGAGCCCGGACAATCAGCTCGTTACGGATAAGGTCTGGCATGAGCTGGCCTTTGGTCTGGAAAGCCTGGGGCTGGAGACGGCAGATATGCGCCTGCGTATCGCAGAGATGGCCAGCTTTTTCGGGATACAGGATTGGTTCCGGGAGAGTGTCAGCTCCCTTTCCGGCGGGCAAAAGCAGCTGCTGAATCTGGCCTCTGTCATGGTGATGCAGCCTTCTGTGCTCATTCTGGACGAGCCCACCAGCCAGCTGGATCCCATTGCTGCCCAGGAATTTCTGGATGCCCTGCTGAAGGTGAACCGTGAGCTGGGCGCAACGATCATCCTCAGCGAGCACCGGCTGGAAGAGGTTTTCCCCCTGGCTGATCGTGTGCTGGTGATGGAGGAAGGCCGCATTGTTTGCCTTGCCACACCCCGGCAGGCAGCAGAAGAGCTACGCCGTTTGCAGCATCCCATGTTTGCGGCCATGCCTGCCCCACTGCGGATCTGGTCTGCTGTGCCGGAGCCCGGCCCGGATTGCCCCCTGACCGTCCGGGAAGGGCGGAATTGGCTGGCTGCGCGGAAGCAGCGCTTCCCTCTGGATCCGTCTGCCATCCCCCGGGAGCAGGAGGCTCCTCGGGAGGGGAGGCCGATCCTGCAGGTGAAGGAAGCCAGCTTCCGCTATACGCAGGATGGCCGGGATGTGGTGAACAATCTTTCTTTGCAGATCTGGCCCGGGCAGCTTTATGCCATGGTGGGTGGGAACGGCGTTGGAAAATCCACCACGCTTTCTCTGCTTTCCGGCCTGCACCAGGCTCAGCGGGGACGGGTGGAGCTGGATGGCCGCCTGCTGCAGCGCATCCCCCGGCAGGAGCTTTATTCCGGGCTGATCGCTGCCTTGCCCCAGAATCCACAGTCTCTTTTTGTGAAAAAGACGGTGGAGGAGGATCTTTTTGAGGTGCTGGATCACCGGGGCATGAGCCGGGAAGAGCAGCGGAAACGGGTAGAGGCGGTTTGTCGTCTCTGCCAGCTGCAGCCCCTGCTGGCCTCTCATCCCTATGATCTTTCCGGCGGTGAGCAGCAAAGAGCGGCTCTGGCCAAGGTTTTGCTGCTGGCGCCCCGCGTCCTTTTGCTGGATGAGCCCACAAAGGGGCTGGATGCCCATTTTAAAAAGCAGCTGGCGCGGATTCTGCGCACCCTGTGTGCATTGGGGGTAGCGGTGGTCATGGTCAGCCACGATATCGAGTTCTGCGCGGCCTATGCAGATCGCTGCGCCATGTTTTTCGATGGCTCTGTGGTGGCAGAGCATAGCCCCCGCCGTTTCTTCTCCGAGCAGCGCTTTTACACCACGGCAGCGCACCGTATGGCCAGGCAGGAATTGCCCCAGGCTGTGCTGGCAGAGGATGTGATCGCTGCTGCCGGGGGAAGCCCTTTGCCTGCAGGGCCGGAGGAAGGCCCCCGCATCGATCAGAATCTGCGGCAGCTCTTTTCCCCGCCGGAAGCTGCGGAAGAGAAGAGCCGGGAGGAGGCTGTGGAGGCCGCTCCCTTTGTCTGGCCGGAGAAAAACAGTATTCCCCAGCGGAAGCCCCTGAACAGCCGTACCAGGCTGGCCATTCTTCTGGTTTTGCTGTGTGTCCCTCTCACCATTCTGGCCGGGGTCTATCTGCTGGAGGATCGAAGCTATTCTTTCATCAGCATGGCGATCCTTCTGGAGACCATGCTTCCCTTTGTGCTGGCCTTTGAGGGGAGGAAGCCACAGGCCCGGGAGCTGGTGGTCATCGCAGTCCTGGTGGCTCTGGGGGTTGCGGGCCGGGCGGCCTTTTATATGCTTCCCCAGGTGAAGCCGGTTTCGGCCATCACCATCATCGCCGGGATCTGCCTGGGCGGGGAAAGTGGCTTTCTGGTGGGTGCGCTCACCGCCTTTGTCTCCAATATGCTGATGGGGCAGGGGCCCTGGACGCCCTGGCAGATGCTGGGCTTTGGGCTGATCGGTCTTTTGGCCGGGATCCTTTCCCGCTGGGGCTGGCTGCGCAGCCGCCCCTTGCCCATCTGCTTCTACGGCTTTTTCAGCACCTTTTTCATCTATGGCGGCCTGCTGAACCCGGCCTCTGTGCTGATGTA
>JAFSHU010000149.1 GCA_017440145.1 Bacillota bacterium
ATGGTCATGCCCGGCGACAACATCGTCATGGATATCGAACTGATCACCCCCATCGCCATCGAAGAAGGTCTGCGCTTCGCTATCCGCGAAGGCGGCCGTACCGTTGGCTCCGGCGTTGTTACCGCCATCAACGAATAATCACTACCAATTATAATGCATTCACCCGTGAGCATGGCTCTTCCCGAGCCATGCTTGCGGTGGGAATAGAAAGAGCTGTGATGCGGGAGGTTGCTCTGCCCACGCGGGGCGGAGGTAATTCACGCGGAGCGAGTTCGAAAAAATTCGAGCGAAAGGAGTAGGAAAATGGCTCAACAGAAAATTAGAATCAGACTGAAGGCTTATGATCATCGGCTGCTGGACGCTTCTGCGGACAAAATTGTCGAAACTGCTAAGAGAACGGGGGCGCAGATCGCTGGCCCGATTCCGCTGCCGACGGAGAAAAACATTTATACCATTCTTCGTTCGCCCCATGTCAACAAAGACAGCCGTGAGCAATTTGAGATGAGAACCCACAAACGCCTCATCGACATTATCGAGCCCAGCCCCAAAACCATGGATTCTTTGATGCGCTTAGATTTACCGGCTGGCGTAGACATCGAGATTAAACTCTAAGGCGTTTGTTCTTAATATTAGAAAGTGAGGTGTACGAAATGCCGAAAGCTATACTCGGCACCAAACTGGGGATGACTCAGGTCTTCAGTGCGGAAGGTAAAATCATTCCGGTTACCGTTATCGAAGCCGGTCCCTGCCGTGTAGCACAGGTCAAAACCGAAGCTACCGACGGTTATAATGCGATCCAATTGGGTTATGGCGCAATCAAACCCGTTAATGTTATCAAGCCCCTCAAAGGCCACTGCGAAAAAGCGGGCATCGACCCCGTTCGCTATCTGCGGGAAATCCGCACCAAAGACGCTGCCAGCTTCAACCCCGGCGACGTCATCAACGTTGATATCTTCACCGAAGGCGAGTCCGTGGACATCTCCGGCACCAGCAAAGGTAAAGGCTTCGCCGGCACCATCAAACGCTGGAACCAGCACCGTGGCCCCATGACTCACGGTTCCAAAAACCATCGTCGTCCGGCCAGCGCCGGCGCCAAAGGCCCCGCCCGTGTGTTCAAAGGTAAACATTCCCCCGGTCGTCTGGGCGGTGAAAGCGTCACCATCCAGAACCTGGAAGTTGTCAGAGTTGACGCAGAACGGAATCTGCTCCTGGTCAAAGGTGCTGTTCCCGGCGCCAAACAGAGCATGCTGCTGATCAAAGAATCCCGCAAGCAGGGTTAACCGTGAGAAAGGAGGTCAGGCATGACTAAGATTGATGTGTTGAACCGGGAAGGTAGCCCGGTTGGCGAAATCGAATTGAACGACGAGCTCTTCATGAGCCAGATCAATGTTCCTATCATGCATCAGGCAGTGCGCGTATACCTCGCTTCTCAGCGTAGAGGTACCCATTGCGTGAAAACCAGAGGCGATGTATCCGGCGGCGGCAAAAAGCCCTGGAGACAGAAAGGCACCGGCCGTTCCAGCTTCGGCAGCTCCCGCAACCCGGTATGGCGCGGCGGTGGTGTGGCATTCGGCCCCACTCCCCACAGCCACAATATTGCAATGCCCAAGAAAATGCGCCGCGCGGCTCTTTACTCCGCACTGTCCAGCAAGCTGGCAGATGGCGATCTGATCATTGTGGACGAACTGAACTTCGCTGCTCCCAGCACGAAGGAAATGGCTCGGGTTCTGAAAAACTTTAAAGCCCAGAGCGCTCTGGTCGTTCTGCCCCAGGATGCGGAAAAGACCATGCTCTCTGCCCGCAATATCCCTGGTGTTCGTGCGGTTGATTACACCGGCGTTAATACCTACGAGATCCTGTATCATCAGAAATTGGTTATGACCAAAGAAGCTTTGGCTTTGTTCGAGGAGGTGTACGCATAATGCGTGATCCGCATACTGTCTTGGTGAAACCGATGGTTTCCGAAAAAGCCCTCATTTTGATGGAAGACAACAAGTACTGCTTCTTCGTTGACAAGAACGCCAACAAGATCGAAATCAAACATGCTGTTGAATCCCTGTTCAATGTCCATGTGCTTTCCGTTACCACCAGAAACATGAACGGCAAAATGCGCACCATGGGCCGTTTCCGCGGCAAACGCCCCGACACCAAACGTGCTATCGTTAAGCTGGCAGCGGGCGAGCAGATCGAGCTCTTCAGCAGCTTGCAGTAATCCCGGGAAAAGGAGGATCATCTAATGGGTATTAAAAAATATAAGCCTACTTCTCCGGGTCGTCGTGGCATGACCGTGTCCACCTTCGAGGAAATCACTACCTCCACTCCGGAAAAGTCCCTGCTTCAGCCGCTCAAATCCAAAGGCGGCCGCAATAACCAGGGTCGCATGACTACTCGCCATCAGGGCGGCGGTCACAAACAGATGTACCGCGTCATCGACTTCAAACGCACCAAAGACAACATCCCGGCCAAGGTCTCTACTATTGAATATGACCCCAACCGTACCGCGAATATCGCACTGCTCACCTACGCAGACGGTGAAAAACGCTACATCCTGGCTCCTTACGGCCTGAAAGTCGGCGACACCATCTACTCCGGCGAGTCTGTAGACATCATCACCGGCAACTGCCTGCCCTTGAGCTCCATCCCGGTAGGTACCGTTGTCCACAATGTTGAGCTTCGTCCCGGTCTGGGCGGCCAGATGGCTCGTTCCGCCGGTTCCTCCGTCCAGCTCATGGCCAAAGAAGGCAAATACGCCACTCTGCGTCTGCCCTCCGGCGAAATGAGACTGGTCCTGGCAAAATGCCGCGCAACCATCGGTTTGGTTGGCAACATCGACCAGGAAAACATTAACATCGGTAAAGCCGGCCGCAGCCGCTGGCTCGGCATCCGTCCCGCAAACCGCGGCGTTGTTATGAATCCCGTTGACCATCCGCATGGTGGTGGTGAGGGCCGTTCCCCGGTGGGCCGCAACCCGGTCACTCCTTGGGGCAAACCTGCTCTGGGTGCGAAAACCAGAGACCGCAAGAAGGCTTCTAACCGCATGATCATCAAACGCCGTAACAGCAAATAAGCGAAGGGAGGATAAGCCTTAAATGGGTAGATCAGTAAAAAAAGGCCCGTACATTGAAGAGAGACTGCTCAAACGCATCGAGGCCATGAACGAATCCGGTGACAAAGCGGTCATTAAGACCTGGTCCCGTTCTTCCACGATATTCCCGCAGATGGTGGGTCATACCATCGCTGTCCATGACGGCAAAAAACATGTTCCTGTATATGTTACCGAAGATATGGTTGGTCATAAGCTCGGGGAGTTTGCTCCCACGCGCTACTTCCGCGGCCATGCCGGTAAAGCCGAGCGCTCCACGTCGCTGAAGTAGAAAGGAGGAAGAAAGTTGGAAGTCAAAGCTACCGCTAAATATCTCCGCATTTCTCCCCGCAAGGCCCGCCTGGTCATCGATCTGATCAGAGGCAAGAGCGCCCGGGAAGCGGAAGCGATTTTGAAATTCACGCCCAACAAGGGTGCTGAGCTGGCGGCTAAAGTTCTTAACTCCGCCATTGCAAACGCTGAGAACAACCTGTCTCTGGCGAAAGAAGATCTGATCGTTACAAAAGCATTCGTCGATGAAGGCCCCAGCCTCCGTCGTTATAAACCCCGTGCACAGGGCCGTGCAGACAGAATGGTTCACCGCATGAGCCACATCACCATTGCGGTCGGCACCAGAGAGGAGGCATAATATGGGTCAGAAAGTTAATCCTAAGGGATTCCGCGTCGGCGTCATCAAGGATTGGGATGCTCGCTGGTACGCCAATAACAAAGACTTCAAACACCTGCTGTATGAAGACTATCAGCTGCGTAAATACGTCAAAAACAAACTCTATGCCTCCGGCGTCTCCAAAGTAGACATCGAACGTGCCGGCGGCCGCGTACGGATCAACGTCTTCACCGCAAAGCCCGGTATCGTCATCGGCCGCGGTGGCCAGGAAGTTGACGTACTCCGTCAGGAACTGGAAAAAATGAGCGGCAAAAAGGTCTCCGTGAACATCACTGAGGTCAAACGTCCCGAAGTTGACGCCCAGCTGGTTGCTGAAAGCGTTGCTTCCTCCCTGGAACGCCGCATTGCTTTCCGTCGCGCTATGAAACAGACCGTTGGCCGCACCATGCGCATGGGCGCCGAAGGTATCAAGATCATGTGCGCTGGCCGTCTGGCCGGTGCGGAAATCGCCCGTACCGAATGGTACGCAGAGGGCAAAGTTCCGCTGCACACCCTGCGCGCTGACATCGATTACGGTTTTGCAGAAGCCAACACCGCATACGGCAAGATCGGCATCAAAGTCTGGATCTACAAAGGTGAAGTCCTGCCCCGTCGGGCTCAGAAAGTGAAAGAAATTGCAGTGGAGGAGGGCGAATAAACCATGTTGCTGCCTAAGAGAGTTAAATATCGCCGCCAACACCGCGGCACCATGAAGGGCGCTGCCCATAAGGGTAATTTCATCAGCTATGGCGAATATGGTCTCCAGGCCCTGGAATGCGGCTGGATTACCAGCCGCCAGATCGAAGCAGCCCGTATCGCCATGACCCGTTACATCAAGCGTGGCGGTAATGTCTGGATCAAGATCTTTCCCCATAAACCCGTAACCGAGAAACCGGCAGAAACCCGTATGGGTTCCGGTAAAGGTTCTCCTGAATACTGGGTAGCCGTTGTGAAACCCGGTAAAGTTATGTTCGAGATCGGCGGCGTTAGCGAAGAGCTGGCGAAAGAAGCTATGCGTCTGGCCATGCACAAGCTGCCCATCAAGACTAAGTTCATCAAACGCGAAGAAACGGTAGGTGACACTAATGAAGGCTAAAGAACTCCGTGACCTCACTTACGAGGAACTGGTAAAGAAAGAAAACGACCTGCAGGCGGAACTCTTTAATCTGCGTTTTCGTTTAGCCACCGGCCAGCTGGATAATCCCATGAGCATCAATGCGGTTAAAAAGGATATGGCCAGAGTTAAAACGGTCATTCGCCAGAAGGATATGGAGAAAGCGCAGTAAGGGACGCGCACTAAGGAGGTTACCAAATTGATGGAAAGAAAATCCAGAAAAACCCGCATCGGCATCGTTGCCAGCGATAAAATGGATAAAACCGTAGTGGTGAAGGTCGAAAGCCGCACTCGCCATCCCCTTTATGGCAAGATCACCACGAGCAACAAGAAATACAAGGCCCATGACGAAAACAATGAGGCCCGCATCGGCGATAAAGTCCTGATTATGGAAGTCCGCCCCATGTCCAAAGAAAAAAGATGGCGCGTGGTGGAGATCCTGGAAAAGGCTCCCATCGTCTAATTTACCCATACAATACGAAATTAAAATTCAGGAAGGGGGCGGCTTAAATGATTCAAGCCGAAACCAGACTTAAGGTTGGGGACAACACCGGCGCCAAAGAGCTGCTGTGCATCAAGGTCCTGGGTGGCTCCCGCCGCAAATATGCAACAGTCGGCGATATTATCGTCTGTGCCGTTAAAGAAGCAAGCCCCGGCGGTATGGTCAAAAAAGGCGACGTGGTTCGTGCCGTTGTCGTCCGCACCGCTAAAGAGATCCGTCGTGCTGATGGTTCCTACATTCGCTTCGACGAAAACTCTGCCGTTATCATCAATGATGCCAATCAGCCCAAAGGTACCCGTATCTTTGGCCCTGTGGCCCGCGAACTGAGAGACAGAGACTTCATGAAGATCGTCTCGCTGGCTCCGGAAGTTCTGTAGGAGGGTAAAACATGGCAATCGAAAAGAAAAAACTCCACGTCAAGAAGGGCGACAACGTGGTCGTGATCACCGGTAAGGATGCCGGCAAAAAAGGTAAGATCATCAACGTCGATACCAAAGCCGGCCGCGTCTATGTTGATAAAGTCAACGTAGTCAGCCGCCATACCAAACCCACCCCCGGCGCTCCTCAGGGCGGTATCGTTAAGAAGGAAGCTGCCATTGACAGCTCCAACGTAATGCTTTTCTGCAGCAAATGCGGCAAAGGCGTTCGTGTGAAAAAAGAGATCGCTGCAGACGGCACCAAAACCCGCGTATGCGCAATCTGCGGCAGCAAATTCGATAAATAACCGAGGGAAAGGAGGAAAATTTAAGTGGCAAGACTTCGTGAACGTTATGAGTCTGAGATCCGTGGCAAAATGCAGGAAAAGTTCTCTTACGAGAACCCCATGCAGATTCCCCGTCTCCATAAAATCGTAATCAACATCGGTATGGGCGAAGCCATCCAGAACCCCAAAGCTCTGGACGCAGCTCTTTCCGATCTGGCCACCATCTCCGGTCAGAAACCCATCGTTACCAAAGCCAAGAAATCCATCGCTGCATTCAAAGTTCGTCAGGGTATGAACATCGGCTGCAAAGTCACCCTGCGTGGCGACCGTATGTATGAATTCGTCGATAAGCTGATCAGCGCAGCGATCCCTCGGGTGAGAGACTTCAAAGGTGTGTCCCCCCATGCTTTCGACGGACGCGGCAACTACACCCTGGGCCTGAAAGAACAGCTCATCTTCCCTGAGATCGAGTATGATAAGGTCGATCGCGTTCGCGGTATGGAAGTGGCTTTTGTTACCTCCGCTACCAATGACGCAGAATGCAAAGAATTGTTGCGGCTGATGGGCATGCCCTTCGCCGATAAGTAAAAGAGGAGGAAATCTTGTGGCTAAGACTTCTATGCTGGTAAAACAAAAGAGGACGCCCAAGTTCGCAGTCAGAGGCTACAATCGTTGCAGCATCTGCGGCCGTCCCCATGGCTATATGCGTAAATTCGGTATCTGCCGTATTTGTTTCCGCAATCTGGCCTATAAAGGAGAAATCCCCGGCGTTACCAAGTCCAGCTGGTAGACCGGAACGGAATAAGGAGGTTTATTATCATGGTTGTTACCGATCCTATCGCCGATTTCCTGACCAGAATCCGTAATGCCAATACCGTCTACATGGAAAAGGTAGAGATTCCCGCTTCCAAAACCAAGCTGGGTCTGGCGAACATTCTGAAGGATGAAGGCTTCATCAAGGATGTGGAATATATCGAAGACGGCAAACAGGGCGTTCTGCGCCTGTACCTGAAATATGCCGGTAAAGAACGGGTCATCAGCGGTCTGAAACGCATTTCCCGCCCCGGCCTGCGCGTTTATGCCAGAAAAGATGAGCTGCCGAAGGTTCTCGGCGGCCTGGGCATCGCCATCGTCTCCACATCTTCCGGTCTGATGACCGATAAAAACGCACGCAAACAAGGACTGGGCGGAGAAGTTCTCTGCTATGTCTGGTAATCGCTGGATGTCATAGGAGGTGTAAGAATGTCCCGAATCGGCAAAATGCCCATCACTTTGCCCTCCGGCGTTACCGCTGACATCAACGGCTCCACCGTTGAAGTCAAAGGCCCGAAGGGTACTTTGAAAAGAGAATTTTCCCCGCTGATCAACGTCACGCTGGAAGAGGGCGTACTCCACGTCACCCGCAACAGCGATGAACCCAAGGAACGTGCTCTGCACGGCCTGACCCGCGCCCTGCTGAACAACATGGTTGTCGGCGTTTCCACCGGCTTTGAGAAGAAGCTGAACCTGGTGGGCGTTGGTTATCGTGCTGCCATGAACGGCAACAAGCTCGCTCTGACCGTTGGTAAATCCCATCCCGTAGAGATGGATCCCGGTCCGGATCTGAAGGTGGAAGTGCCTCAGCCCAATACCATCATCATCTCCGGTATCGATAAAGAAAAGATCGGCGCTTTCGCAGCTGATGTACGCGAAGTTCGTCCGCCGGAACCCTATAAGGGCAAAGGTATTAAATACGCTGACGAAGTTATCCGTCGTAAAGCCGGTAAGGCTGGCGCGAAGAAATAAGTTCCGAATCGCACATGCCCAGGAAAGCCAGGGATATAATCCTGGCTCAGGGCAGAAAGGAAGGATAAGATGTATAAGAGGATTGACCGCAAAGCGATCCGCGCCCGGAAGCATTATCGTATCCGCAAAAACATCAACGGAACGCCTGAGTGCCCCCGTCTGGCGGTATATCGCAGCAATAAGCATATTTATGCGCAGCTCATCGATGACGTTAACCGTGTAACCCTGGCCAGCGCCTCCACTCAGGATCCGGCTCTGAAGGGCATTTACGGCGGCAACGTAGAAGCGGCGAAGAAAGTCGGTCTGCTTCTGGCTGAAAAGGCCAAGGCTGCGAAGATCAGCACCTGCGTTTTCGACCGCGGCGGCCTGATGTATCACGGCAGAGTAGCAGCTCTGGCTGAAGGCGCCAGAGAGGGCGGCCTGGACTTTTAGGCGAAGGAGGTTAAACAATGGCAAGACCTGAAGGTAGAGACAGACGTGATCGCAATCACGAAAAAGAAGCTCCTGAATTTCAGGAAAGAGTTGTTTTCATTAACCGCGTTGCCAAAACCGTTAAGGGCGGCCGCCGCATGAGCTTTTCCGCTCTGGTTGTTGTCGGTGACGGTAAGGGCCGTGTAGGCTCCGGCATGGGTAAGGCTGCTGAGGTTCCGGAAGCAATCCGCAAGGCTGTGGAAGCTGCCAAGAAGAATCTCATCACTGTTCCCCTGCTGCATGGGACTGTTCCCCATGAAATCATCGGTCGCTTTGGCGCCGGCAGAGTCCTGCTCAAACCCGCTGCAGATGGTACCGGCGTTATCGCCGGCGGCCCCGTCCGTGCGGTCTGCGAGCTGGCAGGCATGCGCAACATTCTGACCAAATCCCTGGGCTCCAATACCGCAGTGAACATGGTGAACGCCACTTTGGAAGGTCTGAAATCCCTGAAGACCGTTGAAGAAGTTGCTCGCCTGCGCGGGAAAACGCCCCAGGAAATCTTGGGTTAAGGAGGGGCAATTCAATGGCAAAGATTAAAATCACCTTGACCAAAAGCCCCATCGGCTATAATAAGAAGCAGAGAGCCATTGCCGACTCCCTGGGTCTGAAGAAAATGCAGTCCTCCGTCGTTCAGGAAGACACTCCCGACATCCTGGGTAAGGTTCATGCCATCGCCCATCTGGTCACGGTGGAGAAGCTTTCTGAAAGCGCGGGCAAATAGTCTTGGAGGTGTAACATGAAGTTAAACGAACTTTCTCCGGCTCCCGGTTCTACCCACAGATCCATTCGCGTGGGTCGTGGCACCGGCTCCGGTAAGGGCAAGACCTCCGGTCGCGGCCATAAAGGTCAGAAATCCCGTAGCGGCGGCGGCGTGCGTCCTGGCTTCGAAGGCGGCCAGATGCCTCTGTCCCGTCGTCTCCCGAAACGCGGCTTCACCAATATCTGGGCAAAAGAGATCGTTGAAGTCCCCGTTTCCGCTTTGAACATTTTTGAAGATGGCACCGAAGTCACCGCTGAGCTCCTTTGGGAAGCCGGTGTGATCCGTCACCTGAAAGATGGCGTCAAAGTTTTGAACAACGGCGAGCTGACCAAAAAAATTACTCTGTGTGTTCCCGCTACCAAATCTGCGGTAGCGAAAATCGAGTCTTGTGGCGGAAAAGTAGAGGTGAAATAAATGTTCTCAGCATTGGCCAGTGCATGGAAGATCCCCGAACTCCGAAAAAAGCTCCTGTTCACCCTGGCGATGATCGCTGTTTTCCGCCTCGGCTCCCATATCCCGGTTCCGGGTCTTAACCGCGAGCTTTTGTCAACGATGTTCCAATCTGACCTGTTTGGCTGGGTGGACATTATTTCCGGCGGCGCGTTCAAGAATCTGACCGTATTTGCAATGGGTATTACCCCTTACATCAATGCGTCGATCGTTGTGCAGCTGCTGACTATGGTTATCCCCTATTTTGAAAACCTGGCTCGTGAGGGTCAGGAAGGCCGCAAAAAAATGAATCAGTGGATTCGTTTTGGTGCTGTTGGCCTTGGTTTTATTCAGGCGCTGATTATGTCCATTTATCTGCGCACTGCAATGATTCACCCCAACGTATGGAATATTATTGTTTCCACCGTCATCCTGACTGCCGGTACCGCCTTCCTGATGTGGCTGGGCGAGCAGATCACAGAAAATGGCATTGGCAACGGTATTTCCATGATCATCTTCGCGGGTATCGTTTCCCGCCTGCCTGCCGGTGTGAATACGATTTATCAGTATCTCACCAGCGGCGAAACCAACATTCTTGTTGTTGTAATTTTCCTCATCGTCATGGTGCTGATGGTTGCCGGCGTTATTGCTGTCCAGGAAGGTCAGCGCCGGATTACCGTTCAGTATTCCAAGCGGGTTGTTGGTCGTAAGGTTTACGGCGGCCAGAGCACCCACATCCCCATGAAGATCAACCAGGCCGGTGTTATCCCGATCATCTTCGCGATGGCCCTGCTTTCCTTCCCCACCATTATCGCTTCCTTCTTCCCGGCCAGCGGTTTTGCGATGTGGATCAATAAGGTTCTGGGCTACCAGCATCCGGTTTACATCATTCTGAATGCAGTGCTGATCTTCGTATTCACCTATTTCTACACCGCAGCTACCTTCAATACGGCTGACGTTGCCGACAATATGCGGAAAAACGGTGGTTTCATTCCTGGCCTGCGTCCGGGCAAACCCACTGCCGAATATCTGGACAAGGTTCTGTCTCGTCTGACCTTCTCCGGTGCAACGTTCCTGACCCTCATCGCTTTGATGCCCACCGTCTTTATGGCAGTCAGCGGCATGAACCTCTATTTTGGTGGTACCTCCCTGCTGATCGCTGTCGGCGTGGCTCTCGATACGATGAAACAGATCGAATCTCACCTGCTGCTGCGGCATTATGAAGGCTTTATGAAGTAAAATTGTGAGCAAATGAGTAGACAGCGGGCCATGCGAATGGCCTCTGTCTGCTCTGCATTGCCCGGTTTTCGAGAGGAAAAGGTTATGAAGATTGTCTTGCTGGGCCCGCCCGGTGCCGGTAAGGGAACGCAGGCTGAGGCCCTGGTAAAGAAGCTTTTTATTCCGCATATTTCCACCGGTGACATGTTCCGTGCAGCCATCAGCAGCGGTACGCCGCTGGGCATGGAGGCAAAGCGTTATATTGATCAGGGACATCTTGTGCCGGACGAAATTACGGCGGGCATCATTAAGGACCGTATCGCTCAACCGGATTGTCGCGAAGGTTTCCTTTTGGATGGCTTCCCCCGCACGCTTCCCCAGGCAGAAGCTCTGGACGAAATGCTGAAGGAGCAGGGCGGCCTGGATGCGGTGCTGGATATCGATGTGGAGCTGGATCGTCTGATCGTACGTTTGACGGGGCGGCGGATGTGCAAGGATTGCGGCGCGATCTATCATTTGCTGTATAACGCACCCCAGAAAGAAAATGTATGCGATATTTGCGGCGGCTCTTTGTATCAGCGTGTTGATGATACGGAGGAAACCGTGAAAAACCGTCTCAGCGTATATGAAAAGCAGACTGCTCCTTTGATCGAGTATTATCAGAAGAAGGGGATCCTGCATATTGTGAACGGCGACAACCCGATCAACACTGTTCTGGCTGATCTGGGAAAAGCGCTGGGGCAAAATTGGAATTGAAATCAGATTTGAACCGGCCCGCAGCTGGCAGCCTGTTCTGCTTTGAATTGGCTGCACAGTGGCGTCCGGATGATACCACCAAAGCCCGGATCATGGTAAGGATATGAAAAAGAAGAAGCAGATCTTGAATCATGACAAGCTATACTGGTCTAAAGAGACTACTGTGTTATCCTCTAAGCACAGCAGTCATAGCTGGTATAGAGGGCAACTGGTTCGTTCGCTGGCTGGACGCGATAAAGGCCAGTACTATATTGTGCTGGATCAGGCGGATGGCTTCTTGCTGGTGGCTGATGGGAGGAAACGGCCCGTGTCTGCCCCCAAATGCAAGAATCCACTGCATCTGCAGATCACATCTCGGGTAGCGGCTGACCTGAATGCGGCTGAACGGATGCACCCACCAACGAACGAGGAGATCAGAGCGGCCATCACTGCGCTGCTCAGCTGCGAAGAAGTTAAGGAGGGCGATTGAATGTCCAAACAAGATGCCATCGAAATCGACGGTGTCGTCGTAGAACCCTTGCCGAATGCGATGTTCACAGTTGAATTGGCGAATGGCCACCGCATTCTGGCTCATATTTCCGGTAAGATTCGGACGAATTACATCCGCATTCTTCCCGGGGATAAGGTAACAGTGGAGCTGAGCCCTTATGACTTGAAACGGGGCCGGATCACTTATAGATATAAATAGCTTGTGCTTCTGTGCAAGCTGGCATAGGTAAAATCAAGGAGGATTTAACATGAAAGTCAGAGCTTCTGTTAAGCCCATTTGTGAAAAGTGCAAAATCATCAAACGTCGGGGCAAAGTTATGGTCATTTGCTCCAACACCAAGCATAAGCAGGTTCAAGGATAATTAAACGGAGGTGTAACATTAATGGCACGTATTGCTGGCGTTGACCTTCCTCGTGATAAACGGGTCGAGATCGGCCTGACTTATATCTACGGCGTTGGTCTGAAAACTTCCCAGAAGATCCTTGCTGAGGCCGGCATCAATCCCGATACCCGCGTCAAAGATCTGACTGAAGATGAAACTTCTAAAATCCGCGAGATCATTGCCAACAACTATCAGGTAGAAGGCGATCTGCGCAGAGAAGTTGCTCTCAATATCAAACGTCTCTCTGAAATCAGCTGCTTCCGTGGCATTCGCCATCGTCGCGGCCTGCCGGTTCGCGGTCAGAACACCAAGAACAATGCCCGCACCAGAAAAGGCCCGAAACGTACGGTCAGCGCGAAGAGAAAGAAATAAGTGAAGGGAGGTCGTCCGAATGGCACGCAGACAAACTCGTAGAAGGAAAGAAAAGAAAAACGTGGAAGTGGGCGTGGCTCATATCCAGTCCACTTTTAACAATACTGTGGTTACCATCACCGATAAGAGCGGTAATGCCATTTCTTGGTCTACCGCAGGCGCCCAGGGCTTCAAGGGCTCCCGTAAAAGCACTCCGTTTGCCGCCCAGATGGCTGCCGAGCAGGCTGCGAAAGACGCTATGGAACACGGCATGCGTCAGGTGGAATGCCTGGTCAAAGGCCCCGGTTCCGGTCGTGAGGCTGCGATCCGCGCTCTGCAGGCCGCTGGTTTGGAAGTCAGCATGATCAAAGATGTGACTCCCATCCCGCACAACGGCTGCCGCCCGCCGAAAAGAAGAAGAGTCTAGGAGGAGAGATCAATGGCAAGATACACTGGTGCTGTTTGCCGCCTGTGCCGCCGCGAGGGCATGAAGCTCTACCTGAAAGGCGACCGTTGCTATTCCGATAAATGCGCTTTCACGACCAAGCAGTATGCTCCCGGCCAGCATGGCCAGGGCAATGCCCGGAGAAAAGTCTCTGAATACGGCATGCAGCTGCGTGAAAAACAGAAAGTAAAACGTATCTACGGTGTGGAAGAAAACCAGTTCCGCATCTATTATGATAAAGCTTCCCGCCAGAACGGTGTTACCGGTGAAAACCTGCTCCGTCTGCTGGAACGCCGCCTGGACAATGTGGTTTATCGTCTGGGTATGGCCAGCTCCCGCGTTGATGCCCGCCAGCTGGTTCGTCACGGTCATTTCACCGTGAACGGCCGCAAGGTCAACATCCCCTCTTTCCTGGTGAAAGAAGGTCAGGTCATCACCGTGAAGGAAGCCAGCCGCAAATCCCCCAAATTCGCAGCGATTGCTGAAGCCATCGCACATCGCAACGCTCCGCAGTGGCTGGATCTGGACAAAGCCAATCTGGTCGGCAAAGTGGTTGCAATGCCCAGCCGCGAAGACATCGATCTGCCCATCAATGAACAGCTGATCGTTGAGTTGTATTCCAGATAATCGCATTGGTCAGCTGGGCCTTTTCGGCCCGGCTGGCTGGCCCCGTACCGAACAGTTATCAATAGTCTAAGGAGGGGTTAAATGTTTGGTATTGAAAAGCCGCGGATCCAATGTGTTGAATCGTCAGAGGATAACTCTTTTGGCCGTTTTGTCATCGAACCCCTGGAAAGAGGCTACGGCATGACTTTGGGCAATGCCCTGCGTCGTGTTCTGCTTTCCTCTTTGCCCGGCGCTGCAGTCACTGCAGTGAAGATTGATGGTATTCTGCATGAATTTTCCACTGCACCCGGTGTGGTGGAGGATATCACAGACCTGATCCTGAATCTGAAGGGTTTGGCTGTTAAAATGCACTGCGATGAACCCCGTACGATCTACGTGGACGCACAAGGCGAAAAGACCGTTACCGCTGCGGACATCATCCTGGACCCGGATGTAGAGATCTTGAACCCGGATCATTATCTGGCCACTTTGGACACAGATGGGGCTCTGCGTATGGAGATCTCTGTTGCGACCGGTCGCGGTTATGTGGGCGCTGACAAAAATAAGACGGAAGATCAGCCTATTGGCATTATTCCCATCGATAGTTTGTTTTCGCCCATCATCAAGGTAAATTTCCGCGTTGAGGACACGCGTGTTGGTCAGCAGACTGACTACGATAAGCTCACCCTTGACGTGTGGACGGATAAAACCATTGCTCCCGATGAAGCAATCTCCGCTTCTGCCCGCATTCTCTGCGAGTATCTGGAGCTGTTCACCGGTCTGACGGAAAGCCAGGCGCCTGCCGTCACTCTGGTGGATAAGGCCGATGATCAGAAAGGCAGCCGCCCGGAAATGACCATCGAAGAGCTGGATCTGTCGGTACGCTCCTATAATTGCCTGAAACGTGCCGGCATCCACACTGCCCAGGAACTGGCCAGCCGCACCGAAGAAGAAATGATGAAGGTGCGGAATCTGGGGCGTAAATCCCTGGAAGAAGTTGTGGCCAAATTGGAAGAACTGGGAATGTCTTTAAGAAAGAGCGACGAATAGGAGGAAAAGAACATGGCATACCGCAGATTAGGGGTCAAAAGTGCCCATCGCCGCGCCATGCTGCGCAATGCGACCACTTCCCTTTTTAAGAACGGTAAAATAGATACCACTGCTCCCCGTGCCAAGGAATTGGTCTCCGTAGCGGAAAAAATGATCACCCTGGGCAAAAAGGGCGATCTGGCCGCTCGCCGGGCTGCTCTGGCTTTCATCACGGAAGAAGATATCGTGACCAAGCTGTTCACGGAAATCGCTCCTAAATATGAAGGCCGCGATGGTGGTTATACCCGCATCATTCCGCTGCAGCGCCGCCGTGGCGATGCCGCTGAAATGGCCAGAGTTGAGCTGATTTAAGCAGCTTCCATAGACTGCATTTTTGTGCAGCATAGCAAAACAAGAAAGGGGTGGGCTGGCGCTCGCCCCTTTTATTGGCTTATTGGCCGGAATGCCTGCCTGCATTTTTCCGGTCAGGGAGGAATTATGATCGAGATCCGAGACCTCTGTTTTCAATACGCAGCAGAGCAGCCTGTTTTGCAGGATCTGAATTTGGACATCCGGGAAGGGGAGTGGATCACCCTGATCGGCGCAAACGGCAGTGGGAAAAGCACGCTGGCCCGGCAGCTGAACGGCTTGCTGCTTCCGGATTCCGGCACTGTTTCTGTGGATGGCTTGCTCACAAGCGATGAGGAGCAGCTTTGGGAGATTCGTTCCAGGGTGGCTTTCGTGTTCCAGAACCCGGACAATCAGCTGGTGGCCACCTCTGTGGAGGATGACATCGCTTTTGCCCTGGAGAATCTGGGCTTCCCCCGGGAGGAGATCTCTCAGCGGGTGGAAGGAGCGCTTTCGGAGATGAATCTGACTGCGCTACGGGAGAAGGCCCCCCATTTGCTTTCCGGCGGGGAAAAGCAGAGGGTCGCCATTGCCGGAGCACTGGCCATGGCCAGCAAATATCTGGTGCTGGATGAGCCCACCTCCATGCTGGATCCTTCCATGCGCCGATCTGTGATCGAATGCCTGCAGAAGCTGCATCAGGAGCATGGTCTGGCAATCATCTACATCACGAATATTATGGAGGAGGCTCTGCTGGCTGACCGCGTGCTGGTGCTGGGGGAGGGCCGGGTCCTGCGGGACGAAAAACCGGCTGCCCTGTTCATGGATCACCGTTGGCTGCGGGAGCATCAGCTGGATATTCCGCAGATTTCCTATCTGGCGGAATTGCTGGCTGAACGCGGACATGAGCAGTTTCGCGGGGTGGTGTCCTCAAAAGAACTGGTGGAGATCGTATGCAGATAGAATTACAGCATGTGGAATATTGCTATCAGGAAGGAAGCCCTTTTGCCCGCAAGGCGCTGCAGGATATTAACCTGACCATCCGCAGTGGGGAGCTGATCGCCATGATCGGCCACGGCGGCAGCGGGAAAAGCACATTGTCTTTGCTGCTTTCCGGCTTGTATAAGCCCAGCGGCGGGCGGATCGATACCTATGACGTAAAGACCGGGAAGGAGGATACCTTCCGCAACATCGGCCTGGTCTTCCAATACCCGGAGCAGCAGCTTTTTGCGGAGACAGTTTATGAAGAGGTGGCCTTTGGCGCCCGGAATTTTGGTGTCCCAAAGGATTACCTGCCCATCCGCGTCCGAAAAGCCCTGGAGCAGGTGGGGCTGGATCCGGAGCTTTTCTGGGACCGCTCCCCCTTCTCGCTTTCCGGTGGGCAGAAACGCCGGGTTTGCATCGCCGGAGTCCTGGCTGTGGAGCCGAAAATGCTCATTCTGGATGAGCCCACAGCCGGCATGGATGAAGGCGGCCGCCGCTGGATGATGGAGCTGGTGCGGAAGCTGAACAGGGAGGGCCGCAGCATCCTCTGGATTACGCACAATATGCGGGAGGCAGCTGAATTGGCCCAGCGGATTATCGTGCTGAACAAGGGCAGCATCCTGCTGGATGGCACGCCGGAGGAGGTCTTTGCCCAGGAGGAGCTTTTGGCTCAGGCCGGTCTGGAGATCCCCCAGGCTGCTTCTGTGGTACGGGAGCTGAAGCGGCGCGGACTGCCTCTGCCGGGAGCTGCAATTTCCGTGGAGCAGGCCGCAGAGGAGATCGCAGATTATTTGGCGCATAAGGATGAGCCGCCCATGGAGCCGGAGCCGGAAATTCCGGAACCTGCGCCGCTGGAGGATGAGGAAGCAGAACCGGAGATCAGCCTGGAGAGTGTGTTGGCTGCTGCCACGAAGGATCCTGCTTTCCCCGTGCCGGAGCCCGAAAAAGCAGTAGAAGGAGAGCCGCGCTTCACACCCTGGCAGGGAGGTGCTTCCGATGTTTAAAGAAAAGCTGCTGCTGGGCCAGTATTACCCGGTGGAATCTCCCATCCACCGTCTGAATGCCGGCTGTAAGATCCTGATCACCATCCTTTATGCGATTTCTTTGTTTCTGGCCAACAACTGGCTTTGCTGGGGCGGCCTGAGCATTCTTTGCCTGGCTGTGATCGGCATGAGCCGCATTCCCCTCCGGGCATTGTGGCGCGGGCTTCGAGTTGTGGCAGTGTTTTGCCTGCTGGCTGTGATTTTAAACATCTTTTTCTACCCGGGGGAGACAGCCTGGCAGTGGGGATTTATCAGCATCAGCCAGGGTGCGTTTTCGCATGGTCTGGCCATTGGCCTGCGGCTGATCCTGCTGGTGATTTTTGCCTCCCTGCTTACCCTGAGCACCACGCCCATCCAGCTGACCGATGGCATCGAAGCGCTGCTGCGTCCTTTGGCGCCGCTGCATGTCCCGGCCCACGAGATTGCCATGATGATGTCTATTGCGCTGCGTTTTATCCCCACCCTGCTGGATGAATTTGAGCGGATTCGCCTGGCGCAGCGATCCCGGGGCGCCAGGCTGGATCAGGGGAATCTGATTCGTCGCACCCTGGCCCTTTTGCCACTGTTGGTGCCGCTGTTCGTGGCAGCTTTTCGCCGGGCCGAGGATTTGGCTCAGGCCATGGAAGCAAAATGCTACCGTGGTGGAGAGGGGCGCACCCGCTGGAAGCAGAGCACATGGAAGATTTGGGATACGCTGGCTTTGGGCCTGTTTCTGCTGCTCTTTCTCGGATTGCTTTTGCTGCGTATCTTTTTCTAAGCCCGACCAACAAAGGATGACTTATGGAACGCAATATTTTGCTTACCCTACAATATGATGGCAGCAACTATGCCGGCTGGCAGCGGCAGCCTGCCTCCCACGGGGCAACCGTGCAGCAAGAGGTGGAGACTGCTCTGAGCCAGGTCTTTCGGGAGCAGATCGTGGTTGCCGGGGCTGGGCGCACAGACAGCGGCGTTCATGCCTGGGGGCAGCGCTGCAGCTTTCGGGCGCACAGCTCCGTGCCTCTGGAGAAGCTGCCGGATATTCTCAATCGGCGCTTGCCCGGGGATATCCGGGTCAGCCGGGCGGAGCAGGTGGCGGATTCCTTTCACGCCCGCTTCACCGCGCACAGGAAGCGCTATCGCTATGTTTTGGCTCAGTCCGGGCAGGCAAATGCTTTTAACCATCGTTACGCCTGGTTCCTGGATGGGGGATTGGATCTTGCCGCTATGCAGGAGGGGGCTGCCCATCTTTTGGGTACCCACGATTTCTGGCATTATACAGTCAGCGGCGTTTCCGCTTCGGATTTTGTCCGCACCATCAGCAGCCTGGATGTGTATGCACCGGAGCCGCAGGATTGCTTTTTCCCCTGGCAGGAGCTGCCTTCCCCGATTCTGGTGGAGGTGGAGGCAGATGGTTTCCTTTATAAAATGGTACGGATCATTGTGGGCCGATTGGTGGCCGTGGGGCAGGGGCGCATCCCGGCCCGGGCTATGGCAGACTATCTGGACGGCAGCTTTGATCTGAATATCCCGCCGGCCCCGCCGCAGGGTCTGCAGCTTTTGTGGGTGCGCTATGCGGAGGCTGAGGCCGAATGAAGGGGGAGGCCCAGTGCCCTTTTTTGCCGGAGAATGGCAAATAATGTCTGCTCAGCTGAAAAAAACCTTGACAAGGAGAAAGCTGGGCATTATACTAAATAAGTACGCTTGTTGTCTTCTGCCCCGTTGGCGATGAGCGGTATTATTGAAAGGTTTTTAAATTTTAAGGAGGGAATTACCTTGAATACTTTCATGGCCAAGCCCGCCGAAATCGAGAAGAAATGGTACGTGATCGACGCAGCCGGCAGACCGCTGGGCCGTACCGCTACCGAAGCTGCTCGCCTTCTGCGTGGTAAGCATAAGCCGATTTTTACTCCCCATGTGGATACCGGCGATTTCGTCATCATCATCAATGCTGAGCAGGCAATCCTGACTGGTAACAAGCTGCTTGCGAAGAAATATTACCGTCATTCCGGTTATCCGGGCGGTTTGAAAGAAATGAACTACAAAGACCTGATGGCCAAGAAACCCATCCTGGCTGTGGAAAAAGCAGTGAAAGGCATGCTGCCCCACAATCGTCTGGGTCGCGCACAGGGCAAGAAGCTGAAGGTTTATGTTGGTGCTGAGCATCCCCATGCTGCACAGAAACCTGAAGTCTGGGAATTCTAAGAGAGGAGGACGAATAAGTGGCTGAAGCAATGAAATTCTATGGCACTGGCAGACGTAAAAATGCTGTCGCTCGTGTGTGGGTCAAACCCGGCACCGGCAATATCACCATCAACGATAGAGAGCTGGGCAATTATTTCGATAAGGCAACTCTGGAAATGATCGTCCGTCAACCCCTCGTTCTGACCTCCACTTTGGACAAATACGATGTCGTGGCTACGGTTAAGGGCGGCGGCTCCACCGGTCAGGCCGGTGCAGTCCGTCATGGCCTGGCCCGCGCTCTGGTTGCGGCTGACGCTGATATGCGCCCCGCACTGAAGGCTGCTGGTTTCATGACCCGTGACCCCAGAATGAAAGAACGTCGTAAGTATGGTTTGAAGAAGGCCCGCAAAGCAAGCCAGTTCTCCAAACGTTAAAATTTCCTTATGCAATCAAATGCCTGTATCCCACTGGGATACAGGCTTTTTTGTATTCACCTAAAAAAACCGCCCGCTATGCATGTGGAGAAAAAGCGTAAGCATAAAAGCCTCCTTTGATAGAATAGAGTCGCTGCCGGCTGAAACGAAAGCAAAGGAGGTTTTTATTTTGAAGGAGCTATGGAGGAGCGGATTCCTTTATTGAGGGCTCTGATCCTCCTCTGTCTGCACCGGGGCTGCGGTGGGCAGCTCTTCCACTGGCAGCTCTTCCATGGAGAAAAAGTCGTTCAGCGCCTGATAGATCGCCCAGGCAATTTTCCACTGGTAGGCCTCATTTTGCAGCAGCTCTGCCTCCTCCCGGTTGGAGAGAAAACCCATTTCCGCAATGACGGCCGGTGCCTCTATGTTTTTCAGAAGGTAGGAATCCGGGTGTGCAAGGGCTGCTCGCTCCGTATTTGCCAGCTCCTGCCTGAAGCGGAGCTGAACACCTTCTGCCAGGAGCTTCCCGGCCTCGTTTCCCCTCTGATAAAAGACCTGGGCGCCCCGCTGCTCGCTGCTGCCCAGATAGCTGTTGCAGTGCAGGCTGATGAAGATATCCGCGCTTTCTGCCAGGCGCACCCGGCTCTTCATATCTTCGCTCTTGCTGCTTGCCATTGCCGCATCCTGATTTCGGCTCATCAGCACGGTCATGCCGCCCTGCAGACAGTATTCCTCCAGCTTCTTTGCGATGGCCAGATTGATGTCCGCCTCCCGGGAGCCATCCACGCCCAGCACGCCGGGGTCATAGCCGCCGTGGCCGGCATCGATCAGGATCACCTGCCCAAAGAGAGCCGGGGACATGGTATCCAGGCTTTCCTGCACGTCCTGCCAGATCAGGCTGAGGAAGAGCAGGCCAAGCAGCAGGAGAAGAAGAATAAAGCTTCGGCTGTGAGAGAGCTTCAGATGAAAGATGTGCATCCCTGCCTCCATAGAAAAGGCGTTTTACCTTAAATTATGCCGGAGCCTCCGGATTATGCCGGGCTAATTTTCCGGCTTGCTGCATAGGATTTAGCATTCTGCAAAGGAGGAAGGCCTATGCGCACCATTTATCTTAGTCGCCGAAGCTGGAAATTGACACTTACCTACCTTTTCGCTGTATCTTTGATGCTTTGCGGAGCTGTTTTGTTTTTGCCGGAGCAGGAGCTTCGCCCTACATTGTCAGAAGCCTTTCGCAGCGGCCCGGCAGAATCATCGGGGGTCTCGCTGACCATCAATGTGGATTGGGGGGAAGAATTCCTTCCCGATATGCTGGCAACTCTGGAGGAAGAGCAGGTGAAGGCCACCTTCTTCCTGACCGGGCGCTGGGCTTCAAAGAACCCGGAGCTGGCAGCGCAGATCGCGGATGCCGGTCATGAGATCGGCAACCATGGCTATAGCCACAGCAGCCCCAATGCTTCCACCCAGGAGGAAATCCTGGATGAGATCAGCCGAACAGAAGAGGCCATTCTGCAGGCCACCGGGGTCCGAACCAATTTATATGCACCGCCCTCCGGTGAATGCGAGGAGCATGTTCTGTCGGCAGCAGAGAAGGCCGGGTACAAAACGATCCTCTGGTCTGTGGATACCATAGATTGGCAGAAGCCTTCTGCGGCCACGATCCTGGATCGGGTGAAATCCAAAATTCATGGTGGTGCCATTATTCTGGCGCACCCCACAGCCGGTACAGAGGAAGCATTGGCGCAGATGATCCAGGATCTGAAGGCGGAGGGATACAGCTTTGTTACGGTTTCTGAAAATATTGCTTTATAGCGTTTTGTTTTTGCTCATCCTTCTGCCTCCGGTGCCTGTTCGCGCCGCAGAGCTGCCGGATGCTGCAGCGCCCGGTCTGAGCAGGCAGAGCCTGCCCCAGGCAGCGGCAGCAGGAAGCGCCTTGCTGGAGGCGCACAGCGGCGAGCTGCTTTTTTCCTCCAATGGGCAGGAAGCGCTGCCCCCGGCTTCCACAGGAAAAATATTAACTGCCTTGCTGGCTCTGGATCTGGTGGAGGATCTGGAGCAGGAATATGAGATCAGTGCAGCTGCAGCGGCTGTGGAGGAAAGCAGCGTCTATCTGCAGGCGGGGGAAAGCCTTTCCCTCCGGGAGCTGCTGGGGGGCGCGCTGGTGCATTCCGGAAACGATGCCTGCTTTGCCATTGGGGAGGCTGTGGCTGGCAGTGAGCGCTTGTTTGTGCATTGGCTGAACATGAAGGCCGCTGCGATGGGGGCGTATTCTGTTCATTTTTGCAATACCAACGGCCTTCCTGCCGAGGGGCATGTGGTCAGCCCGGAGGATCTGGCCTGTATTGCTGGGGTCGCCATGGAAAATGAAATTTTTGCTTCCATCGTGGGGGGAAAATACACCTCCCTGGGGGAAGGAGATCACTATCGCTTCTTTAAAAATACCAATAAGCTGCTCTGGCAGGATGCGCATATCGTGGGGGTCAAAACCGGAACCACAGATGCTGCCGGCCCCTGCCTGGTGGCCGCCTATGAGGACGGTGCGGCTCTGTTTATCAGTGTGGTGCTGAACAGCCCGGATCGCTATGGGGAGAGTCTTTCTCTGCTGCATTTTGGGGCGGAGCAGTATGCGCTGCTTGCCCTGGCGGAGGAGGGGCAGGCACTGGCCTATGCGGAAGGCCATGTCTGGCGGGCCGCCCGGCCCTTTCAGGTTCTGGTAGAGCAGGAGCAGATGGGGGAGCTGCGGCTGCGCTGGTCCCTGCCGGATGCAGAGGGGCGTTTTCTTTTGCAGCTTCTGGATGCTGCCGGGGGGATCCTGGGCGAGGTGGAGCTGGTCTGAGACGGGCAGCAGGGATTTCCGTTCACAATGCCGAATATTTTATAATCAGGTCGGCTGGTCTTTGGACTGACCGGCCTATTTTCGCAAATGAGGTGTTGTATGACAGAAAAGATCGTTTTGCCTTCCGGGCTTCGCATTGTTTTGGAACCCATGCCCCATCTGCGCTCTGTCAGCACCGGTTTATGGGTATCTGCCGGTTCTGCCTATGAAACGGCGCAGGAATCGGGAATGTCTCATTTTTTGGAGCATCTGCTGTTTAAGGGCACGGAAAAACGAACTGCCCTGCAGATTTCCGCAACAATGGAGGGTGTGGGCGGTATCCTCAATGCCTTCACCAGCCGGGAGCATACCTGCTATTATACCCGCTCCATGGACGAGCACTTCCGTCTTTCCCTGGAGCTGCTGGCTGATATGTATAATCATTCTCTGCTGGATCCCAAGGATGTGGAACGGGAGAGAAATGTCATCATGGAAGAAATCAATATGTATGAGGATAGCCCGGAGGATGTGGCGGCTGATCTTTTCCTGAGTCAGCTCTGGCCCGGGCATCCTTATGGGCGGCCCATTTCCGGCACGCTTTCCAGTGTGGAGGGTGTGGGTCGGGATCAGCTGGCAGCCTATTGGCGTTCCGTTTATGTTCCCCGGCGCACTGTGCTGGCGGTGGCGGGGAATGTTCAGCCGGAGCAGGTGGCGGAGCTGGCGGAGGCGCTTTTCCCCGCCCGGAGCGGACAGGCCCTGCCTGTTTTGCCCAGCCCCAGTGCGCAGGGAGGCTCTGTGAGCAAGGTGAAGGACATTGAGCAGAGCCATGTCTGTATGGGCTTCCCGGGGATCTCTTTGGATGACCCGGATTATTATGCTGCCAATGTGCTGGCCAACATTCTGGGCGGCGGTGCATCCTCCCGCCTTTTCCAGGAGGTTCGGGAGAAAAGAGCCCTGTCTTATACTTCTTACTGTTATTTGGATGCTTTTGATCAGAGTGGTTATCTGATGGCCTACAGCGCCACCCATCCCAAGCATACCCAGGAGCTGATCCAGGTCATGGCCGATCAGTTTGCGGATCTGGCTGCCCATGGCGTCAGCGATGAGGAGCTGCAGCGGAGCCGGGATCAGCTGCGCGGCACCCTGCTGCTCTCCATGGAAAGCAGCAGCTCTGTCATGAGCCGCCTGGGCCGCACAGAGCTCTCTCTGGGGACGCTCTTTGATCTGGAGGATCGGGTGAACAAGCTGGCTGCTGTGACGCATGAGGACATTCATCGGGTCAGCCAGCGGCTGCTGCGCCCCGGGAGCATGGTTCTGAGCCAGGTCAGCCCCAAGCCGGCTGCGGTGGAAGCAAAGGATTTGTTTTAAGGAGAAACTATGACCAGAGTACGTTTTCAATATTTGCCCCATGGAGAGGGCCTGCCTCTGCCTGCTTACCAAAGTGAATGGGCTGCCGGTCTGGATCTGGCTGCCGCGGTGGAAGAGCCTGTGCTTCTGGAGCCGGGCTGCCGGGCTTTGATTCCCACCGGCCTGGTGATGGAGCTGCCGCTGGGCTTTGAGGGGCAGGTGCGGCCCCGCAGCGGCTTGGCGATGAAGCAGGGAATCACGGTGCTGAACGCACCCGGCACCATTGATGCGGATTACCGGGGGGAAGTGAAGGTGCTGCTGATCAACCTGGGTCAGGAGGCCTTTACAGTGGAGCGTGGCATGCGCATCGCCCAGCTGGTGATCGCCCCCGTTGCCCAGATGCAGATCGAGCTGGCAGATTCGCTCAGCGATACCCAAAGGGGTGCGGGTGGATTTGGCAGCAGCGGACTGCGTTAGGCTGCAAATGGGCGCTGCATATTTTGTCCGGGCCTGCCGTATATTGGAACAAAGCGGCAATGGAGGGATGAAGTATGCGTTTATCCGAATTTGCAGAGAAGCGGATCATCAATGTGTTCGATGGAGAGCTGATGGGCGCTATTGGGGACAGTGATTTATTGCTGGATGAAGAGAACGGCCGTATTTTGGAGATCATTGTACCCCCGCCCCGCCGCGGGGCAAACCGACATCCCTGCTCCATCCCCTGGCCTGCCGTGAAAAAGGTGGGCGCGGAGGTCGTGGTGGTGGATGTGGACAGCAGCGGGGCTTATTATCGTTAAGGAGGAAAGAACATGCTCCGTGTTTTGGTAAATGGTGCAGCCGGGAAGATGGGACGCTCTATGTCCGCAGGTATTCTGGCTGAGGAAGATATGCAGCTGGTGGCGGCTGTGGATCAGTGCTGCCTGGGCGCTGACCTGGGTGAGCTTTGCGGCAGCGGACGCTGTGGCGTGGCTGTGGAAGCGGATCTGGCTGCTGCCATTGAAAAAAGTCAGCCGGATGTAATGCTGGATTTCACGGTTCCCGCTGCGGTGATGGACAATCTGCGGGTAGCTCAGACACATAAGCTGGCGGCGGTTGTTGGCACCACCGGTTTGACGAAAGAAAATCTGGAGGAGCTGCGGGCAAGCTGCGAAAAAAGCGGTGCGCCTGTTTTTGTGGCCAGCAATTTTGCCCTGGGCGCAGTGCTGCTGATGCGTTTTGCGGCAGAAGCTGCCCGTTATCTGCCGGAATATGAGGTTCTGGAGATCCACAATGAGCGGAAGCTGGATGCCCCCTCCGGGACGGCGCTCACCACCCTGAATATGATGGAGGCGCAGCGTTTGGAGGATTCTGTCGGTGCGGCCAACACCCGGGAGAGCGTTCCCGGCTGCCGCGGTGGGGCTTATGCAGGCAGCCATGTGCACAGCCTGCGCCTGCCCGGCGCGGTTGCCATTCAGGAAGTGATCTTTGGTGCGCCCGGCCAGATGCTGAGTCTGCGCCATGAGGCCACTGCCCGGGATTGCTTCTATCCCGGCGTTGCCCTGGCCCTGCGAAAGATCAAAGAGCTGAAGGGACTCACCCTGGGTCTGGAGCATCTCCTTTAATCTGCGGAATCAGATAGAGAGCAAACGCCTGCCGAATTGGCGTGATACTCTTAATGGAGTATTCACGCTAAACCAGGATTGCCCTTGCGGGCAAGTTATGAGTTATGAGATACTTCGTATCGTTATGATTGGCTTCGCCAAGTTTTAGGCTACAAAGACCATCATATCATAAACAAGCTCATAAGGGCGAGCAAAGCGAGCCTCATCACTCTAAACTGAGGAGCAACAGAAAAAGAGAGGACATTTCGGCGTTTAAACCGATTTGTTCTCTCTTTCTGCTTGTAATATGGGTTTGGGCTTCGCCCGATTTGCATTTGACTAGTCAAATGCAATGCTCGCACTTGGTGTAAATTTCAAATTCTCCGCTAAGAACAATCACCATTTCAGCAGGCGTTTTTGTAAGCTGGTGCTTTCCTGGTGACTTATGGGAAAAGGTTTTGGCTTTTCCGGGATATTTGGGCTTGCAGACAAGAAAATTTTTGTGCCGCAGCCTGCATCCCAAAAGCCGGGGGAGTAGAGAAGCGAAAAAGAAAGCGGCAGCTCCCATCTTCGGGCTGCCGCTCTTTGCCTATTAATCCGAAAGCTGCTCCATGGCGCTGCGGAACAATTTCTCTGCCAGCGGGATCCAGCTTCCCATTTCATCGCTGCTGCGGAATTCCAGGCGTCCTTTGCCGTCCTTTCGCCGCAAGCCGGCCTCCTCCAGCCGCCGCCCGGTTTCCCGGGCTGTTCCCGGCCCGCCCTGGAAGATTTCCACCGGGCTGCCGATCACCTTTCGGATGCTTCTTTGCACCAATGGGTAGTGGGTGCAGCCCAGAACCACAGCATCCGGCGGCGGGCTGAGCGCCTCCCGAAGCAGGTTTTTCAGCAGAGCTTCCAGCTCCGGCCCTTCCAGAATGCCTTTTTCGATCATCTCGACCAATCCGGGGCAGGGGAGGGGCAGCACCTCTGCTTCGCTTTCATAGCTCTTCAGCAGACGCTGGAATTTGTTCTCCCGCAGGGTAACAGGGGTCGCCAGCACCAGCACCCGGGGGTGCGCCCCGCTCAGGGCAGCGGGCTTCAGGGCCGGTTCGATGCCGATCACCGGCTGATCCGGGTATTTTTGCCGCAGCTGCTCAATGGCCGCACTGGTGGCTGTGTTGCAGGCCACCACCAGAGCCTTGGCGGAAAGCTCCTCCAGGAGCAGCTCTGCCCTTTCCAGGGTCAGGGCGCGTACCTGCTCCACGCATTTTTCCCCATAAGGGGCGTTGGCAGCATCCCCGTAATAGATATAGTTTTCCTCCGGCATCAGCCGAATCAGCTCCAGCAGAACCGTAAGGCCGCCCAAGCCGGAATCCAGCACTGCCACGGGGGCATTTGCATCATGCTTCATAAGCCTGGCCCTCTTCCCTTCGGAAAATGGGGAATGCTTCCTTAAATCTGGTTGATCGGGGTGCCGGCCAACCACTGACGGATGTTCTCAAAGACGATGATGGCCCGCTTGACCATGGATTCCCGGGTGGCAAAGGCCACATGGGGCGTAACCACTGTCCGGGGGCAATCCCGCAGGGGCTGATCCTCCGGCAGCGGCGGCTCTGTATCAAAGACATCCAGCCCGGCACCGGCGATGCGGCCCTCCTGCAGAGCAGCAGCCAGAGCGGCGCTGTCCACCACGGGGCCGCGGGCGGTATTGATCAGGATGGCGTTGGGTTTCATCAGGGAGAGCATTTTTTCATCGATCAGGCCCTTGGTTGCAGGGGTGACCGGCACATGCAGGGAGACGATGTCGCTTTCCTGCATCAGCTGCTCCAGAGGCATGTATTCAATGCCCATGGCCAGAGCTTCTGGGCGCTGGCTGCGGCTGTAGGCCACCAGACGGCAGCCGATGGCTTTGGCGATCTCTGCGGTTTTCAGGCCGATGGCGCCGGTACCCACGATGCCCAGGGTTTTTCCGGCCAGCTCAAAACCGATCAGGCCGCTCTTGTCCTTTCCAGCCCGGCAGGCAGCATCACAGGCGATCACATTGCGGGAGACAGCCACCATCAGGCCGATGGCCAGCTCTGCCACGGCATTGGTGGAGTAACCGGAAGCATTGGAAAGCAGGATGCCCCGGCTTTTGCAATAGTCCACATCCACATGATCCACGCCGGTGAAGCCGATGGAGATCATTTTCAGATTCGGGCAGCGGCTCAGCACATCCTCCCGCAGGGGCTGATTGGCCAGAATGAGGATTTCTGCATCGCCAATGCGTTCTGCCAGTTCATCCGCAGTGGCAGCCCGGTCATTGTAGGCGGTGAAGCTGTGGCCCGCAGCTGTGAGAAAGCTGCTGACTTCTTCTAATTTTTCCGGGCTGATGCCCAGGGGTTCCATCAAGACGATTTTCATAATAGAAAGCTCCTTTTCTGAAAGTATAAGGTCCTTCTGCATATTTATTATAGCTGTTTTCTGTGAAAAGCGCAACATTGCTGCTTCGCCTTTTCTGTTCCCCACATCACTTTTCCAATAGCTTTTCGATGAGCTGCAGATCATGCCGATCTTTTTCCCGCAGCTCATAGCCGCTGTGAAAGATTTTCTGCCCCTTGGGAGAGATGCATGGGATTTCCCGCCCGGCAAAGTCAGCTGCTCCAAAATAATCGGCTTCAAAGAGATACCAGCCTCCTTCCAGGTCGGCCTGTTTCGCTTTTCCTGCTTCCTCCAGCACAAAGGGGTGAATATCCAGATAGCCCAGCTGCGGGTGATGAAGCTCCGCACGGACGGGCAGCCAGTCTGTTTCCAGCCGGTAGCCTTGCTCCTGCAGGAGTTGCAGCAGCTTTTCCGTATAGACTGCGTCAAAGTCGATATCCACATCCCGGTGCTCCCGGCTTTGTTGGCCGAATAGGGCGTCCACGCCCCAGCCGCCATCCAGCCAATAGCGGATTCCAGAGGCATCCAGCAGATCCAGTACCTGCAGCAGATTTTCTTTCGTGACGAGCTCCTTCTTCTCCATGGCAAATGCTCCTTTCTGCCTTTGCCAAAAGTGTATCACAGCAGCTTCAGATTGAAAAGCCTGGCTTTCTGCGCTATACTGTAGCGGGAAGGAGGACTGCAAATGGGATTCTGGGTATTCATGCTGTGTATGGAGCTGCTGATCCCCCTGAGCATGCTGATTTTGGGGCTGCTCTGGAGGACGCACCCACCGAAAAAGAGGAATCCGCTTTATGGCTATCGCAGCAGGCGTTCTTTCTCCAGCCCGGAGGCCTGGGACTATGCCCAGCAGCGGGCCGGGCGTTTTTTTGTTCTGGCTGGCGGCCTGCTTCTGCCCCCGACGCTTCTCGTCATGCTGCTGCTTCTGGGGAAGGAGAGCTCTGTGATCGGCAGCTTTGGCGCTTTGCTTTGCCTTTTGCAGTGCATCCCGCTGCTTTTCTCTTCTCTCCATGTGGAGAAGGGCTTGAAAGAAGAATTTGGGCTTTAAGTGCGTTTTTGCTGAGAGGTTTGGTGACTGGGAATGAAGGAAATTTTGCTGCTGCTGCCAAAGGGTGCGGAGCTGTGGGAGGCTGCGGCCTTTACGGATGTGTTCGGCTGGAATCAGCTCTGCGGGGATAAAAGCTGCAGACTGCGGATCGCCGGTCCTGCCAAAGAGGTGGCGCTTAGCTTCGGCCATCGCATGCAGGCAGAGCTGCTCTGGGATGAGGTGGCGGCGGAGGATTACGCTGCCCTGGCTATCCCCGGCGGCTTCCCCCGCTATGGCTATTTTCGCTGCTGCGGCCAGCGGCCCCTGGAGCTGATTCGCAGCTTTCACCGGGCGCAAAAGCCCATTGCCGCAGTATGCACCGGCAGCCTGCTGCTGGGGAAGGCCGGCATCCTGAATGGAAGGCAGGCTGCCACCTATTGCAGCGAAGACACGGATTTCCGGCAGCAGCTGGAAGCCTGCGGCGCCATCGTCTCCGGGGAAAGCCTGGTGGAGGATGGGAATCTGATCAGCGGCGCCGGGCCCGGCTCTGCCGCCCGGGTGGCGCTGGCTTTGCTGGCCCGCTGCAGCAGCCCGGAAAATGCAGCTCAAATAAAAAAACTGATGCTGTTTGAAAAATAGAATTGATTTTTGGGGAAAGATGTAGTATAATAATCACCATCTTAAAAGCAAATTTATTTTGCCCCGGAGGTTTTCTATGTTCCGTGTCGTTTGCCAGCTGAAACAAATTCTTCTTTCCGCAAACTGGTGATGCTTTGCTTACGGTATGGGCTGGACAAACATCCGTTGGTCTCTGCGCTTTTGGCGTAGAGATTTTTTTATTTCAAAGGGGGTCTAAGCATGGCTTTATCTTCCCACGATAAAGCCCGCAGCTGGCAGGATGACCGGCAATCGGTGGGCAGGAAAGAAAAATAAAACTGGCTTGATCGGCCAATGAAAATAGAATAATCGGAGGATAAGCCCATGGCAAACAAATACAGAGATTTTGATGATTATCTGCAGCATAACCCGGATGAGAACGGTTATTTCGGCAAATTCGGCGGTGCCTATCTGCCGGAGCAGCTGAAAGTGGCCTTTGAAGAGATCACCGTAGCTTATGAGACCATCGCCCAGAGCGCACAGTTCATCAATGAGCTGCGCCGCATCCGCAAGGAATTCCAGGGCCGCCCCACGCCGGTCTACCACTGTGAACGCCTCTCCAACAAGCTGGGCAAGACCCAGATCTACCTGAAGCGGGAGGATCTGAACCATACCGGCGCGCACAAACTGAATCACTGCATGGGCGAGGGTCTGCTGGCCAAATATATGGGCAAGAAGAAGCTGATCGCGGAAACCGGCGCGGGCCAGCATGGTGTGGCTTTGGCTACGGCTGCCGCCTTCTTTGGCCTGGAATGCGACATCTATATGGGTGAAGTGGATATTGCCAAGCAGGCGCCCAATGTGACCCGTATGAAGATGCTGGGCGCCCGTGTCATCCCGGTCAGCCACGGCCTGAAAACCCTCAAAGAAGCGGTGGATGCTGCTTTTGATGCATATTTGAAGGAATATGATACCGCGATTTACTGCATCGGCTCGGTGCTTGGCCCCCATCCCTTCCCCATGATGGTGCGGGATTTCCAGTCCATCCTGGGTGTGGAGGCCAGAGAGCAGTTCCTGGATATGACCGGCCATCTGCCGGATAAGGTCTGCGCCTGCGTGGGCGGCGGCTCCAACTCCCTGGGCATCTTCTCCGCCTTCCTGGCAGACCCGGTGGAGATTTACGGTGTTGAGCCTCTGGGCCGCGGCCCGCAGGTGGGCGATCATGCTGCCAGCATGAGCTATGGCAGCCCCGGCGTGATGCATGGCTTCTCCAGCATCATGCTCCAGGATGAGCAGGGCGAACCCCTGCCGGTCTATTCCATCGCCAGCGGTCTGGATTATCCCTCTGTGGGGCCGGAGCACGCTTATCTGCGTGATCTGGGGCGGGTGCATTATGTGACCGCCGATGACGAAGCCGCTATGGAAGCCTTCTTCCTGCTCTGCCGCTATGAAGGCATCATCCCGGCTCTGGAAAGCTCCCATGCTCTGGCTTACGCCATCAAAGTGGCTCGCGAAGGGAAGCCCGGCTCCATTCTGGTGAATCTCTCCGGCCGCGGGGATAAGGATATTGATTACGTCATGGAGCATTATGGGGACGGTTCCCGTTTCTTTAACGAATAAGCTTTGCTTGAATAAGCTTTGTTTTTGATCTCTGAAGGGGCAGCCATAAGCTGCCCCTTCTTTGCGGAAAGCAGGGGCTTTCCTTGGGGCGCTCCGAGGGCGGCTCTGCTTTCTCCGGGGGAAACTTGTCTCAGCCGCTGCACTGTGCTATAATGAAAAAAGTAATTTTGCTTAAAGTAATTTTGCATAGATGAGGTGTTCTTCATGAGAAAATATAGCTTGCTGCTTTTGTTACTGCTGCTTTGCTGCTTCTGTGCAGCCTGTGCCAGCCCGCAGCTGGTGGATCACGATGATCCGCTGCCCCCGTCGGAAGCAGAGCAGGAGCAGGGCACTGCAGAAGAGGGGAACTCTGCAGCGAATTCCCCGGAGGAAGCCAGCTTTGAGCTGGCGCTGATCACAGATGGCGGGGATATTGAGAGCGGCGGCATAAATCAGACAGCCTGGGAGGGTGTGGCCACCTATGGGGAGACCTTTGATGTGAGCTATCTTTGGTACCAGCCCACAGAGGCTTCCACTGCTGCTTTTTCCGAAGCCATTGCAGACGCGGTGAAGAACGGGGCCCGCCTGGTGATCTGCTCCGGCCCGCTTTTTGAGGCGGCTGTGTATGAAGCCCAGTATCTTTATCCGGAAATCTGCTTTATCTGCATTGATGGTCAGCCGACAGCTACCACCGGGGCGGAACAATGCGAAAGCAATGTGTACAGCATGTATTTCAATGAAGAGCAGATCGGCTTTTTGGCAGGCTATTCCGCTGTGATGGAAGGCTATACCCGTTTGGGCTTTTTGGGTGCGATGGCCATTCCCAGCATCATGGGCTATCAGGCCGGCTTCCTGCAGGGCGTGGATCAGGCTGCAAAGGATCGGGGTGTGGAGGTGGAAGTGACCATGGGCTATACCGGCGGCTTCCTTGCTACGCCGGAGACCCAGACCATGGCCTCCACCTGGTATCTGAATAATATTCAGTGCATTTTTGCCTGCGGCGGGGATATTGCTTCCTCCGTCATGGTGGCAGCAGAAGCAGCCGGAACGGTGGTCATTTGCTCGGATTTTGATTTGTACCGGGCTTCGGATTCTGTGGTGACCTCTGCCATAAAAAATATTAAGACCAGCGTATTCAATGGCATCAATGCCTTTTATACCGGAACCTTCCCCGGTGGGAAGATCCTGGATCTTTCTGCAGAGCAGAGCGCTGTGGCGCTGGCTATGGATCACGCACGCTTTGTGAATTTTACCAAGACGCAGCACAATGAGCTTCTGACCCTGCTGGCCAGCGGGGAACTGAAGGTGCAGGCTGTGGATTCTGCCAACCCGAATTGGGGCAGCCTGGTTTCCCCGGCTGTTACGATCCATATTGAGTAAAAAACAAAAACGATTTTCAAAAGAAAGCTGCCATTCTGATCTTTGCAGAGTGGCAGCTTTTTTGATGCTCTGCACGTTTATCATATTTCTTCTTTTTTCTGCATAAGATGAGAAAAAACGCCGGGAGGATGAAACAATGGAGTATCTGACGCTGAAGCAGGCAGCGGAAGCTACCGATACCAGCTACGCCACATTGCGGCGGGATATTGAGAATGGAGTGTTGCCTGCATATAAGGTGGGGCGGAAATATTTTATCACCAGCGCCGCTGCAGAGATCTATGGGGAAAAGCGCCGGGCTGTTAATTCCATTGACGGCTACACCATCCGTCAGGTTATGGAGATTTTGCCCCTGAGCTATGCTTATATCATTGAGCTGATCAAAAATGGCCGCCTGCCTGCAGTAAAGCGGGGACGCAGCTATATCATCGCCAAGACGGATCTGCAGAGCTTTATTGAGAAAGCGCAGTTATAAGCTGTGGGTACATAAAAAAAGGAGGCCTCCGTGAGGCCTCCTTCAGGAGCTTGCTTATAAAAAGAGAAAACTATTTGCTGATGATTTCTTTGGTATCGCGGGCGATCATCAGTTCTTCGTTGGTGGGGATGATGAATACGCGAACCTTGGAGCCGGGTTTGCTGATTTCGATTTCCTTGCCGCGGCAGTCGTTGGCTTCTTCATCGAATTCGATGCCCAGGTAAGTCAGGTTTTCGCAGATGGCTTTGCGGACAGCTTTGCCGTTTTCGCCGATGCCTGCGGTGAAGACGATGGCGTCAACGCCGTCCATCTCAGCAGCATAAGCGCCGATGTAGCGGAGAACGGTCTTTTTGAAGACTTCCAGTGCGATGGCAGCGCGTTCGTTACCGGCAGCGGCAGCTTCTTCCACATCGCGCATATCGCTGCTGACGCCGGAGATGCCCAGCAGACCGGATTTCTTATTCATGACAGTGTTCATGCCGGCGATATCCAGGCCTTCTTTTTCCATCAGGAAGGGCAGGATGGCGGGATCCAGATCGCCGCAGCGGGTGCCCATGAGCAGACCTTCCAGGGGAGTCAGGCCCATAGAGGTATCCTGAACCTTACCGTCCTTGATGGCTGCCAGAGAGGAGCCATTGCCCAGATGGCAGGTGATGATCTTGCTGTGCTCGGGGTTGCCCAGGATTTCCCGGCAGCGGATGCTGACGAAACGATGGCTGGTGCCGTGGAAGCCGTAGCGGCGCAGCTGGTATTTTTCATAGTATTCGTAAGGCAGGCCGTAGAGGTAGGATGCCGGAGGCATGGTCTGATGGAAAGCGGTGTCGAATACGCCGACCATGGGTACGCCCGGGATCTTTTCCTGGCAGGCTTTGATGCCCAGGATGCAGGGGGGATTGTGCAGCGGAGCCAGGGTGACAAGGCGTTCCATCTCTGCAATCACATCATCGTTGATGAGGCAGGATTCAGAGAAGGTGGTACCGCCATGTACGGTGCGGTGACCGACTGCGTCGATCTCTTTCATATCCTTGATGACGCCATGCTTTTCATCCAGCAGTGCGGCAATGACCAATTCGATGGCAACATTGTGATTGGGGATGGCAGCTTCGATTTTCACTTTGTCCATACCAGCGGGCTGATGGGTGAGCAGAGAGCCGTCCAGACCGATCTTCTCAACCAGGCCCTTTGCCAGGACGCTTTCATCGTCCATGTTGAAGAGCTGGTATTTGAGGGAAGAGGAACCACTGTTCAGAACTAAGACCTTCATTGTATCTAAACCTCCGTATCAAATAGTATCAGGGTCAAAACCCATTATAGCACATCGTCCTGTTTATGGAAAGCGAGAATTTATGATGTTCCCTGCGCTGCGCGAAAAAAAACAGCTTTTTTTGCTGCTGCTTTTGTTTTTCTTTTTACTGGCCCTGGTTCTGCAGCCTTCTCTGGCTTATCGGGCAGCGGAAAAGGGGCTCTCGCTCTGGTGGCAGGTGGTGACTCCGGCGCTGCTGCCTTTTTTTATGATCAGCGAGCTTTTGCTGGAGCTGGGCGCCGCTGCCTATCTGGGGCCGCTGCTCAGCCGGGTCATGGGGCCGCTTTTTCATCTGCCCGGTTCTGCTGCGCTGGCTGTGGCCATGGGCTTTTGCTCCGGCTTTCCCTCCGGTGCTGCCATCGCAGCGGGCCTGCGCCGGGAAAACAGCATTTCCGCCCGGCAGGGGGAGCGGCTGATCGCCTTTTGCAACAACGCAGGCCCCCTTTATATCACGGTGAGCCTGGCCAGCGGCCTTTTGGGCTGCCCCGGAGCTGCTCTGGTTCTGGCGTTTTCCCATTACGGGGCGGATTTGCTGCTGGGCATGGGTCTGGGGCTGTGGGCCCGCCTGCGGGGGGAGGGGCCGGTGGCGAAGGCCGCCTTTTTTGCGCCCCGGGAGCTGGGCCGCAGCGTGCCGGGGATCGGCGGCCTGCTGCGGAATGCTTCCCAGCGCGCCTCCGGAAATATTTTGCTGATCGGCTGCTACATGGTGTTTTTTTCTGTTTTCACCGCCATGCTGGCTTCGGTTCTGCCGCCTTTGCCGCCTTTGCTGCATAGCTGGCTGCTGGGCGCCTTTGAGATGAGCCTGGGCGTGGATCTGCTGGCGGGAAGCGGCATGCCTTTGGCGCAGCTGCTGCCCTGGGTGGCGGCATTTATCAGCTATGGTGGGCTTTCTGTGCAGGCGCAGGTGCTGGCAATGATCTCCGGGACGGATATTCGTCCCCGGCTGTATCTGCTTTGTCGGCCGCTCCAGGCGGTTTTGGCCTTTGCCCTGGCCTCCCTTCTTTGCCGGCTTCTGCCCCTGCCGGCGGCTGCTTTTCCTTCTTTGCCACAGCCACGGCCTCTGTCCCTTTTGGCAGCCTCCACGCTGCTCTGCCTGGCGGTGGTGGCAGCTCTGTTTGCACTGGCCTTTTTCTATGGAAGAAAGAAGGCTTAGCCCGGGGAGCTGTTTTTTCGGGCAAAAATCAAAAGAGATGAGCTGCAGCTCGTCTGCTTTGGAGAAAAGCAAAGCGCCGACAGAAGTCGGCGCTTTTATGGGAAGCCTTACCAGTCCTGCATTTGCAGATGCACATCTCCGCTGGTGGTTTGCACCATCACGGTATAAAGACTGCCGTTTCCGGAGGGAAGGCGGATGCTGCCGCTGGTGCTGCGGCTGTTGAAGCTGTAGTCGGCGGAATCCCCCAGCAGTGTGCCGGAAATATCCCCACTGACGCTGTGAAAATCCATATTCTGCGCGGAGACGGCTTCCAGCTCCATATCCCCACTGGTGCTTTCCAGCTGCAAGTCTCCATTGATCTGCAGTTCTTCCAGTTCCAGCTCTCCGCTGCTGCTTTCCATTTGCAGGTCTCCTTCGATCTGCAGATTCTCCAGCTGCTGCTCGCCGCTGGCGCTTTCCAGGAGGAGCAGGCCGCTGAATTGGCTGCCTTCCAGAAGGATATCCCCACTGGCCGTGCTGAGGCGGCATTCTTCCCGGATACCTTTGCTGCTCTGCAGGCAAAGATCTCCGCTGGTGCTTGTGGCTGCCAGACCATTTTGTGCTTCCAGACCCAGCAGCCGCAGCTCACCGCTGGCCGTGCTGAGATTCACCTTTTGCTGCACCTTGCAATTCTGCAGATGCATATCCCCGCTGGCTGTTCTAATAGAAAGGCTGCCTTGCGTGTTCAGCTCAGAAATGCACACATCACCGCTGGCTGTTCTAATAGAAAGGCTGCCTTGCGTGTTCAGCTCAGAAATGCACACATCACCGCTGGCAGAGAGGATCTCCAGATTCCCCGCCAGCTCCTGCGGGATACTGATTCGCAGCTCTGTGCTTTCCTCCTGCCAGAGGTTCAGGCTGAAACGGAACCAGGGCTGCTCCTCTTTTTTGCGGATGGACAGCCGCCCCTGGGGGCTCAGCCCGATCTCGTAGCTTTCTGTATCGCTCTCCGCATAGCTGACGCGGATCTCATCTCCTGCCGCCGCCGTGATCCGGATGTCATCGGCGGTTTCTTCCACCAGCAGGCTGGAGAGCTGATCCGCAGGGAGTACATATTCTTTTCGCTGGTAATCCTCCCCGGATACAAAGGTAGAAAGCCGATCCCAGTTTCTCCCGACGGCCAGGGCTACGCTGATAGAGAGAATGCTGCCCAGCAGAATCAAAACCGCAGCAAGGCTCAGGGCGATTTTAACGGATTTTTTCATGCTATTTTCGCTCCTTTCGGATAAACAGGGCTTTGATGCTGCGAACCAGGCCTTTTCCCATTTTTGCCGTCAGCAGAACCAGACCCTTTGCAGAAAGGAAGCAGGGGAACCAGGTCAGGATCGCCAAACCGGCAAGGATCAGAGCCCCGCCGAAGCAGAGCAGTGCGCTCAGGCCGTTATAGGGCAGCAGGATGAAGGATGCCGCCAGACAGGCTAGAGCAGAGAGTCCCAGTGCCAGCAGCAGGGCGAAGAGAACCGCCACCACCGACCAGAGTACCAGGTAAAGGCTGAAAAGAATCGCCCCAAAGGCCAGCAGCAGGGGAAACCAGAGGGGAAAGCCCAAAAGCAGCAGGAGCAGGATCAGCAGCCTGCCATCGTTTTGCTGCGGGGAGGATTTTCTCTGTTTTTTTTCTTCCTTGACCCGTGCCTTCACCAGAGCGGGCAGGGAGGTGTTATCCAGAATGATGCGCTCCGCGATCACGTTGATGTCCTCCAGGCTGGCCACGGCTTCCTCTTCGGACATGCCATCCTCCATGCGGTCATTGATGCTTTCCTCATAAAAATTCAGCGTGCGGCTGATCTCGCTCTGGGGCAGGGAAGCCAGCTTTTCTCCCAGCTGGCGCAGGAATGTGGCTTTGTTCACCGGGCAGCCCCCTCTCTGATGAATTCGTATACAGTCATAATTTCTTTCCAGTTTTCCAAAAAGGCTTCGATGCGTTCCTGTCCATGGGCGCTGATGCGGTAGAATTTTCGCAGGCGGCCCTTGTGCTCCACGGAATAGGAGCTGAGGCAGCCGCTGCTTTCCAGCCGCTTCAGGATCGGATACAGGGTAGATTCAGAGATCTCCACACAGGAGGAAAGATCTTTGATGATCTGATACCCATAAGAATCCCCCCGGCTCAGGACAGAGAGAACGCAGGTCTCCAGCAGACCCCGTTTGAATTGTGCATCCATAAAAATACCCCCTGACACGCAATACTATATAATACATAGTATTGCGTGTCAAGAGGTAACTGTGTTGCTCCAATACAAAATCCGCCTCCTATTGGAGACGGATTTGTGCGCTGCTTTGTTTTATTCGGCTTCATCCAGTTCAAAATATTTGAAGCCCCGCAGGTCCTCCCGATTTTTCCGGATGCTGAGCAGCATTTTTTCGATGTTATCCTCCAGCTGCTGAAGCACATCGTCACAGTAGACGATGGATTCGTGCCGCAGCTGAATGCTGGCGCTTTCTGCCTTGTTCAGCAGCTCCTGCGCCTGCTCGGTGGCAACGCGATAGATCTCCGTTTCCTGGGTCAGCTGCTCGGCCTGCTCCCGGGCCTCCAGGATGATGCGTTTGCTCTGCCCTTCCACGGATTCCAGCAGCTTATCGCTATGCTCCAGAACCTTCTGTGCCTGTTTCAGCTCATCCGGCAGGGCAGCGTAGATCCGATCCACACAATTCAGGATGGTATCCCCATCCACCAATACCTTTGTGGAAAGGGGCATACGGGATGCGTTTGCCACAGCTTCTTCCAGATCTTTTAAGATACTTGCCAAGCCGAACTGTTCTTGATTCTTATCCATTCTCTTTCCTCCCGATGATACGGCAATAATGAACGGCGGTGCTGCCGTAAATACTTTTTTTCAGGCTTTCCCAGGGTGCCGGCGGCTGAAAGGGATCCTCCGCCGCTGTTTCCACTACAGCCAGGCTGTCTTCGTTCACCAGCTCCAGGCTGACCAGACGTTCCAGCAGCGGAAGGCTCAGACCCGCTGCATAAGGGGGGTCAGAAAAGATCAGGTCAAAGCAAAGCCCCGGCTGTTTTTCCTTGAGCTGGGAAAGAATTCTGAGCACATCCCCCTGCAGCAGCTTTGCCCCGGGCAGACCGCAGAGCTGGATGTTCTTTTCGCAGATTTGCAGAGCAGCGCGGTTTTTTTCGATAAAAAAGGCCTGCTCCGCCCCACGGCTCAAAGCTTCCAGCCCCAGAGCGGCGCTGCCCGCGAAAGCATCGAGAACCACAGCGCCGGGGACATAGGCGCTGATGGTGCTGAAAATCGCTTCTTTCACCCGGTCTGCTGTAGGCCGGGTATGTTGGCCCGCCAGAGTGGCAAGCCGCCGCCCTCTGGCGGCACCGGATATAATACGCATTTTATCAAATGAAAAAATTACAGACAGATACACTATTATATTTCCGCACAGGGCCGCCTTCTTCCTGCATGGCTCGAGCTTTTGTATCAGGATAATTTTTTCGGCAATACTATTCCTGCTGCCTGGGTTTATCCGCAGGCTGGAAATTTTTGTGAAAGCAAAGCCTTTGCCTGTGGCTGAAAAAGATGATGATATGCCGGAAAGGAGCGGAATCGATATGGAAGAGAGGGAAAGGCGGAGAAGCCTCTTCCCCGGAATGCAGGCCATTGCTGCGCGGCTGGATATGGCGGCGGAGGCTGCGGAGGTGCTGCGTGGAGAGGCGAATGTGGAGATCGCCGGCGTCCGGGAGACGGTCCGGGAGAAAAAGGGGGTGCGGGTGCATGTGATCCAGGTGCTGAACCAAAAGGCTGCCGCCCGCATGGGGAAGCCCCAGGGAACCTATGTGACCTGCCAGATCCCTATGATTCAGGATGAGAAGAGCATCGCTGCAGCTGCCGCAGTGATCGGGGAGGAGCTGGCCGCTCTGCTGCCGCCCCTGGCCGGGAAAACGCTGCTGGTGGCTGGGCTGGGGAATCGGGAGGCCATCCCGGATGCGCTGGGCCCCCGGGTGGCGGAGCTGAGCTTTGCCACACGGCATTTGTTTGAGGGCGGGGAAGATGTGGCAGGGCTGAACCGGGTCTGTGTGCTTTGCCCCGGTGTGACCGGCATGACCGGGCTGGATGCGGCGGAGAGCATCTCTGCGCTGGCCCGGCAGATTCAGCCTGCTGCAGTGCTGCTGGTGGATGCGCTGGCAGCTGCCTCGGTGAGCCGTGTGGGCGTCAGTGTGCAGCTGGCAGATACCGGCCTTTGTCCGGGCGGCGGAGTGGGGAATGAGCGCCCGGTGATCAATCAGGAAAGCTGCGGCTGCCCGGTCATATCCATCGGCATCCCCACTGTGGTGGATACGGCAGCCATCATTGATGGGACGCTGCAGGCTCTGGGCGGCTTTTGGAAAGGCAGGGGGCTGTGCCTGCCTGCCCTTTCGGATGAAGCCTGCCGCTATGCGGAGGAGGAGCTGCTGCGGGTGTTTGGCGGGCGGCTGATGGTGACACCCAAGGACATTGATCAGATGATCGCGGATGATGCGGAGATTCTGGCGGCCGCCATCGCCATTGCGGTGCACCCGGCTGCTGGGATGGACAATTATCATGATTTCATACGCTGAGGCCCGGCCTCTGCTGCTTTCGGAAAGGAAGAAGCGGAGAAGCCGGGCTGGCTTCTTTTTTAAGAAAAACACCTGCTTAAAGCATATACCCGTGGTAAAAATTGCACAACATAAAAGCCATCCTTCTGCCCATACTATGACCAACAACCGCAAAGGAGGTGAAACAAATGAGCAGAAACAACAACACTCCCGCCGTTCCCACCGCATCTTCCGCGCTGAACAGCTTCAAAATGGAGGTTGCCAACGAACTGGGCATTACCAACTATGACCAGATCGACAAAGGCCAGCTGTCTTCCCGTCAGAACGGTTATGTTGGCGGCAACATGACCCGCAAGATGGTGGCTTTTGCCGAACAGGCTCTGGCTCAGGGTCAGACCGGTTCCGTAAACAGCGCTTCTCAGACTGTTCGTCAGCAGGGCTAAGCCGGACGAACTGCCTTATATCGTCCAGAAATGGATGCTTCTGAAAACAGCTCCGGTTCTTTTGAACCGGAGCTGTTTTCCTGTGCTGCCGCGGCGCTGCATTTAAAGCCGCTCATTTTCCAGAACAAACCAAGCCGCTGCAAATGTGGAAAAGTAAGGGGCCTTTTGCTATAATAAAAGCAAAAAATCAGGAAAGGACCTTTTGTCTATGAAAACTGCAATCATCACCGGCGCCTCTGCCGGCCTGGGGCAGGAGCTGGCCCGACAGTCTGCCCAGCTTTTCCCGGAGGTGGAGGAATATTGGCTCATCGCCCGGCGGGAGGATAAGCTGCAGGAGACTGCCGCCCTGCTCCCGGGGAAGCGGATCCGCCTGCTGCCGCTGGATCTCTGCGAGCCGGACAGCTTTTCCCGGCTGAAGCAATGTCTGGCGGAAGAAAAGCCGGAAGTGGCGCTGCTCATCAACAACGCGGGCTGCGGCTTTCTGAATCTGGTGGGGGAGGGGCCGCTTGCGGAATCCACCCGGGTCATTGACCTGAATCTGCGGGCCCTGACGGCTGTCAGCCATCTCTGCCTGCCCTATATGCAGCGGGGAGGACGGATCGTCAATCTTTCTTCCATTGCTTCCTTCTGCCCGACTCCGCGGATGACGGTTTACAGCGCCTCCAAATTCTATGTTTCCGCTTTCAGCCGGGGCCTGCATGAGGAGCTTCGCCCCCGGGGCATCACGGTTACGGCAGTCTGTTCCGGCCCCATGGATACGGAATTCATTGCACTGGGACGCATCAAGGGCCAATCCCCCATGTTTGATCTGCTGCCCTTCTGCGAGCCGAAGCAGGTAGCGAAGGGCGCCCTGCTGGCTGCCCGCCGGGGCAGGCCGGTGTATACGCCGAAATTTTTCTATAAGCTTTATCGGCTGCTGGCAAAGCTGCTGCCCCAGGCTCTGATGGTGAAATTTGCCCGCACCTGATGCAAAAATTTGCGAAAAAAGGGAACAATATGCGCCTTTGGATTGTCTTATTTTAAATGGTTCTATCTTAAATAAATATTAAAGATTGTCCCTCTTTTATCTTAAATTTTTTCTTGCTACAATCATGCTGTAAGCTCAGTTTATGAGGGCAATCCATGAGGTGAAACATAGGATGTATACGATTTTGATCTGTGACGACGACCGGGATATCGTGGCCGCCTTGAAAATTTATCTGGGGGCAGAGCCCAACTACCGTCTGCTGGAAGCCTATACAGGCCGACAAGCGCTGGAGGTGGTGGCCCGGGAGGAGGTACAGCTCATCCTCATGGATATTATGATGCCGGAGATGGATGGGATCGCCGCCACTGCCCGCCTGCGGGAGAGCAGCAATATCCCCATCATTCTGCTGACAGCCAAAAGTGAAAACAGCGATAAGGTGCTGGGTCTGAACATCGGGGCGGATGATTACATCACCAAGCCCTTTGACCCGGTAGAGGTGCTGGCGCGGGTTCGTTCCCAGCTGCGGCGCTATACCCTGCTGGGCGGCCAGCAGAAGCAGGAGGATCGTATCACCATTGGCGGCATTCAGCTGGATGACAGCGCGAAAACCGTCACCGTGGATGGAGAGCCCGTTTCCCTGACGCCCATGGAGTACAATATTCTGAGGCTGCTGATGCGGAACCCGGGAAAAGTCTTTTCCTCTGCCCAGATCTATCAGCTGATCTGGAACGAGGCCGCTTCCGGCTCAGAAGGCACCGTGGCCGTACATATCCGTCATTTGCGGGAAAAAATCGAGATCAGCCCATCTGACCCCCGCTATATTAAGGTGGTTTGGGGGCAGGGCTATAAGATTGAGGGGATAGGAAATGACAAAGCTCAGCCGTAACCTGGCTGTCAAGATCGGGGCCATATGCTTATTTGCATGTATGGTGCTGGTGGCTGCCGGCTGCCTTTTCGGATCTCTGTATGTGATCGCCCAGGATTGGGATAGAGACGGGCTCAGCTATCATGATACCCAGCAGTGCCGGGCCACCGCCAAAGGGGTTTGCATGGATATAGCCCTGGCGGCTGCCAGCGGCTCTCTGAGTCAGGAATGGATCGAAGCCTATCTCTATCCGGGGAATATGCAGATCGAAAGCTTCTGGGCTGTGGATGCCTTGGGGAATGAGATCGTCCTGGAGCTGCCCCTCTCTGCGGAGGGGACTTCGGAGCTTCTGCCGGATCCCGCCGGGGAAAGCATGGCTCTGTATGTAAAGATTACAGATACAAATATGGAAAGCGAAACCCCGCAGGTGGATTACGGGGAGACGGTCGAGGGCTTTTATAACGAGGAGCTGCCTCATGTGGTGGTGGATTACGCCGCCGTGGTGGGCGATGGCTCCCTGCAGCGCATTCCTGCTTTTTCGGATGCTGGCCCCGCCTTTTCTTTCTCCGCAGCGAACTGCCGCCTGCAATTCACGCTGCTGGATCCCCTACTTTATGGAGATGCCCATGAGCAGGAATATCGGCTTTTCCAACTTTTTTATCCTTTGCAGGATTTGTTTTTGCCTCTGTTTCTTGTCTGCTGC
>JAFSHU010000150.1 GCA_017440145.1 Bacillota bacterium
CAGTCAATGATATGGATGTGATCAATGCCATCACGAAAGTCCTGTATCCTCAGGTGGCGAAAGCATTCCAGACCACGCCCAGCAGAGTGGAGCGGGCCATCCGCCACGCCATAGAAGTCGCCTGGGACAGAGGCGATCTGGATACCTTGCAGCGCTTCTTTGGCTATACCGTCAGCAATACCAAGGGCAAGCCTACCAATAGTGAATTCATCGCTCTCATTGCGGACAAGCTCCAGCTTCAGCTCAAAAGTGCAGAGGCCGGAAATTTCTGAGCGCTTTCCAAAAAACTCCCCCCGGCGCAAGGGCATTGCGCCGGGGGGAATTTTTTGCATTTCTTAAAGATCGAAAAGTCTGGTGAAGCTCTCTGCCAGGATCAGCCGCCAGGATTCCTCATTGTGCTTTTTGTCCGGGTCGTAGGTTTCGTAGATCTTGTCGCCATCATAGCCGCAGTCTGTGAGAATGGTCTTCATACGGCGGGCGGTCTTCTCCAGCTCCTGCTCCAGGAGGTCAGCCCCGCCGCAGAAAATATGGAGCTTGGGCTGGGGACGGTTCTGCAGATCCAGGGTCTTGAGCCAGCCGTACCAGGCGCTCTCCTCGTAGAGACCGTAGGCCGGGGAATAGGAGATCACATAGTCATACACCCCCAGATCCCGCAGGGCGCAGTAGAGCCCGGCCAGGCCGCCCATAGAGGAGCCGCAGATCCCCATCCCGGTCTCGTCGACGTTGTATTTCTCCAGGATCAGGGGATGGACGGTCTTGCGCATAAAATCTGCCAGCTGATCCAGGTGTGTCCCGACCAGATGGTTCCGCTGCTCTGCCTTCGCCAGCTCCGAAATCGGCCCATAGCCCCTCAGATCCGGGAACAGCTCCGACATCCGCAGCAGGTCGGCATTATCAATGGCCACTACCAGGATCTCCTTGCCGTACTGCTCCTTCAGGGCCTGCAGCACAATATCCAGCTGCCAGCCGCCGTAGGGATCGGCATTTTGGGTATAGTCCCCCGCCCGGGAGAAGAGATTCTGGGCATCAAAGCAGTACAGCAGCCGGTAGGGCCTGCTGCCGTCATAGTCCTTGGGGACGAAGACGTTGATCTTCTTGCTGCATTCCGGGCGGTAGCGGAGGTTTTCCTCGTCCTGAAGCACATAGGTATCCACATGGCCGGTATCCTCCCCTGCGCAGAGGAAGGTCAGGGGGGTGGGATAGCTGGGGATCTTCTTATAGTCCACCGTCAGGGCCAGCTCACCGGGGAAGACCTTCCCCGTCTGCACGCCGTCTCCGCTGAAGGAGAGGCTCTGCAGCTGCTCGCTTTCCGGAGGAACCGCATTTCCCTCTCCGTCCCAGCCTTCCACCTTGACTGTCTGCCAGTGCTGTGTATTTAAAAAATTCATCTTTTTCATAGTATCCGCTCCTTTCCTTTATAGACCGAACTTTCTGCGGGCGAAGCCCCAAATGCCGCTCCCCCAGCGAAGCAGCAGTCCTGTGACTTTCTCGTAGAGAAACAGCATGGGCTTGGCCAGGGTCTTCTGCCGCAAGTATTCGATCCCGGTACACAGGAGGAATACTGCAGTCACGCTGAAGAGCATCCCCACGATCAGGAAAGGAGAATCCATGTATGCTCCATGGGGCAGCAGCTGCCGCCAGAGGAGCTTTCTCACGGCCGGGTTATCGTGGATCAGGTACACGCCAAAGGTGCAGCCTGCAATTCCATTGATCAGGGGATTGAAGAATGCTTTTCCGTAGATGGCCATGGAAAACAGCCCCAGAGAAGCCCCCATCACCAGCAGGGTATTGCTCTCAAAGAAAAACTTGCCATGGGAGTCAAAGATGCTCCATTTGGTTCCCAGAACTTCGAAGGCCAGGGTTGAGAGAAACAGCAGGGCGAAGCTGGCCAGTGTCACCAGGCGGCGCAGCCCTTTTCGGGAGAAGAGATTCTCCGGGTATTTGCGGAAGTAGGCCCCGATCAGATACAAAAACATAAAATGGGTCAGCTTGTTTCCACCCATCTGCATCCGGGTAAAGGTTGGGATCAGCACCCACAGGACACCGGCCAGAAGCAGCAGCTTCCGAAGGCCGGTTTTGCTCACGCTTTCCAGGAAGAGATTCAGGAAGGGGCTCAGCAGCGCCAGAAGAACATAGGCTGTAAAAAACCAGTATTCCTGGAATATGGTGGGCAAGAAAACCTCTGCCAGGGCTATCAGGCTATAGTCATAATCAAAAGCAAATTTACAGACCACAAAGAGGCTGATGGAGTAGAACCACACCTGTACAAAGAGTTTCCCAAGAGATGGCGCTTTTGTGCCTCTGGTGCAGAGAAAATATCCGGAGATCAGCACAAACAGATTATTTCCCAGACCGCCCAGCGCTCCCCATTGCACCAGCAGACGGTTCAGGCTCACGGAGCCGCCGTCGATCACAAAGCCGCTGTGGGCACAGATGTGGGATAGGACGATCAGCAGCATGGCAATGATCCGCAACA
>JAFSHU010000151.1 GCA_017440145.1 Bacillota bacterium
ATTGCTTATCTATAAAAAGAGATAGAGAAGCAGGTGCTTATTTATAAAACTCGTGACTATGCGTAAGCTTTAAACGGTGGGAATAACAAAAAAGCCAGGCTGCAGAAGGCAGCTTGGCTTTTTTTAGAGGTTCCCGTTTCCTTTAGCGGAGCTTTTGTTTTTTGTTTATTGCATTGAGGATATTTTTTGCAGCCCTGGCGGCACGAAGCAGAGGATCAATAGCCTGCACGGATCGCGGCCTGCAGAACCTGGCTGGCTACGCTGCCTGCCGCGCTGCTGCCGAAACCGCCACCTTCCAGGAACACCACAAAGGCCAAAGGATGAGCCTCGTCCTCCACAAAGCCCAGGAACCAGGCGTTGTCATTCTCGCCGCCATCCTGTGCCGTGCCGGATTTTGCACCTACACGCATCCCGGGGAAATTTTCAGCTCCGTAATTGTTTGTTACATTGTCTTTCATCATCTGCTGCAGCTGGCCTGCCGTATCAGCGGAGATCAGCTGCTTTGTTTTCTGCGGCAAATAGAGGCTGATGCGCAGATCATCTTTTGTGTTTGTATGGGCGATGAGCTGCGGTTCTGCAGCTTTTCCTCCGTTGGCAATGGCCCCCGCATACACCATCAGCGCACAGGGATTCACCAGGTCAAAGCCCTGCCCAACGCCGGACCAGCCCAGTTCTCCTGCATTGCCGCTGCGAAAATCAAAGCTGGAAGCCTTGGTGGGGATGCCATTTATATTGTAGCCCTCCAGGAATCCTGCCTGGCTGACATAGTTTTCCATCACCTCCGGCCCCATTTCTACTGCCAGCTGTGCAAAAAAGCAGTTGCAGGAGACCGTAAGCGCCTTCCCGAGCTCCAGCTCCCCATGGGGAGCAGTGCAGCTGATTGTGAAATCATCCAGCGGCAGGCTGCCCGTGCAGTGGAAGCTTCGGGTTTGAATGTCTTCTATCGTTTCCAGCGCTGCGGTGCAGGTTACCAGTTTGAAGGTGGAGCCGGGGATGAAAGAAGCGGAGAGAAAACGATTGATATAAGCGCCTTTCAGAGACTCATCCTCTTCGCTGATCTCCGGCGGGGAGGCCGGATCGTAAGCAGGAGCACTGACCATGCAGAGGATTTCGCCGGTTTTATAGTTGTACACGGCTACACAGCCCTTATGCCCAGCCATAGCAGTATGGGCGGTTTGATTCAGCCCGGAATCGATGGTCAGATAGATTCGCCGGCCTCCATCGAACAGGCTTCTTGCACCCGTAAGAAAGTTATAGCCGCTCAGCTTGCCGGCAAAGGCGTTGGTGGCGCCGGTTCCGATCTTTCCCTGGCCATCCCCGGTGGCATGCAGGTTTGCCTGGCGCACAGTGCTGTTCTCATGAAAGCTCCAGCCGGATTCCCCGGCCTCTGCCAGGATCACAGAATTGCGATCCAGGATTGTTCCGGATTTGAGTACGCCATTGCTGTATAGATGATCGTTTGCAGAAAAGCTGACCCAGCTGCTGCCCTCCCGGAACCAGCGAAACACAAAAAGAGCGGTCCCCAGTGCCAGAAGCATTGCCAGAAAGAGACAGATCAGGCTGCGTGCAGTTAATTTTTTCATTCTGCGTCCTCCTCTTCCGGGGCAGTGTATTGTCCCCTTGCCTGCCGGAAAACCTGCGTATGCTTTTGCGCCTTCTGCGGAGATGCGTCCTCATCCCAGCAGATGTCAGGAAGCAGTGGGCCCGAAAAATTCTCGGGGGAGAAATGGGAGAAGGCAGAGCTGATTTCATCCCCCTCGGCTTGGCTTTCTGTGGCTATGGCAACTTCTTCGGTTTCTTTCTGGATATCATCCTGCCTGGGGCATATCAGCGGCTTGCTGCGAACAGCAAAGCTGGCGCCCTGGCGGGTATCCGCTGCTTTTATAAATGCCAATAAAGCCCAGCAGGAGATCATAGAGCTTCCGCCATTGGAAACAAAGGGGAAGGTCACGCCGGTCAGGGGAAGAATGTCCACGGAGCCGAGAACATTTAAGGCCGCCTGAAAAACCAGCAAAGCCGCTGCAGCACAAGCGGCTATGGTGTAAAAGGCGGAGCGCCCATTGCGGATGATCCGCACGGAGAAAGTGGCCATAGTGATTACGATTGCTACGGATAGAAGTGCAATGATCAGCCCCCATTCTTCAGCAAGCATGGCGAATACCAGATCCGTATCGGCTGCAGCGATTTCCCGAAGCCAGCCATTGCCTGCACCGACGCCGATCAAGCCGCCGCTGGCGGCGGCTGACATGGCTCGGCTCTGCTGGTAGCCTCCGCTGTTGGCAAACTCCCACACATGCCCCCAGGTCGCAAAGCGGGTGGCAATATAGGGCTTAAAACGAAGCACTAAGCCAACAATCAGCACTGCGCCTGCTCCAATCAGGGACATGGTGGCAAAATCACCGGAGCGCAGGTAGGCAATAACAAGAAATACGATAAAAAAGATTGCCGCCGCGCCAAAGTCACTCATCAGCCCCAGTAAGCCCATACAGCCCACGGAAAAGAGGATGAAGCCCCAGAGATTGTGCTTCACGAAGAGTCGATCCATGGTGGCGGCCCCGGCAAAAATAAAGCTGATTTTTGCAAATTCGGAGGGCTGGATCGAGACACCGGCGATCTGAATCCAGTTCTGCGCACCAAAGGTCACTGCCCCAAAAATCAGGGACAGCGAGAGCAGAAAAAGGGTAGCAACAGCCATGGGGTAGCGCAGCTTTACGCTTCGCTCCAGATCCCGCAGCCACCAGCCCAGGATCAGAAAAGCCACGACCCCCAGAAGAATGGCGATCGTTTGCTTGCCCAGGGCGGTCGGTGCGGAGCTGGCTGTGATAGCAAGGCTCATGGTGCAGGAGAAAAAGGCCAGGGTTTCCAGCTCAAAGCCTTTTCGGCCAAGAATGCGCCACATCAGCGTATAGGACCACATCAAGCCAGCCACCACTGCGAAAGAAAGGAGGATGCTCCGGCTGTATTCCGGCCGAACCAATATCAGCTGGATGGCAGTTAAAAGCTGAAAAAGTGTGAGCAGCAGCAAGGAATGCCAGGGCGGGATGGCTTTGCTTTCAGCCTTCCGCAAAAATTGCTGCGTGCGGAGTTCTTCTTTGCTTAAGAGTTCGAAGTGCAAAGCCGTATCCCCAAAGGAGAGGGTATCTCCGGCAGAAATGGGCAGGGGCGTGCTGGCTTCTGTATCGTTTACCCGTGTGGCTTGTTTTTCGGATAAATTATGAACCATCCAGTTTCCCTGGTCATCTCTGGTCAGGGCGCATTGGCTGCGGGAGACAGTGGGCAGATTGATTACCACATCGCAATGGCGGGCACGACCAATGATGCATTCCCAGTGCGTAATAGGGAAACGCAATGCTTTATCCACGACAAGGTAAGCCCAGGTTTCTTTAGGGTTTCGCACGCAGAACATGGATTTCAGCACAGATAAGAGGATCAGCAGTGCCAGAACGGGCATGAGCCAGCGGATGATCCCGCTATACCATTGGGCTGCCGTTGCCTGGTTGTCTCCCAGCCATTGCCAGCAATATGCGAATATCTCACCCAGCCGGGAAAAGAGCTGGGAAAAAAAATTGGTTTCCATGGTTTTTGGTTCCTCCGGAAGGGGATATGCAGCCGCTTATTATTATACCATGCTTTAAGGAAAGGAGCTAGGAAGAAGCTTCCCCAATTTCTTTTAGACGCTGAAACTTTTGAAAAAGTTGCATGAAGTTTTGGTATGTTTTTCGGGCTTCAGGACTTACTTTGTTCTCGGATACCCCTGTATGCTCCTATGGATGGAGATAAAATCCGGAAAAAGCAAGGAGACAGAGGTGGCGCACAGACTTTCTTTTTTTCAAGGTGTATGCTATAATATCGCATATTTGGACAGCCCTTTCATTGGGACTGTCAAACTACCCCCGTTTAAGGAGAAAAGCATGCGCCGTATCGTTTTGGTATTCTTGATTTCCTGCTTTTTGTTTTTTACCTGTAGTGCAATGGCCTCTGCCGAGATGGAGTATACATATTCTGATACCGAAGGGCACTGGGCTGCCGAAGCGATTGAAACCTGGAGCGAACGTAAGGTGATTCAGGGCAGCGATGGTCTTTTTCGCCCGGATGACGGCATCATCCGTGGGGAGATGGCCTTGATCCTGGATCGGATCTTCCAGTATTCAGAGACAGGGGAGAATCATTTCTCTGATCTGACGGATACCTGGTACACGGAAGCGGTGCTGCAGGTAAACGCCGCAGGGATTATGCTGGGCTATGAAGATCGAGTCCGTCCGGAGGATGGGATCACTCGTCAGGAAGCTGTGGTGATGATCGCACGAGCGCTGGGCCTGGATCAGATGATCCCGGAATTTACTCTGCCCTATGCGGATGCGGCCGCGGTGGCGGATTGGGCTTTGCCCGTGGTTACGGTTCTGAGCGCTGCCGGTTACATTACAGACAGTCCGGAGTTTTTCCGCCCCCAGGAGCCCATCACCCGGGCGGAGGTGGTGGTCATTCTGGATAACATCATTGATGCATTGTGGCGGAACAACGGCCTTTTCAATACCTATGTGGAAGGCAATGTTTTGCTGGCCGGAGAACGAACCCTCCTGCTCAATTCTCATATCACAGGCGATCTTTTCATTGCCGGCGGAGATTCGGAAAAGGTCATTCTGGAAAATACTGTGGTGGATGGAAACATCATCAATCTCTCCGGCGCGATGCTCAGCTATGGCGCTCAGGATACCATCTTTTTCGGCAAGAATGAGCTGCCCGTCCTGGCAGGGGTCCCCTTGAACTGCTATCGTGCAGAAGATTTTATTATGGAGAATGAACGCCCGGTCTATTTGCCCGGCCAGGTGGAAAAGGGGATCGATGTTTCTGAATGGCAGGGGGAGATCGATTGGCAGGCGGTTGCAGAGGATGGGATTGATTTTGCCTTTATCCGCTTGGGCTACAGGGGGAATACCGAAGGGAGGCTGACTTTGGATTCCAGATATGAGGAAAATATGCTGGGCGCCGGTGCTGCCGGTTTGAAATTGGGTATCTATTTCTATTCCCAGGC
>JAFSHU010000152.1 GCA_017440145.1 Bacillota bacterium
GGGGGGAAGGGGATTCCTAAGGGGCCATTCAAGTTCGCCCAGCCTATCGGCTGGCTCGAACTTGGGAAGAATCGAAACTCCAAAGTTCGGGTCGCGCCAGCGAACCGAATCTTTCAGGCCCACCTTAGGCCGCCGGAGGCAAAGCTAGGAAAAGCGCTCGGCCTCATAAAAAGGCAGCAACAAAAACTTTTAGTTTGGGCAGCTGCGTAATTTATTGTCGTCGCGAGAAAGCTTTTCCAGCAAAACGACGCTGCGCTCCTGAAGAGAACTTCCTTCGGGAGAAGCAAAAATCTTACTGAACGGAGCAAATCAATGGGTAAAATCGCCTTTGTTTTCCCGGGCCAGGGCGCCCAATACGTTGGCATGGGGCAGGATCTTTACGAGCAGAGCCCCCATGCCCGGAAAATTTTCGATATGGCGGATCAACGCCGCCCCGGCACCTCTGCCCAATGCTTTAGCGGGGATCAGGAGGAGCTGAAGCAGACCAAAAACACCCAGCCCTGCCTCTACTGCGTGGATATGGCCAGCGCCTATGCCCTGCAGCAGTCCGGCGTGCAGCCGGATATGGTGGCGGGCTTCTCCCTGGGGGAGGTGGCAGCCGCTGCCTTCGCCGGTGTGCTCAGCTATGAAGAGGGCTTTGATCTGGTCTGCCAGCGTGGCGCGCTGATGCAGGAATCCTCTCTGCAGTTCGACAGCGCCATGGTGGCTGTGGTGCGCCTGCCCTTTGAGACGGTGGAAGCCCTGTGCCGGAAATTCAGCTATGTCTACCCGGTGAATTATAACTGCCCCGGGCAGCTGGTGGTGGCCGGTCTCCGGGAAGAGCTGGGCGCTTTCAAGGAAGCGGTGAAAGCCGCCGGCGGCAAGGCCCTGCCTTTGCCGGTCAGCGGCGCTTTCCATACCCCCTTCATGGGCAAGGCAGCCCTGGGTCTGAACCAGAAGCTGCACTACGCCCATTTCTCCACCCCGGAGATCCCCCTCTATTCCAATTACCTGGCGGAACCCTATCGGGACAATGCCCGGGAGCTGCTGGTGATGCAGCTCATCAACCCGGTGCGCTGGGTGGAGACCATCGAAAACATGATCGCAGACGGCGCGGATACCTTCATCGAGGTGGGCGCCGGGAAGACCCTCTCCGGCTTTATCTCCAAGATCAACAGTGAGGTCAGGGTCTTTAACGTGGAGGACTCCGCCAGCCTGGCAAAGACACTGGCCGGGGTGCAGTCCATTGCTTAGGGGCAAGACGGCCCTGGTCACCGGGGGTTCCCGGGGCATCGGGAAGGCCATCTGCCTGCGCCTGGCAAAGGAAGGGGCAAAGATCGCCCTGATCTATGCCCGGAATCAGGAGGCGGCGGAGGCTGTCTGCCGGGAATTGGAAGCCCTGGGCGCGGAGGCGCGGGCTTACCTCTGCGATGTGGCGGATTACGCTGCCTGCAAGGCCGTGACCGAGCAGGTGAAGGCGGATTTCGGCTCCCTGGATGTGCTGGTGAACAACGCAGGCGTCACAGCGGACGGCCTGCTCATGACCATGAAGGAAAGCCAGTATGATCTGGTGATGGATACCGATCTGAAGGGCGCCTTCAATATGATCCGCCACGCCACGCCGATTTTTGTGCGGCAGCGCAGCGGAAAGATCATCAATATCAGCTCTGTCATTGGTCTGCGCGGCAACGCGGGGCAGGCCAATTATGCCGCCGCCAAGGCCGGTCTGCTGGGCTTGAGCAAATCCGTGGCAAAGGAGCTGGCTCCCCGGGGCATCTGCTGCAATGCCATCGCCCCCGGCTTCATCGAAACGGATATGACCGCCGGCTTGGGCGAGCATGGCCAGAAGCTGCTGGAAAGCATTCCCCTGGGCAGAGTCGGCCTCCCGGAAGAGGTGGCCGAGCTGGTGGCCTTCCTCTCCGGCCCCGGCAGCGATTATATCACCGGGCAGGTCATCGCCGTGGATGGCGGTATGTCCATGTGATGCAGGGAGCTTGATGCGGAAAGTTATCTTGAAGATTGCCACGTTGCCAAGCTGGCTTTTGCCAAGGCAAAATCACAGCTTGTCTGCCTCGCAATGACAGAAGTCAGAAGCAGCATCCAAACGCGAAAGTTCTGTATCCAACTTTCTTTCAAGAAAGTTGGGGGTTTAAAAGAATGGAAACCGCCGCTTACAAGTTCGGCTTTGCTATCCGCAAACCGAACTTAGAAAAAAGCGGCAGCAAAAACACTTATTTTGGGCAGCTGCGTAATTTACTGTCATCGCGAGGAAGTTCAGCTGCAGGACTGCGCAGCAGTACACAGCTGAACAAGGTGGCGATCTTACAGGATTCCTGCTTCGCCGGAACCTGTGGGTTTCTTCTGCTTTTTTATGAGGTCGAGCACTTTTCTTGGCTTTGCCTCCGGCGGCCTAAGGTAGGCCTGAAAGATTCGGTTCGCTGGCGCGACCCGAACTTTGGAGTTTCGATTCTCCCCAAGTTCGAGCCAGCCGTCAGGCTGGGCGAACTTTGCAAGCCCACTTAGGAATCCCCTTCCCCCCTTAAAACGAC
>JAFSHU010000153.1 GCA_017440145.1 Bacillota bacterium
GAGAAGCAGGGCCCAAAGATAAAAGTTTTTGGTGCCCCTTTTTTCAAAAAGGGGCGGTTTACCTGTTTTTCTCTGGTAAGCCCTTCTTCTTTGAAAAGAAGAAGCAAGAAACTTTTAACATTTGGCTTGCACTTCTCATTCAGGAGCGGCAGACCAAGAAGAAGTGTTTTCCCGCTTCCTCTTTTTTTAAAAGAAGAACGGTTTGCCGACTTTCGGGAACAGCAAAGCCGCCCTTGAGAAAAGGGCGGCTTTTTGTGTGCATTCTATTCCGTGGGAAGGAAGCGCAGCAGGTAGATCAGGTCAGCCTGGGGATAATCCAGCAGGTAGCTGTCCTCCGAAAGATTAAAGAAGCGGACGCTCATCCCCTGGGGAAGCGCCTCATGCCTGAGCAGCTCCTTCTGGATGAGGCCATCCCTGACAGTGAGGGCGTAGATCTGCTTCATCTCCGGATCCAGCCCCAGAATCTGATCCTTGCCGTTGCCGCAAAGCTCCTCCAGCAGGAAGGCATGGTTCAGCTCCTGCTCCTCGCTGCTGTGCTGAGCCTCCATATCCAGGCAGAGCATGTTCTCCGCCCAGTATCCCGCCGCCCAGTCATGGAGGCGGAAGATGCCTCCATCCGCCAGGAGCTCACCCGCGAGCAGCTGCCCGGCTTTGAGCCGGTATTCCTCCGGCGGCGTATCGATGCTGCCCCGGAAGAAGCTCTTTTCCTTTTGCAGGAAGAAAATGTAATCCCGCCCGTTGCTGATGAGCCTGCTGGGCTGGGGATCATCCCAATCCTCTTTTTTCTGATCCAGCTCCAGCAGGGTCCTGACCCGGCCTTCCCCATCCACCGCCCGCAGGACGGCGCGGAAAAGCTCCTCTTCCACCTGCTTCTGGTAGCTGTAGAGCAGTGTGCCATCCTCCAGCAGGGCGAATTCCGGCGGCTCGTTTTTGATCATATAATATCTGCCGCTATCCAGCTGGCTGCTTTGCCCGGCTGCGTCCACCCGGATCAGCTGGAGGTTTCTGCCTTCGTTCTGGAAAAAGACAAAGCCCTCCGGCAGCAGGGCTGCGCTCTGCAGGGTCTGGCTGTCCGGGAGGGGGAGCTCCAGCAGGATCTCCCCGCTCTCCAGGGAATAGAGTCCCAGCTTCTGATTCATAGGCGGGTAGATGCTGCCCGTGTTCACGTTTTCCCGGATGCTGTAGAGCAGGCGCGTCCTGTCCGCGTCCAGTACATCCAGGCGCTGATCCAGGCTCAGGCCCTCCGGGACGGAGAAGGGGATGCGCTCCAGGCTGTAGCTGCTTTCCTGCTCCACATTGCCCTGGGCAGCCCATTCCGCGGCCCGGGCATCCAGCTCCTCCATGCGTTCCAGGATGAAGCCCGCTGTACGCAGGTTCAGCCGGGCCACGGTGGCTTCCTCTTCCGGCAGCTCGCCGGAGTCGATCAAAGCGGAAAGGGCCTCATAATTCTCACGGAAGGCGGAGAGGCCATCCGCCCGCCCATAGAGCGCAGGCAGGCCGTTGAAATAGCTTTCCACTGATTCTACACCGGCTGCCGGGGAATCATAGGCGAGTATGTTCCACAGGAGCGGATAATCCATCACCGTCTCCACCAGGGCTTCCGTGCTCATGTTCAGCAGAATATCCACCGGGATCCGGCAGGCCGTTCCCATCTGCGGCAGGCCATCCAGCTCCGCCCACTCCGGCATCCCGGGGCGGATGGGGTATTCATAGGGCTCATTGATGCTGTATTCCCGGCTGGGAGCAGGGCTTTCCTCTGTCTGGGCAGGATTCTCTCCTTCCGGCTGCGGCGCTTCCTGCCCGCAGGCAGAGAGCAGCAGGCAGCAAAGAATAAGCAGCAGGATTGTTTTGCTTTTCATAAGGATTCTCCTTTCGCAGATCACTGTGCAGGGCAGCGCAGCTCAGCCCACGGGAAACACCTCTTTCTGATCAGAACATGTTTGGCAATGAGTAAGAATCTTTATGTCTTATTTTAGCATGAAATTGCAATAAATTCAACAATGCAGCAGTAAGATGAGATGAAAAGCGATTTTGTCCTGCGTTTGCTGCGATCGGGCAGCCCCCAGGCAATAGGAGGCTGCACCTATGCAAAAAAGCATCCCTATGATCGAAACCATAGGGATGCTTTTGCTTTGTCTTTCTTTGCTGCGGCATCAGCGGCTCCCCTGTTGGGGGGAAGGAAGCGCCGGTGCTGCTTCGGCTCCCCGGGCTGCGCTTGCAGGAGGGAAGAGAAACACAGGCCGGATGTTCCTGCTGCACCCTGGCTTATTCGAAGAGGTAGAGCAGGTAGCCGTAACCCTCTGCCTCCATCTTTGCGTAGGGGATGAAGCGCAGGGCGGCGCTGTTGATGCAGTAGCGCACACCATTGGGGGATTCCGGGTCGTTTTCGAAAACGTGGCCCAGGTGGGAATTCCCGGCCCGGCTGCGGACCTCTGTGCGGATCATGCCATAGCTTTTGTCCTCCAGCTCGATGATGCTGGGATCCTCGATGGGCTGGGAGAAGGCCGGCCAGCCGCAGCTGCTTTCGAATTTATCCGTGGAGGAGAACAGCGGCTCACCGGTGACTACATCCACGTAGATGCCCTTTTCGAACTGATCCCAGAATTCGTTTTCGAAGGGCATTTCCGTGCCGCTTTCCTGGGTGATGTTGTATTGCTCAGCGGTCAGCTTATCCCGGATGGCCTCCGCAGCGGGCTTTTGGTAATCGCCCGGGTCGATCTGCAGCTTGGAGAAAAGCTCGATTTCCTCCCGGGGGATGTGGCAATAGCCGCTGGGGTTCTTTTCCAGGAAGTTCTGATGGTATTCCTCTGCGAAGTAGAAATTCAGCAGGGGGCCGATCTCCACCCGGAATTCGTTGTGGCGGCTTTTTTCCAGCTCGGCGATGCGCTCCACGGTTTCCTTGGCTTTGTCGTTGGTGTAGTAAACGCCGGTCTGGTACTGGCTGCCCATATCGTTGCCCTGCTGATTTCCCACAGTGGGGTCGATCACGTAGAAATAGGCCATCAGGATCGCATCCAGGCTGATCTCTTCGGGGTCGTATTCCACGCGGACGGTTTCCCGGAAGCCGGTTTCGCCGGTGCTGACGGAATCATAATTTGCCTCCAGTCGACCGCTGCCGTTGGCATAGCCGCTCTGTGCATCGATCACCCCGGGGATGGATTGCATCAGCTGCTCAACGCCCCAGAAGCAGCCGCCGGCCAGGAAGATGACATTTTCGGGTTCATAGGAAAAATCCATTTTTTCTACCTCCGGAATATTTGCTGCGGGCTCATTCTGCTGTACGGCACAGCCGCTCATTGCCAATCCGGCAAGAAGCAGGGGGAATGCCCAGAATTTGCGCCATTTGCTGCCATTGCTTTTCATAAAGATCCTCCTTCCTGATTTTGGGATATGGCTTTTGTTTTTATGCATTTCCTCTGAGATACAAAAAGAGCCACGTCAAAGGAATTTGCCGTGGCTCTTGCTTACTAAAGAATGGGGGCTTTCGCCGTATGCTGCTTATTTGTAGCTTTCGCAGTTGATGGCGAAATATGCCTTGGGATGGGCGCAGACCGGGCAAACTTCCGGAGCAGCGGTGCCCAGATGCAGGTGGCCGCAGTTGCCGCAGACCCAAACCTGTTCATCGGGACGGACGAAAACGGTACCATCCTGCACGCGGGAGAGCAGGTCGCGATAGCGTTCTTCGTGATGCTTTTCAACGGCGGCAACGCCTTCCATCAGCTTGGCGATGTGCTCAAAGCCTTCTTCACGGGCTTCCTGTGCGAATTTGGCGTACATATCGGTCCATTCGTAATTTTCGCCTTCTGCAGCATCGATCAGATTCTGTGCGGTGCCGGGAACGCCGCCGTGGAGCAGCTTGAACCAGAGCTTGGCATGTTCTTTTTCGTTATTTGCAGTTTCGGTAAAGATGGCAGCGATCTGTTCGTAGCCTTCCTTTTTCGCCTGGGAGGCATAGTAGGTGTATTTGTTGCGGGCCATAGATTCGCCGGCAAATGCAGTCATCAGATTCGCTTCCGTTTTGCTACCTTTCAGTTCCATAATAATACCCTCCTATATTTAAATACTGCGTGTGTAAAGAATAGACTATGTAATTTTTTCTAAAATATTCCAGCCACATCTGGCTTGACTATAGTTTAGCAGAAAAAACTTTCTTTGTCAAGCTTATTGAGAAAAATTCTTAATAATTTTTGATCTGCTGCAGAACCCGCCTGGCCTTGGGGGCGTATTCCAGATGATAATCCAGATAAGCTGCCAGAGCCTGCTCCAGCTCCCGGTTTTGCTGGGGGCTCAGCATCAGGCTGGGGATGCGGGAAAGGGGCA